>NZ_JBEPCY010000013.1:0-135594 GCF_040299965.1 Streptomyces sp. NPDC000594 | reverse complement strand
TTGATTTTTAACCTTTTCTCCTCCACCCCGCGCGGGGGGTCCTCCTTGTGGGGCACCCCCCCGGTTTTGTCACCCACCGGGGGGGCGCCCCCCCCCCCCCCCCGCGCCCCTGCCAGCCAAGGACGTCCGTGACGAGCACCCAGGGGCCTGCCCTCCGCCCCTTCCGGCCGGCTGACTTCGACGAGCCCTGCGAAGGGTGCTGCGCCCCGGCCGGGGCCTTCTGCCGCCCCGTCTGCGACGTCGGGTACACCGCCGCGGACGCGCGCTTTGAGCGCCTCCGGGCCCAGCCCGGAACATGACTCCCCGGTCGCCGGGGCCGCGAGCGCGCCCCCGGCGACCGGACCGCCGAGCCGGTCACCAACACCCCTCACTGAAGGACACCCGCATGTTCGTCGTCGCTCCGCGCGTACCGAAGGAACTCGAAACCCCTCATGCGGCATGGCGTGCCGCCCAGCACGCGGCCGCCCTCTCCGGAGCCGCCCTGCTCGCCGCCGCGCACCCCGGACTCGCAGTCGAGGACCCGGAGGACCCTCTCAGCCTCACCGCCCATCTGGACGGGGGCGGACGGATCAGCGTGCGGCCGGACCACTCCACCCTCGCCGGTCTCCACCTGGACGCCAAGGCGCTGTCCCTGCCCCACGCGCAGCTGATCACCGACATCGTGCACGGCCGTGGCGGGTTCCGTCTGGTCAGGCGTGGAACGGGCGCTCCCACCGGCGAGCTCCGTGATGCGGAGCCCGGCCGGTACGCCCAGGCCGGTCCCGGGTGCCCGGTCGCGCACGAACTGGTGGTCAACGACGATCAGACCGTCGATCTGTCCTTCCCCGGCGCCGGGATGAACGCCGTCGTCGGCGCCCTCGCGGCGCTCCGAGACCCAACCGCCGTACGGGTCCACCAGGACGGCTGCACGGTCTTCAACTGCACCTGTCAGTGTCCGACGGCCGGGGAGTGCCGCGCGTGCGACACCTGCGCCTGTCAGTGCCAGTGCGCCGGTCGGGCGACATAGCGCGCTCCGCCGCCGAGCCCGCTCGCCCAGGACCCACCACCACCCAGAGCTCACGGAGGCACCGTGCATTCCTCATCCCAGCCCCTTCCCGAGCGCGTCCACGACGCGGCCCCCGCAGACCGATGCGCGTTCGTGGTCGCCGCCATCACGGACGCCGCGGACCGCGCCGCCAGGGAGAGCGGGCACTCGTCCGCCCGGACCGTCACCCTCGAAGTCGGCGCTGATCCCGGCACCCTTGTCGCCCAGTACCTGACCGCCGAGGACGGTACGCGTCTCGAACCCGAAGGACCCCACCTCGACCAGATGTTGATGGCCCTGGCGGAGCTCGCCGAGCACCCGTACGAAGAGTGGGCGGCGTACTGCGCCGCGGCGGACGACCGGCGCGGCGTATACGAGCTTGACGCCAGAGCCGCCGAGCACGTGGTGCGGAGGCTGCACCATCCGGCCGGGTAGCGAACATCCGACCGGCGTCCTCCCCGCTTCGATATGGTAGAATAGTAAATGTCGAGTCGGGGAGGGCAAGCCTCGGATCGGCCACCACGCACCCCTTCCGCACCAAGGATCGCCATGACGCACCCCTGCGACGACTGCCGCCGCCCCGAAGTGCTCGACCGCCACTCCCGTGTCACCCTCACCGGCGCCATCGTCAGCACCTGGCTCTGCACCCCCTGTGGCCGGAAGTTCGACGAGACGACCGAACGTCTCAACGCCATGGCCAGCCCCCTGGTGGTGTGACCGCCCGCCCGGCCGAGAGCGAAAGGCCCCTCGTGAACAACCCGCGCACCGTCACCCGCGACCTCCACCTCGTCCACAGTGAGACCCAGCGCTACGACACCCTCGTCCGCCTGGCCGTCCCCGAACCCATCGCCGACGACCCTCACGCCCTGTACCTCCACCTCCGCGCCCACCCCGAGAGCTGGGAGGACGAGGCGGAGCGGGAGCAGCGGTGGACGGGCCACGGCGGCGTCCACCTTCACCAGGTCCGCCGCGCGAGCAGCCAAGGTGCCCCGCCGGCGGCCCCCGAACCCCCCGCCCGCGAACCCGTCGTCTCCGCCTACGCCCACCACCGCCTCCAGGCCGGGCGGCTGGCGTACGAAGTGGTCGCGGCCGTGGCCGAATCCCTGGCCTGGGCCGTGCCCGGCGCCCGGTACGCCGTCCTCTCGGAGGGCCCCACGGACGGCACCGTCGAACTGGCCGAACTGCTCGACAGCGACGGGGTCGAGGTGGACCACATGGAGGACGTCGCCGCCAGGGGCGGCCCGGACCTTCCCGCCGGCCTCCGGGGCAGGGTGTGGGGCGACCACGGCGTCAACGGCTGGGAGATCTTCAACGGCCTCCTCAGCGACGCCCGGGGGGACGGGGCGGGCTTCCCGACCCTCCCCGAACTCCCGGACCGCGCAGCCGGAGGGCTGCCCGAACGGTGCCTCGTCCTGCCTCGGGAGGAGGTTGCCCCACACGACCAAGAACGGTAAACTAATACATGTCGCAAACGGGGAGGGCAAACCTCGGTTGCGACGAGATCACCACAAGCCGCCTGCATCCAGGAGACCGTCATGGCCGACCAGCACGTGCCCGCCACCCAGCCCGACAGCACCCTCACGCCGGAGGTCTGGCGGCGCGAGCGCGGACACGCCTTCTACCCGCCCAACGAGGTTCTGCGAAGCATTCCGGCGCTCCGCGCCACGGACGGCGTCCCGTGCGAACACAAGACGATCCACGCCCACTACTTCGCCGCGTGGGGCGACTGGTACGTGACCGAGCTCGATCCGGCCAGCGGCGAGGCGTTCGGCTGGGCCCGTCTCGGCGCCGACGACACGCAGGGCGAATGGGGCTACTTCGACCTGCCCGCACTGGAATCCCACCGCTCCCCCCGAGGGCTGCCGAACTTGATCGAGCGGGACCTGGACTTCGAGCCGCAGCTCGCGGCCGAGTGCCTGCCGGAGGGGCGCCGCCGTCTCGGGTGCGAGGCCGACGAGTGCTCTACGTGCAAGCCGCTGTCCTAGGGCCCCGCCGAAGGGGCCGCCGCTCCGACTTCAGGGCCGGGCGGCGGCTCTCAGCCGCGCGGCCCGGAACCGGCTCCGCCGCATCGGCCGCCCCGGGCAGTCGGCCCCGACCTCTCGGATGGGCCCGAGTGCGAGCTCTCAGTGGCCGCCGGCCCGGTCCACGACCTCGTGATCTCGTCGATCAGCGCCGGGTCTGCCGGGAGCGGACTGGCCGCGGGGAGATCCAGGATGATGGCACCGTACGCCGGCCAGGCGGGCGCATCCGCGTCGGGCGGGACGACTTCGCCGGTCACGCTCGACGTCTTGCCGGTGCCGCCGCGGGCGACGTGCAGTTCCATGTTCCCCCTTCGAGTCGTTGCTGCCGAGAGTATCGGCACATTGCGGAGGCCGGGCCGCACCGCCGCCGGAGGGAGGGCGCGAGGCGAGTTGACACCCTCGCCTCTGACAGGTAAATTAGTACATGTCGAAATGGGGAGGGCAAACCCCGGATCGGCCACCACGCCCCTTTTCCTTCAAGGAGTTGCGCTCATGCTGCACCAGCCTCACGTCAACGGCCCCTGTGCGGCCTGCGTTGCCACGGGTTTGCCCGCCGTCGCGGCCCGCGACCTCAAGGTCGGGATGCTCATCCAGGACGCGTTCACCCCTGGCCCGTACAGCGAGTACTCGGTCGGTGAGATCGGTGCCGTCGAGGTGGACGAGAGCGAGTACTTGCCCGTCCAGTGGTCCTTCCGCTGGCACCGGGTCTACCGGGGGACAGAGCTCATCTACGCCTACCCGGACAGCAGCTTCAGCACCCATGTCGTCATGGGTGATCACGAATACCTCCCGCTCGACCCCGGCAGCGCCGAACCTCCGGCCGAGAAGTACAAGAAACCCACCTACCCCTGACGCCAACACCCCCGCACCGCCGGGGGCGCGGCAATCCCCAGCCGCTCCGGGAGGGCAAACCCGGGGCGGCCCACCACGGTCACCACCACCCCAAGGAGGTCTCCCCGATGGGAGCCCGCGCCATTGTCGAATGGCACCAGGACGACAACGACGCCCCGGTGCTCATCCAGCGCAACCCCTGGCTGAGCCCCAGCACCTTCCTGCCCGCGCTCGCCGACTTCGTCCACGCCGCCCGCGAGGGCGGCCATGCGCCCAGCGCCGAACGCTTTCGCGGGTGGGCCGCCGAGCGCACGCCGTACCTGCTCGGCCAGGACGAGCCCCGCGACCGGATGATGTTCCTGCGGCCCGGATCCGACGTGCAGTTCCACTACCTCATCCAGCTCGATGAGGGGCACCAGCCCGCCGGACGGGTACTGCGTGTGACGGCCCGCGAGAAGGAGCCCTTCCGGACGAGGGTCGGGGGCCGCTGGGAGATCACCCACCAGGCCACGACCGACGACGAGCTGTTCGAACTGGCCGCCGGCATCCTTCGGCAACAGGCCGCCCGCATCCGCCGGCTCGCCGCCGAAGGCCGCGGCGGACCGATGCCTCCGGCCGACGAGGTCGCAGCCCGCGCCGAGAGGATCCGGGCCCGCAGCAGTCGGCTCTCCAGGGCGGACGGCCAGGCCCGGGCGGCCGCCCGGAGCGTGACCCCGTGAACCGTCGGCACACCCTGTGGGACCCGCCACCGACGCTGACCCCGAGCAGCCTCGAAGGGCTCGCCGTGCTCGGCCACGCCCACGGCCCGACCCATCCCCCGTGGACCCGCAGGGGAAAGAGCCGCACCCGCTACTCCATCCACGCCCTCGACGCCGACCGGGACAGACTGCTCGTCTCGATCAGCAGCATCGTCCTCGCCGACGGCGACACCGAGCACCCGCACCCCCAGCGCGGCATCACCGGCTGGGCCAAGCCCGGCGACTTCGAGCTGATCCTGCTGTCCCACCTGCGGACCGAGGGCCCCTACGCGGGTTACCAGTGCCACCACCACACCGCCACCCACCCCGGCGCCCGGCCGTGCTGGCACTGCAAAGCCCGCCCGCCGGGAGACAGCTGCGACCACTTCACCGTCGCCCGGTCCGTGCTCGGAGAGAACCCGGCGGGAGGAGCCCGATGACGGCCACCGCTCCGTGCCCGGTCAGCGACCAGCAGGGGCGCTGCCTCGACGCAGCCGCCCGCGGCCCCCTCTTCGCCTCCTTGGAGTACGGCGCCGTACGCTACTTCACCACCCGGCCCGAGCCCGACGCCCCCGCCGTCTTCCGGACGGACGATGTCCACGAGTGCCTTGTCCGGGACTGGGTGAGGTGGGCCGACGACCACCGCTCCGTGTCCGTCACCGAGGCCGGCCGCTCCGCCCTCGCCGCGTACCGCCACCACGTCCAGCACCTCGGCGAACTCCCGTACGCCGTCACCAGGAACCCCCTGCGAGGCGATCTGCACCGCCCGGATGAGCCGGCCCGGATCCTCCGCGATTCCCGGACCGGCCGGGAGATCCGGCCCGGCGACAGGATCACGGACCCGTCCGGCCGGCCTGTCACCTACCTCGGCCCGACCATGAGCCGCGCCGGAGCCGCCGGAGCATGGCGGCCCGGCCGGGTCGCCCGCGTCCTGTACGACGCAGACACCCCCTGGCTCTTCCTCCCCGCCCACATCCACGCCGCCTACGACGACATGCCGACCGCGGGCGGAAACTGAGCGACACGCGGCCGAGCGGGCGCCGGACGGCGCGGCCTCGAACGCGGGGCTCCGCCCCGGACCCCGACCTCACTCCCAGAGGGAGGGGAGGACCCGTGCCCGACTGCGGCACGGGGAGGGTGAAGGCGCGGGGGCGCGGGGGGTTCCTCCGGCCGATCGACGTCCGAACCCTGCCACACCCGGCCAGGACCACTAGCCCAAGCCGCTACGCGGTCGCTGCGCGAGGCCAGCGGCCCCGTCCGGGCGCGGCACCACCGCGCCGCCGACCGACCGGAGGAACCCCCCGCTCACAGGGCGCGCAGTCTGCGGGCCGCAGAACCCCGCCGAGAAAACCCGGGAAAACCGCCGCTCAGAACTTGCGCCCACCACCCAAGGGGAGTATATTAATACATGTCGGAACGGGGAGGGCAAGCCCCGGACCGGCCACCACGAACCAGCCTCGCAAGGAGCGCACCATGGCTATCGAGACCACCGAGCAGTTCACCCGCCGTGCCGCCGTCGTCATCCCGACCGACGCCGCGTCGAACGCCCGGAACGCCGATCTGCCCGACCTCGCCCGCATCCTCCAGGATCGGCACGAGGCCAAGATCGACATGGTCGCCCCCGCTTCCGCCCTCACCTTCCAGGGCGGCAACCTCACCGTCCAGGGCCTCCCGCCGATCCTCACCGACACCGGCGTCACCATCGCCGATGGCACCTACCGCCCCACCACCGTCGCGGATGAGGGCATCGCCTCCAAGCTCGGCATCCCGCTCGCCTACCTCCGCCGGATGCGCGCCGACAAGGTGGACCTCTACGACGCGAACGTCATGGGGTGGCTCGCCGAGGACCCCTCCCGTAAGTTCCTCCTCCGGGCGTTCACCGGCCCCCAGGGCGGCGAAGGAGTCCTGCGCGCCTTCCTCTCCGACAGCTACAAGATGATCGACAACTTCGATGTCCTCTTGGCCGCGCTCAGCGGCGTGCGGGAGTCCGGCCACGGCGTCCGCATCACCGGGTGCGACCTCACCGAGCGCCGCATGATCGTCCGGGTCGAGTCCGAGCACATCAAGGTGCTCGCCCCCAGTCTCCTCAAGGGGTACCGCTCCCCCTTCACCGGCCAGACCGGCGACGAACTGCCCGTCGTGAGCGCCGGATTCGTGATCGCCAACAGCGAGGTGGGCGCGGGAGCCTTCACCATCACCCCCCGGATCACCGTCAAGGTGTGCGAGAACGGCATGACCATCCAGAAGGACGCGCTCCGCGCCGTCCACCTCGGCGCCAAGCTGGACGAAGGCGTCATCCGCTGGTCCGGGGACACCGAGACCAAGAACCTCGAACTGATCACCGCCCAGGCCCGCGACGCGGTCGCAACCTTCCTTGACCGCGAATACGTCGAGAACAAGCTCACCCAGATCGAGAAGGACGCGGGCCGCCCGCTCGCCGACCCCGTCAAGACGATCGAAGTCGTCTCCAAGAAGCTCAAGTTCACCGACAGCCTGCGCGAGTCGATCATGGGCCACTTTGTCACGGGCGGACAGAACACGGCGGGCGGCATCATGCAGGCCATCACCGCCACCGCCCAGACGCTCACCGACGCGGACGCGGCCTTTGAGCTGGAGGGCCAGGCCCTCCCCGCCATGAACCTCGCCGCCAGCGCGTAGCCCCAAGACGACCGCTCCGGGGGTACACCCCCAAGCCCCCGGAGCGGTCCCCGGTCCGCCCACCCCAGGGCGGACCGGGAACCCGCCGCGCGGCGGCCGCGGGCCCGGCGGCATCGAGCCGCCGCGCCCGCGCGCGCCCACCCTGACACGGAAGCGGCCGCCGTACGCGCCCCTCCCGCCGAACACCCCACCCGGCGGTGCCCCAGCCCGGCGCCGCCCCCCAGCCCCCCGGACGGATCACCGTGCCCCGCATCCGCTACAACCCCGAGAGCATCGTCATCCCCGCCGACCCCGCCGCGATCCTCGATTGGGCCGCCTGCCACATCACGGCCGTCGGCCTCCACCAGGGCTCCGAGCTCTTCGCCGGCATCGGCCGTACGGTCACTCTCCCCTGCTGGCCCCGGGGCGCCATCGACGTGGCCGCCGGAAACGGCCGAGGCAGCAGCAGCCGAACCTACGACTGGGCCGCCATCGACCGAGGCCGGGACCAGGCATACCACGCCTTCGCCGAGTACCTCGCCGCGCGCCCGCTCGCCGCCGGCACCACTGACAGCGCCCGATGGCTCCACCGATCCGTCATGGACGAGTGGAGCGCGGTTCCCGGGAGGACCGCCGAGCAGGCCGCCCAGGCCCTCCGAGCCGCCGCAGAAACCTTCCACCGCCTCTTCTGACCCCGCCCCCGGCACCACCGAGCGCACACCCCGCCCCGCTCTCACCCACTTCTACGGAAAGGCCCTTCCCATGCAGCTCACGGCCACCCGCCCGCAGCCCGACACCCGCCGATTCCTCCTGCACGTCCGCAGCGACCGCCTCACCACCTCGACGTGGTGGCTTGTCCAGACGCGCTCCGGAACCCTGATGTTCACCCTGTGCCCGGACCAGTCCTACGCCCCGGTCAACGTCTACGAGAACGGCTACCTCGTACCCATCCGGACCCGGGAAATCTGCGACCCGGCAGAACGCCCCCACATCCCCCGCGAAGTCCGCCCCGACCACAGCGCGGCCAAGGAATCCTGCCCCGTCCCGGTCCATCACCCCGTGTGGCAGATGAGGCTGCACCAGGACGCCCCGACCACCTGACACCGAAAGCCGGGGCGCCCATCCCCAAGACCGGGCGCCCCGCCGCCACGGGGGCCGCGGGCCCGGCGGCATCGAGCCGCCCCGCCCGCGTACGCCCGCCGTCGGTCGGCCAGCCCCCCGGCCGGCGTCCGCCGCCGAACCCGAAAAGGACCACATCGTCATGACCACCCCGACCGCCGTCGACCCGCCCGGCTGCGGCTGCACCGGGTGCATCACCGGGCAGTACGTCCCCCTCGACCGGGCCACCGCCCAGGACGTCGCCGCCCTGCTCAGAGGCCAACTCCCCAACCACACCGGCACCGCTCTGCGTGTAACCGTCGTGTACGCGCTCAACCCCGGTGGCGCACTGGCCGACGCCGTACCGGACACCGTTAGCGTTGACTGCCAAGACCTCTCCTGGGACCTGGAGCCCTGGCACGCCCGCCCGCCCCAGCCCCCGGCCGGGCGCTGAAGGCAGCGGCGGCATCAAGCCGCCGTGCCCACGTACGCCCGCCGTCAGCCGGCCGATCCCCCCGCGGCACCCCTCCGCCGGAAACCGAAGAACAACCTACTCGCTCCGACGGAGCGCCGCCGCGATGCCTCCCGCCCGTTCCCTCTACTCCTCGCGAGGAATCCATGTCGCCCACGCCGTTCACCATCGGCCCCCGCTTCGACCAGCACCGTCATCGCCCCGACTTCGGCGAACAGTGGACCGAGCACATGCGCGTGCTCGGCAACAGGGTCTTCTACTTCCAGCGCCACACCACCGCTGAAGGGTGGAGCACCACCCGGGCCCTGGAGCGCATCCCCGCAGAGTTCGTCTCCGTACCCGGCCTCCCCGGCGGCGCGCCGGGCCTGGGGCCGTCGTGGCGCGTCATCCACGAGTGGTCGCTCGTTCCGTAGCCGCTCACCGTGCCGGCCCGGGGCGCACTGCCGCGTCCCGGCACCGTGCCGCCCGCCATCTGCGGGCCCGGCGACACCGTCGAGTCGCCGGGCCCGCGCACGTCACCGCCCCTGCCCGGCGGCCCCGCCGCCCTTCCCGCGATCGAAACGGTCATGACCATCACCACCGAACAGCCGCCAGCCGCCTACGCAGAGCAGCACCTCGGCCGATACGGCCTCCTGCGGATGGACATCACCACCAACCCGGCCGACACCAGAAGCACCTACAAACTCCGCGGCCCCCATGTCCACGGCCACGCGGTCCTCTCACCGGGAACCCGGATCGCGGACCCCACCGAGCCGCCCCGCCCGTGGGCGGCCGACCTCCTGGTCCTCTTCGGCACGGAATCCGCAACGCCCGCCCATCGGCGGGCGGATCCGCTGACGATCAACGGCATCACCCTCGCCAGCCTCACCCGCGTGTCCTTCGAACGCCTCGACGCCGGCGCCCCGGTGCGCACCTCCCGGCGGGACAAGGACTCCAACCCGGTCCCCCTGCCGCCCGCCACCCGCCGACACGCCGAGGCCGTGCTCGGAGCCGTCGTTGGCCACTGGCGGACCAGGCCCGACCGCGAAGCCCTCGAACGCACCGGCCGGCAGATCGCCGTCACCAACCACCTGGAGACGTACAGCAAGGAGCTGCACCGCCTGGACCAAGTCCTCAGCGACACCCGGGCCGCCCGGGAAAGGGCCTCCCGGCGCATCGCGGCCCTTCACGCCGCCGTCACCACCCCGGTGTGACCAGTCCGCGCCCAGATCGTTGACCGCGGTGTGCCGAGGAAGCCGAGACTTCACCAAGTCCGCGATCCGCTCCAGGGCGTCCGCGTCGACCAAGTGCTCACCCTCACCCGCATCGACACCGGGGACCCGGGCATCGACCGCCCGGTCCTCGCGGCCCTCAACCCCAACGGCGTCAGCGCGGGTGTACTTGAGTTCGACGCGGTCGGCTGGTTGCCCCTCTGGCCCAACTGGGCGGAGAGCCTGCACCAGAACCTCTCCCGCTGGGTGGCTCAGTACGGGACGGCCAACCCCGAGGAGTATCTGGACGTCCGCTCCGGACTCGACCTGGACATGTCGCCGGCCGGTCTTGTCCAACCCGGACTCCTCAGCTTCGAGGTCATGGGCGGCCCCACCCTGGCCCTGCACCACTTCAACGGCCCCTGGCCCCTGCTGCGGCTCACGTTCACGACACAGCGCCCCCGGAAACGCGGCTTCGTCACTCTCGGCACCGCAGAGGCCGCAGCCCTCCGCGATCTGATCGCCGGATGGCTCGGCAACTGGCCCGCCCCGAACTGATGCCCCCGGGAGGGCACTCTGTTCGCAGCAGAGACCCAGGCCGGGGCTCCGCCCCGGAGGGAGCCCGGCTCCGCCGGGCACTGCTCCCCCGGCGTCGGCCTCCGCTGCGCTCCGACCGTCACCGGTCTTCCTCCATCCCCGGCTTTCTGATTGTGGGCGCGGCGGCCCGGCCCTCAAGCGCTCCGGTCCGTGTCCTCGCCGGCCCGCTCCTACGTCGCTCTACCGGCTGCGGTACTCCCTCCCGCGCTTGACCGCCGAACCACCGCGCCCTGGAACTGCTTTTGCCGGGGCGGGAGAAAGAAAGGTCGGCGGGCACCTGCACCGTCGCGGCCCAGGCCGTCACCCGGCGAACCGACCGTACGGAGGCCCGAAGGGAAGGCGGCCGCTCCGCGCCCGCCCGAACCACGCCCGGAAAAGTGCAGGTCCCGAACTTGCCAAACCACAAACACGGGCAGTAGAATAGTAAATGTCGAAACGGGGAGGGCAAACCCCGGGCCGACCACCGCGATCCATCGAGTCGAGGGACTGTCCATGGCTGCCGTCATCGCCGAAGCACCGCTCATCCCGTTCTGGCCGACCGCCGAGGAGGTCGAGACCATCCGGTGCGAACGCTGTCCCGCCGACTCCGGCCAGCCGGACGACGCCGACGCCGGAGCCTGGGCCGCGCACGAAGGGGGGTGGCACGTCTCCGACTTCAACCGCGACACCTGCGGCTGTCCTCACCTGTGCGCGGAGTGCGCCCACGACGTGTGCGGCACGGTGGACGACAGCCCCCGCCTGATCGGGATGCGCGTCGTCGGCTGACCCCCCCCGGGCCGGGCGGCCCGCCCCCGGGTCGCCCGGCCGTGACAAGAAAGGGACCCCATGGAATCCATCCGACCGGAACCCCGATTCCGCAGCGCGCGCAGCGAGAGCGGGCCTCTCCACGCCCTGCCGCTCGGATACGCCAACGAGTCCGGCCACTGGACCCGGACACCGGCCCTGTGCGGCACCTTCGTGGACGGAGGCCGCACGTCCATGCCGGTGCGCCGCTGCTTCCGCGACATCGTCAAGGAATGGGCGAAGCTGAACGGGAACAGCGGATACAGCCGCCGTCGCCCTCGCCCCCGTGTCTCGAACTACGCAAGGCGGAAGTTCCATAGCCCGAATTACCGGGCGTTGCTGGACCGGTTCGCCTGCCGGAAGTGTAGAAAGGAGATCCGGCGCATCGTCAACCCCCGGTGGCGGTTGACTTCCCCGGAACAGGGAGGGTAGAATAATACATGTCGAGAAGGGGAGGGCAAGCCTCGGACCGGCCACCACGAGCCAACGAATCCAGGAGAGCACCGTGACCGTCGCCGAACAGCTCGACACCATCCGCGACCTCGCCCACGACCTGTACGGCGGGCGCGCCGAGACCATCGACCGGGACGGGTACGGCTTCTACCGGATGGACGACTTCGAGTACGGCGCGGAGTTCTTCGCCCGCCCGCTGACGTCACTCTCCAGCGACGAGGCATTCAAGACGCGCCGGGAGCTGGGCCGCCAGGTCGCCGACTACGCGGACAGCCCGGGGGCCGACCCGGACATCGTCGAGATGAACGGGTTCGCCATCCGCCTCTGAGGCCCCCTGCCCCCGCGCCCCGGGCGCGGGGGCCGCCACCAGCCCGGCCAGCCGGCCCCCACCCGACCGAACGGACACCCCCGTGAGCAACACCCCCGACACTCCCGACCTCATCGGCTCCCTGTTGGCCCGCGCGGCAGCAGGGGACCGCGACGCCGCCGCCGAGTTCGAAGCCATACGGCGACAGCGCGCCCAGATCTCCGAGATCCTCAACCGGAGTGCCCGCGCCGCCGCGTGGCGAATGATCAGCCGCACCGAACCGGAGCCCTCCCGGTGAGCGCCGAGTCCATTCCTCTCCCCGACCCGTACGCGAACCCCGCCGGACACCTCCACGCCCACCGCCGCCGCCTCCAGCGAGCCGAGACGGACATGGCCGGGGCGTTTCTCTACGACGCGGCCCCGACTCTCCGCCTTGTGTGGCCCACTGCCGCACGTGTCGTGTTCGACCGGGCCGACCGTGACCGGCTCCACCCCTTGACATTCCGCCGGATCGAAGACGCGCGCGGCGCGACCGTCGTCAGCGTGGAGGGCGCGGAGGCGCTCGACGGCGACCCCGCCGAACTCTGGGGCATCGCCCTGCACGAGATCCTTGCAGCCATCCGCCACTGGAACGCGGGAGCCGTTCCCGGCGACCGGCCATGGCACATCGACGTGCGCCACTCCAGCGCGGGTGACCGCCCGCCGTACGTCTGCGTCGTCACCCTCCCCCCAGCCCACCCGCCCGGCCTCACCCACCCGGCACGCACACGGCCGCAGGGTTGACAGCAAACCCCAAGACGGGTAGATTAATGAATGTCGGAATGGGGAGGGTAAACCTCGGACCGGCCGCCATGAACCACGAGTACGAGGAGGCCCGCATGGGCTACACGCACTACTTCTCCTACACCCCCGAGGCCCCGGCGCTCCGAAGCGCCTGGCTCCAGCTCCGACTGGACACCGCCGCCATCCTCGACTTCGTGAAGAAGACCGGCGTGCAGCTCGCCGGATCCAACGGGCACGGCGCGCCCCTGATCGACGAGCGCCGCATCTCCTTCAACGGCCGCGCGACGGAGGAGTGCGAGGACTTCACCTTCACCCTTGACCCGCACGAGCGCACCCGCCGGGACCCCTTCGTATGGGACTTCACCAAGACCAACGGGAGGCCGTACGACATGGCCGTCACCGCCGTACTCCTGCGTGCTCACACCCTCATTCCCGACCATGTCGCCATCCAGAGCGACGGGAGCTGGGATGCCGACTGGCTGGAGGCCAGGGCCATTCACAACATGCTCTTCGGCGACCCCGGCATGGCGGACCCGTTCACCGATACCACCGTCGGCCCCGCCGTCTATCAGCGCTAGCGCGTCCGCCGCCCCCGCGTCCGACCCGGCGCGGGGGCGGCGCCCCCGCCGCAGTGCTGGAGCCCTCCGACGCCGCTGGAACGCCACCGGGTCCGGCGTGCGAGCTCACGGGTTGACAGCCCCTCGCCAATATGGGTAGAATAATACAAGTCGAGAAGGGGAGGGCGAGCCCCGGAACGGCCACCACGAACCGTGAATCCCAGGAGCCGACATGCGTACCGACGACCGAGCCGAGCGAAACCAGCGGATGTTCAAGCAGCGACTGGAGACGGCCGCGACGGCCGGCGGCCGCTGCGCCCTGGGCCGGGCCGACAGGTGGTGGACCGAACTGCGCACCCTCGACCGCCTCACGGTGGAGAACGTCCGCATGGACGGCTTCTTCGACCACGTCACCCGGGGTCAGTACGAGGTGAAACTGTGGAACCGGCTCGCTGAAGCGCTCCAGGGCTGCGACGCGGCCGACGCCGTGGCCGTCTGGCACCGCCAGATCGCCGAAGCGGAGGCCAACGCCCAGGACAAAGGCGGGACGATGGGTCACCCGACCCGCGATGCCCGCCGCGCCCTCCTGCGCGAGGCCAACGCCAACTTCGCGCAGGACGCCTCCCACTCCTTCCGCCGCGTGAGCTGAACGCCCCCGGAGCCGGGGCCGCACCCGGGCGGGGCGGCCCCGGTGAGGGGTCCCGCGCGCGGAACGAAGCGGCCCGTCGCCGCTTCCGCGCGCCGGACCTCCCCGGAAGGCGGGGCCGTGCGGCGGACGAGGTTGACGCGTACAGCCGAAGCGAGTAAAATAATACATGTCGACACGGGGAGGCAAGCCCCGGGTCGATCGCCACCGAACCACCCACGAGGAGAAACCCCCATGGCAGGCGAAACCACCATCACCCTGATCGGCAACCTTGTTGACGACCCCGAGCTGCGCTTCACGCCCTCCGGCGCCGGTGTCGCAAAGTTCCGGGTCGCCTCCACGCCCCGCGTCTTCGACAAGACCACCAACGAGTGGAAGGACGGCGAAAGCCTCTTCCTCACCTGCTCCGTCTGGCGGCACGTCGCCGAGAACGTCGCCGAATCCCTCACCAAGGGGATGCGGGTCATCGTTCAGGGCCGACTGCGTCAGCGCAGCTACGAGACCGCCGAAGGCGACAAGCGCACCGTCTACGAACTCGACGTCGAGGAAGTCGGGCCGAGCCTGCGCAACGCGACCGCCAAGGTCGCCAAGGTGCAGCGCAACGGCCAGGCCCAGCAGAACGGATGGCAGCGGCAGCCCGCGCAGGCCCCCCAGGCCGACGCGTGGGCGGCGGCCCCCAGCGCGGACGACCAGCCGCCGTTCTGACCCCCTGGCGGTGGCCGCTCCCCCGGCGGCGCGGCCACCGCCCCCGCTCCGGCAGTCAACCCCGAGGAACTCACCGCTCCCCGTCCCCGTACGCCGTCCCGCGCGACGGCGTACGGCCGCGCCACTGGGCCCGCGCAGCGCGACCGCGGCCGCACCGGCATCGAGCCGGCCCGGCCGCGTCCGCGCCGAGCCGTCCGCCGGCCCTCCCGCCGTACGCACCACCCCGGCCGCTCAGGCCAGCAACGCGCGGACCCCGCGGACCGGCCCTCCGGCAGCGCAGCGCGACCGCGGGCGTGGCGGCATCGAGCCGCCACGCCCGCGCACCGGGGCACCTCGCCGCTCGAACGAACAGGACACACCCCATGCCGCCCGAAGAACCCGCAGCCCTCCCCGTTGCCGCCCGCGACGAATTCGACATGTACGGCGTTCAGCTCGACCTCGGAGACTGGTCGTACGCGCTCGACGACACCCAAGTCGTCTACGGGCCGGGCTGGTACCCGTTCCACCGGGATGTGCAGCGGATCGAGCAGCACCCCGCCCATCCGCTCCTGACCCGGCGTACGGACACCGGGCGCACCGAGTGCGCCGCCGTGCGGATCTCGCCGGACGTCGAGATCCGGTCCTGGCGCAACGAGTACGTCGTCCTCTGCCCTCTCGGCCAGCGAACGCGGGCCGAGCTCCGGCTGAGCACCACGGGCGGTGGACCAGGCGTCACGACCCGCCGGGTCACCGTGGAGATCGACCTGTGCACGCAGCGGATCGTGATTCCCGACGGCTGCCCGGAGAAGCTCCGCGAGCAGGCCGAGGTCAAGGCGAGGCGGATCCTGGACTTCCTGATCGACGCTCGTTCCGAACGGCGCCGCGGCGCCGCAGCGCCGGCCGCAGTCCTTCACCCCGGACTGCGCTGCGGCGGCCAGACAGCCAGGTGAGCACGGGGCGGTGCCGCAAGAGCCCGGTCGCATCTCGCAGCTTGTCTCCGGGCGGTTGTGATCCCTCTTTCCGTGAGGTAGAATAGTAAATGTCGAGAAGGGGAGGGCAAGCCCCGGACCGACCACCACCCCCAGCAGGAGTCATCATGCGCCACCTTCAGCCCAACACCCGCGTCCGCATCCTCATCGAAGGAACCGTCCAGAAGGTCCGCCGAGGCGAGATCCGCCTCGCCAACCGCACCTCCATCAGCTTCGAGAGCGAGGACGACCTCACCGTCGAGATCGTCACCGCGCGCTACGAGCCCGGCGACATCGCCCAGTACGGCGAACGACGCCTCATGCGCTGCCGCACCGAGCCGCGCCCCTCCTGGGACGCCGACGCCCAGCGATGGGCAACCCCCGAGGCGGAGGCCGACGAATTCTGGATCGCCGCAGACGGCACCCGCGTCAACGACCGCGAGATCAACCCCAACAACCTCACCCTCCTCGTGAGTCGAAACCGCTGACCGTCAAGGGGGCCGGGCCCCCGGCCCCCGTCACCAGGAGAACGCCATGCCAGAACGGTCCATCCTCGACTGGTACGGACCGGGCGACCGGCCCCTCGCCAGGATCTACTCCCGGTGGGCACCCCCACCCCACCAGCTGCCCGCCCTGGCCGACTGCCTCGCCGAGCAGCCCGAACCACACGCTGCCAGCCTCGACGCGTACCGCCAATGGGCGCACGCACACGCCCCGCACCTCATCTCCGCCGTCATCGACCCCGCCGTACCGGAGACTCCCGTACTCCCCGACTACCGGTACACCGTGCGGACGAACCCCCTTCGGGTCACCGCCCGCGTGCAGCGAGCCGGCACCTGGACCACCCTGCTCGAAGCGGGCGGCCTCGGCGACCTCCACGCCGAGGCCGCCCGACTCCTCGCCGAACAGGCCCTCCGCATCCGCGCACTCCGCGAACCCCACCCCCGTCCCCCCTTCGCGATTCACCTCGGCGACCCGGCCCGGCTCGAAGCCGCCGCCGTCCGCCACGAAGCCAGCGCGGCAGCGGCCGGATGGCACCCCGACCACCGCCCGGCTTGACCCCGCACAGCCATGCGAGTAACTTAATAAAGGTCGAGACCGGGAGGGCTAACCCGGCCGACCACCACACCACCGCAAGGACCGGCATGATCACCCAAACCTCTCACCGAGACGACACCGCAACCCACGTCCTCACCCGTGCGCGCACCACCGCCCCCGCCGTCGCGGCCGCCATCGGTCACATAGGGACCTGCCCCCACCTCCCGCGATGGACGGACCGGACGATCCAGATCACCGCCGACCTGGACGGGCACCGAAAGAACGCCCGCGCGTTCCACACCGCCGTCTCCACCGCACCCTGCTCCTGCCACCACGGCATCCCCGAGCAGCTGCTCGCCGACGTCGCCCGCCGATGGGCCGACACCCTCGATGCCGGAATCTGGTACGGCCAGAGCGCACACCGTTCCTCCCCCGAAGTCCGGGAGCACAGCCGACACCAGTACGAGCAGGCCATCAGCGACATCCGGCACTACACCGATTGGATCACCAGCGGCACCGCCGCCCAGACGATCCGGGGAAGCTGGTGAGCGCACCCCGTCCCGGGCAACCACCCCGGACCCCCGCGACACCCACCACCACCGTCCCGCGCCCGGCGCGGAGACCAGGGCCGGTGACGGAGACCCGTCACCGGCCTTCGGCCGTACCCCGCCCACACCCCCGACCGAGCACCACCTGGAGGAACGATGCCCACCCTCGACGATGTGCTGAAGGCGTTCGACGAACTGCCCGACCGCATCACCAACAGCGACATCGCCAAAGCCACCGGCCGAACCATCCACGGCGTCCGCAACTGGATCTACCAGCCCGAGAAGTACCCCGGCTTCCCGGGGGAGGACCCTCCCCCCGGCCCCCGCGGCACCGCTTACCGCAAACGGGACGACGTCCGAGCCTGGTACGAGGAGAACTTCCCCGAAGACAGCACCGGCCCCACCGGCCCCACCGGCATCGCCGAGACCGCCAGGAGGGCACGACCCCGGCATGCCCGCATGGACAGCCGCGAACTGGCCCGGATCCTGAACATCACCCCCCGGGGCGTCAACTACTACGCCACCGCCTACAGCCCGGAACGATCTGACAACCCCTTCCCTCAGGCCGACGACAACGGCGAACGAGACTGGAAGGAAGTGCGGGCCTGGATCATCGACAACGCCGAACGCGAGCGCAAGGCGCCGAAGCCCACCACTCGTGACGCCCGCGGGCTCAGCGCCCGCGAACAGGAGGCGCTTGCCCTCGTCCAGGAGGCCGAAGCGGCCGGCACGACCGTGACGCCGAGCTGGCTCGCGGAACAGCTCGACCTCAAGACGGTCGACTCCGCCAACCGGCTCCTGCGCGCCATCGCGCCCCACCGGACACCCGGCGCCGAGAGGCTCCGCGGCGCCGCACTGGCCAAAGCCGCCAGCGTCTCCACCGACATGATCAAGTATTACGCCAAGACCTACGGCCCCTCGGCCGAGGACCCGTTTCCACCAGCCGACGAAGGCGGCACCCGCAGCGTCTCCGAGGTGAAAGCCTGGATCAAACGACGGGAGAACGCCCCCCGCGCGCGCCGCTCATGAGCGGACGCAACAACGAGCCGGCCCCCGCTGCCGCCGAGAGGCGCAGGCGGGGGCCAGCTCGTTGAAGGACTACGTGGCCGAGACGCCCTCCGGCGTACCGCTGCCGGCATCGCTCTGAACACCATCGGCGTCGACGGGCGACCCGGCCGGAGCGGCCTCCTTGCTAACCGCCGGCCCCTGCTCATCCGCCGCCCTCACCTCTTCCCCCTCGGAATCCGGCTCCTGCTCGTCCCCCTCCGCCAGGTACCGACGAATCTCCCGCAGGGTCAACCCGAGGTTCTCCGACGCCACCTGCTGTCCGCCGAAGGCGTCCACCGCGTCGCGCACCGCCCCCGCTATCTCCTCCTCCACGGCGGCGATATCTCTTGCGGCATCTTCCTCGATCTTCGCGATCTGCTTGTCCCGGTCGTCCTCGATCGAGCCCCGCTTCTTCTCCAGCCGCTCCAACTGGTTGACGGCGCCCAGCTGCCGCTTGTGCTTGTCGCGCAACCGCTGCCGGCGCTCCAGTGCTGCTTCGTTGGTCCGTGAAGTCATATGCCGATCCTATGCAGCCGCCCCCCGGCTTCCGGAAGCTCCCCCTCCGGAAGTGCGGCCCGGCCGCTGTCACGCGGTCCGCCCGGGCCGAACTGCCGAAGGGCCACCCCGAGCCCCCGGACCGGGCACCCGGACGCCCGGGCGCCTCCGGGCGGATCCGAATCCGACCCGGATGCGCCCGCCGAAGAAGCTCCTGCGAGATCTCCCCGCAGTCGCTCCAGGACCAGTTCCTGACCCCATCCCCATCAGACCGGCATCCATGCGACCCTCCCCGTCTCTTGGCTCCATCGCTCCACGACTAGAACCACGGACTCCCAATCGCAGCTCAGAGAGCCTCTGAACTGCGATTACGTCAGTCTCCGCCTTCCGTTCAAGATCATCTGACCACACCATGTGCATTACCTTTGGCATATGCCAACTGGTCACATACGATCAACGGTATGAACGACTCGATCACGCTCCCCGCGGCCCTGGGCCGGAGCGCGACGAGCTACCCCTGGGATCGCCCTTGCTGACGATCCATCCCGTCAGCGCCGGCACCGGAATCGACTACCTCCTCAGCACCGTGGCGAGCGACGACCGCACGCTCGGCGTCAAGGAGGCCGCCGAGCACTGGGCCGCTGGCGCCGACACCCCCGGCACCTGGATAGGCCGCGGTGCCGTTGCCCTCGGCCTCACTGGGGAGGTCTCCCGGGAGCACGCTGACTCCCTCTTCAAGTACGGGGAAGACCCCCACACCGGTGAGAACCTGGGGCGGCGCTGGCGCCAGTACAAGACAGTCGAACAGCGGTACGCGGAACGGCTGGCCCAGGAACCCAAGGCGTCCGCCGCCCGCAAGCAGAGCCTCCGCGAGCAGGTCGAGCGAGAGGGGGAACGCGCCGCCCGAGCCGGATGGGAGATGGTCGTCGCCCCGGTGAAGAGCTTCGGCATCGCACTCGCCCTGGCCGACGACGAGGGCCAGGAGAAGCTGCTCCAAGTCGAGGAGCGGGCTTTCCGCAAGATGTGGGAGCGCATCGAGTCCGACGCCGCCTACGCACGGATCGGGGCCAACGGGGTCGCCCAGATACCCACCGACGGTCTGACCGCGGCCATCTTCACCCACCGCTCCAGCCGTGCCGGCGACCCGGCGTTCCACCGCCACATCGCCATCAGCTCCAAGGTCTTCGCCGACGGGAAATGGCTCGCCCTCGATGCACGCCCCCTGCACCGCCAGCGCGTCACCTTCGGCGAGGTCTACGCCGCCGAGCTCGAACGCGGTATGGCCGAGGTGCTGGGCATTACCGCCGAGGAGCGGGAGGACAGCCTCAGCTTCGACAAGCGTCCGGTGAGGGAGTTCCGCGGCATCGGTAAGGAGCTGATCAGCGAGTTCTCCACGCGTCGGAAGCAGACGGAGGGCCACCTGCGGGCGCTGATGGGCGAGTTCCGGCTGCGGGAGGGACGCGAGCCGAACCGGGCCGAGGCGTACCAGCTCGCCCAGGCAGCGGCCCTGACCCAGCGTCCCGACAAGGAACTCCGGAGCCCCGAGGAGGAGCGCGCCCACTGGCGCGAGCGGGCCCGCAAGCATGGTCTCCGGGCCCCGGAGAAGGTGCTGGAGACCGGCCGCCAGGAGTCCCTTCGAGCCGAACGGCGCGCGCCCCGCACCCCGGAGGAGCACGCCCTGGAGGCCCGGAAGGTTGAGCGGCTGGAGGACATCCCGGCTGCCGCGATCCGGGTCCTCGAACGGCAGCGCGAGACCTGGACGCGGCCCAACGCGGAGGCCGAGGTCGTCCGCCAGCTCGTCGGCAGCGGGTGGCATATCACCCTGGGCGGCCAGTTCGAGGAGGCCGTCCAGCAGCTCACCACGGCGGTGCTCTCCCCCGAGCACTGCGAGCTCGTGGACATGCCCGACCTCCTTCCCGTCCCCACCGCCTACCGGCGTGCGGACGGCACCTCTCTGTTCCACGACGCCGGGTGCACGCGCTTCACCTCGCACGCCATCACGGCTGCCGAACGGTACGTCGTCGAGGCCGCGCAGACGCCCGCGGCTGTACGGCAGCTCACCCCTGAACAGGTGTCCGCCGCCCTGGACGCCGGCCACGCACAACGCGGATTCACCCCCAGCGAGGAGCAGCTCGCGATCGTCCACGGCGCCTTCACCGGCGACCGGCGAGTCCAGGCGGTCATCGGCCGGGCCGGGGCGGGCAAGACCACGATCATGGCCCTGATCCGTGAAGTCGGCGACGCCTACGGCATCCCGGTCATCGGGTTCTCCAACGGCCAGGTGCAGGCCGATGTCCTCGCCGAGGAAGCGGGCATCCGTACGGAGAACGTGCGCCGCTGGCTCATGATGAGCGAGCTGATCTCCCCGGGTGCGCGGCAGTGGACGCTGCCCGCGGGCGCCATCGTCATCCTGGACGAGGCCGGTCAGGCCGCGTCGACCGACATGGCGGACCTCCTTCGCCAGGCGACCAGGGCAGGAGGCCGGCTCCTCCCCGTCGGTGACCCCCTCCAGCTCGGCGCGCCCGGCCCCGGCGGTCTCCTCGCCCACATCGAGGCGGACGCTGGCGCCCTCTACCTGACCGAGGTCCGACGCTTCCGAGATCACGACGGCAAGCCCCGGACCTGGGAGATCGAAGCCTCCAAGGCCCTCGCCGAAGGCGACTCCACCGAGTCCTTCGAGGCGTACCACTCCCGCCGCCGCATCCACTTCGGCAGCGCCGACGCGATGGAGGCCCAGGCGTACGAGGCATGGCTGGCCGACACCCGGGACGGGCTCGTCTCCATCCTCGTCGCGCCGGACAACGCGACCGCGTCTGCGCTCTCCGCCCGCGCCCGCGACGATCGCGTCAGCGCCGGAATCGTCGACTCGACCAGGACGATCCGGTTGCACGACGGGAACATGGTCGGAGCCGGTGACCGGATCGCCACCCGGGCCATCGACCGGCGCATCCCCGTGCGCGGCGGTCGCGGCTACGTCCGCAACGGCGACATCTGGACCGTCACCAAGGTCCGCCGCGACGGCAGTCTCGTGGTCCGCTCCGACCAGTCGAAGGCGCGCACCGTCCTGCCGCCTTCGTACGTCGAGCGGTCCGTGGAGCTCGGCTACGCCATCACCAAGGACCGCGCGCAGGGCGTCACCACGGATACTGCGCACGCCCTGTTCGCGCCCGGAATGACGCGCAACGCCGCGTACCCTGCGGCGACGCGAGGGAAGTACGAGAACCACATCTACCTGGTCGTCACCCCCGAAACCGACCCCATCGTCGGGGAACCCGACCCCATCCAGACGGCGCGCCAGGCATGGGACCGTATCGTCGGCCGCGACGGTACGACCCGCTCGGCCACGGTCGCCCAGCGGGAGTCGCTGGAGGAGACCGGCGCGCTGTCCACCCTCGTGCCGCGTCTCCGGTTCGTCCTCGACGACCTCGCCGGGGACCAGTTCATCCGGCAGTTCCGTGACGAGGTGCCGATGGCCGACGCCATCGTCACCTCGGACGCCTGGCCCGCTCTCCGAGACCTCCTGACCCGCATCGACGCTGGCGGAGAGGACCCCATCGCCGCCGTACGGCGCGTACTGGCTCAGAGAGATGTCGCCGACGCCGACGATGTCGCCGCGGTGCTCCACTGGCGTCTTCACCAGGACACCGAGGCCGTGGCGGCCCTTCAGGTGCCCGAGGCCGACGCGGGCGGGAGCCACCCCGGCGCCCGCCTGCTGGACCAGCTCCGGCTCACGGTGCCCGCCGCCGACAGTACCGAGAAGGGCATCTACGCGGCGGAACTCGCCCAGGCCGTCACCGCCCGCGCCGACTATCTCGCCGTCTCCGCTGTGGACGACGCGGTGCTCGGCCAGGGGTGGGCCGCAGCCTACGGGCCGCGCCCCGACGACCCCGAAGAGAGCGCTGCTTGGCGCGCCCGGCTTGCCGCCGCCGCTGCGTACCGTGACCTTCTCCAGCTCGCGGACCGGTCCCCGCTCGGCCCCGCCCCGGCGGATGGACCCGAGCGGCTACGGCGCCTGTGGCGCGATGCCCAGATCCCGGAAGACCCCGCTGCCGTGACCGCGCGCGTGCTGTCGGCCGCCGACGAGGGAGCCCGCTGGCTCGACGCGCTCGGTCCCCTCCCGTCGGCCGACGATCCCCGCCAGTCGGCGTGGCTCGCCGCTGCCACGGCGATCGAGACCTACCGGAACCGATGGGACTACGGCCGGGAGGACATCGCGCTGGGCTCCCGCCCGATCGAACCCGTCCAGGCCGCCGACTACGACGACGCCCGCGCCCAGGTGGACCGCTTCCACCAGAGCACGCCCCCGCGCGCCACGCCCACGGAGCAGGACCGGACCGAGCTCCAGCGCGCCGTCCAGCGCGGCGAACTCGGAGCGATCCAGGCAGCGCAGGCGGCCCGGGCCGAGGACACCGCACACACGTCCCGCCGTGAAGCCCGACGAGCCGAGCAGGAGGCGGCCGACGCCGAGAACCGGGCGGCGACCGCCCGGGACGCCGCGGCCGGCAACGGCCGGCGCACCGACGTCCAGGTGCCGGAAGCCCGCGCCGCCCACCTGACCGGTGCCGCCGAGCACGCACGGCAACTCGCGCAGGAGGCCCGTCAGCATGCGGAAGAGGCCGAGGACCGGGCTCGGCTCCACGGTGCCCGCTCGCTGGAAGCGCGCGCGGACGCCCGCGAGGGGCAGGACGCTGAGCGGGCACTCGGAGCGCTCGACTCGGCGACCGCCCCCGCGGCCCCGTCGTGGCGCGAGCGCCCGTTCGGCATCCTGCCCGACCGGGCACTGCGCGGCGCGGAGTCGTCGGCGCTCGCCCGTGCTCGCCTCGCCGACACCGAAGCGGATGAGGCATACGCCCGCGCGGACCGGCTTGACCACGACGCCGCCGACGGCGGCCGGATCGAGACCGAGACGGCTGCCAGGGCGGAGCGGATCGACGCCATCCAGACCCGGCGTCAGGCCCACCTCGACCTCACCGCGGCAGTGGAAGCCGGGCAGGCGGCGCGGGACGATCTCGGCGTGCTCACGGCCCGGCTGGAGGAACGCGGCTCGTTCGGACGGCTGGCCCTGCGCGGCGCTGCCCGACGGGATATGGAGCTCAGAGCGGCACAGGCGGAGGACCGCCACGCCGAAGCCGACCGGCAGGCCCGGGAGGCCCGGGACCTGATCGACCGGCTCGCCGACCTCGCTGGACCGGAGCATGAGCACAGCCTCCTGCTGGAGGAGTGGCAGCGACTGGGCGGCAGCGCCGACGCTGTCGTCGCGGCGGAGAAGAGGATCGCGGCCGGCGACGCGACCGCCGCTCGTACGCAGGGAGACCGGATGCGGCGCCGGGCAGAGGAGCAGCGTGACCGCGCGGCCGGGCTGCGCGGGGAACGCGCCGTGCGGGCCGCCCTGCCTGTGGACCTCCGCCGGGCGGAAGCAGCGGAGCGGGCGGGCGACGGCCGCGTTGCGCACCAGCGGCAGGCCGCCGAGAGCGCCGACACGGCGGCTCGCCGCCAGCTCGGGGACGAGCAGAACCGCCGGGACGGGAACAGGTACTGACACGCCTTTCGGCGTCGGCGACACGCCGCTGGTGCGGCCGTCCCCGGGAAAGACGGCGGCCGGGTCCAGAGAGGAAGTGCCCCTCCTGGACCCGGCCGTGCGACCCGGATGCCCCGTCTTGCGCTCCACGCCGGGCGCCGCGCCGGTGCGGCGCCCGGCCGGATCAGGCCCGGGCGGCGGCCTGCTGCTGGTGAGCGGTGGCCGCCGTCGCACGGGCCACCACCGACGCCCGGGTGGGGTCGGCCTGAGCCGCGACCTGCCCCTGAATCTCGCGCCGGATCACGGTCTCCGCCGCCCGCTCCCCCGGCGTCAGGCCGGCCCGGCGCTGGACCTCACCGCGGACGGTGCCCTCCTGCTCCCGCAGCTCCCGAGCTTGCCCCCGGGCCTCCACCGCCCGGCTCGCCAGCCGCTCGACATCCTCCCGCTCACTCGTGACCGCCCGGCGTACGACTTCGTCGTCGGCGTTCATGTCCCGCAGGGCCGCTGCCAGCGATCCCCCACCGGTCTCCTCGAACTGCTGCCGGAGCCACCCGGCCTCCCGCTCGGTCTCCACGGCGACCTTGTCTGCGGCGCTGGCGAGCTGCTTGGCCTTGGCGGCCGTCACCATCAGCTCGTTGTCGCTCATCAGCGACTGAGGGGAGTTCGCCGCGATACGGTCCGCCGCCCGTTCCGCCTGGTCCTGGACGAGCGGCTCGATGCCGGACGCCGGCCCTGTGGCCCGTACCGCGAGCGGGTCGGGCTTCGAGGTGGCGACATCGTCGGCCCACGCAAGAACGTTCCTGCGCACTTCCGCCGCCTTGTACGAGTCCGTGCCGTAGGCCGCGAAGGTCTCGTCCGGGATCTCCGCGACCTTGCCGAGCTGCGACCGGAACACCACTTCGTTGAGCGGCGACGGGCTGGCCGCCAGGCACTCGTCGACGAAGGGGGCGCCCAGGTGGACGTTCATGTCGGACAGGTCGATGTAGTCCTTGGCCTCCGTCCGCCAGGCGATCGCCTCCGCCTTCATCTGGACACAGTCCTGCACGGACATCACCCGAAGGCCGTCGATCTGCTCGGGCAGATACGCCATCTCCATCGGCACCATCTGCACCGTCACGGCTTCACCCGTGGGGGTGCGCACCGCGAGATTGGCGGCCTGGTCCATCCCGAAGACCCGCTCGACGGCGACCTCGTAACCGGCGTCGGTGAGCGCGGCGATGACCTCCGCGCGGGCCTGGATCGCGTCCGATCCGATGTCCGGCTGGTTGAACAGGTCGATGTCGTCGACCGGGCGGTCGATGATTCCGTGGGCCCGTAGCGCCATGCTTCCGGCGAGCGCGTAGTCGTACCGCTCCCCCACTGCGTCCAGGGCGATGGTGGCGATCCGCCACTTCTCCGTCTCGTCCATGCCCGATCACCCGCGGGAGAGCCGGGGGAACCGGCCTTCCCAGACGCCCATCACCGGCCCCTCGGCGAGCCCCGTGTCCCACAGCCGCTCCAGCAGACCGGCGTTGAGGAGGCCGTACTGCTGCTCCGCAGTTCCGTCCGCCAGCACGGCCCGGTACAGCTCCCGGACCTCTCCCGCGTTCGACAGGTCGACCTCCGGCGGGACCGCCTCGCGTACGAGGGCCTGCGGGACACGGATCGTCCCGGAAGCGGGCCCGGCCAGCCGGTCGATGTCATCGACAACGGCGAAGCCCAGCGAGGCCCGCCAGCGGCTGAGGGCGGGGTCGTTCATCGCCTGAGCGATGTCCGGGGCGAGCCGGCCCTCGGTGACCGCGCGCTGGAGCTGCACCTGCCGGACGGTACGAGCGCGGCCGTCGCGCTTGCGGGGGGTGGGGGTGCTCATCGAGCTCTTCTCCTTGTGTCGTGCGCGCCGGCTAGGGCGCCTGGTCTGCGGGAATCGCGTTGACGAGCCATCGGTAGGCCCGGCGGTGGGCAACGATGATCTCGCTCTCGACCAACGTGGCGTCCCCCTGGGCGAATCGCACCAGCAGGGCGTGCAGCCCGGCCGCGGTCTCCGCCGCCGCCGTGCTGGAGTCCCGGGCGGCGGCGACCAGGACGTGCGCCAGGGCGGCGATGTCGCTCTGCACCCCGGACAGTTCGATGGTGCGCGCCCGCCGCTGCCGGAGGGGGGACGTGCTCGTCGCCCCGAGGGTGATGGACGCCAGATCGCGTGACGGGGCGGCGTTGCGCGCTGGATAGGGGACGGACCACGAAACGGTCAGCCAGGGCGCGACGGGCTCCGGCACCGAGATGGTCCATTCCCCATGGAGCTCGTCCTGCCGAGCCACTGCGGTGGACAGCGCGGCCCGCCGCGCCTCGTGCCACCGGTGCTGTTCTCCGCCGTAGGCGACGGCCGCCGGCCGGTCGGGCAGAACGGCGAAGAGCGGGAACCCGCCTGCCATGTCGAGGGTCGAGGTGAGCCCGTCCCGCAGCGGCCAACCGGGCTGCGCCGGACGTGTATCGGCCATACGCCACCACTCGACGGGACGGTCGAGCAGAGGGCCGTCGCCAGGCCAGTCCATCACCTGGGTGAACCGGGCGCCGACGGCGTCCCTGCCCAGGAGCAGGGCGACCGACTGCGCGGACGGAGGAAGGCGCAGGCGCTTCTCGACCTGACCGCGGAGGGCGGAGCCCCCCTCTCCCCGGAGGTCGGCCACGGCTGCCCACCGCGGCCAGATCCGCCCGGCCGGAGGGGCGGGCTTCGTCGGCGGTACGGGGTCGGTCACTGCTCCACTCCCTGTCGGATCAACTCGGCGATGGCGGGATGCCGGGCCTCTGCGGTCATGTCGTCCGAGGTCTTGGAATGGACGAGGAACCCGTGGTCGGTGTCCTTGAAGTCCCGCGGGCGCTGCTCGACGTGCTGCTGAGGGCCGCACTCCTTGAGTGCGAGCCGGGGCATCGTCCGGTACAGGGCGTCGATCCACTCCACCTCCGCCGTGTCCCGCTTGCTCCCCGGGGTGTACGTCCTGACCCACGAGACGAACAGCGCGGTGAGGTGCTCGCGGACGTCACGGTGCCGGTACCAGCACGGCGTGACGTGGGAATGCGTCCACGGGTACGTACGCACCAGCCAGTGGACCCAGGTCCGGAGCTCGACCAGCCGCTCGCGGCGGACGGGCGGCTCCATCGCTTCCCAGACCCACCCGGCGAGGTCCGCCTCGCCGTCCTCGGCGTCGTCGAGGATCTCCCCGGTGTCCTCGTCGACCAGGAAGTCGGCGGGATCGTCCGCGGGCAGTCCGTCAGGCATGTGCCGTCTCCTCGCGGGTGGGGGCCTCGTTGATCAGTTTCTGGAGGTCCTCGTCCTTGAACGTCATCCGCAGGCGGACCCGGACCGGTCTCTGGTTGCCGTACTGCACGACGGCGGTCCCGTCCTCCAGTTGCTGGAGCTCGTGGATGGGGGCGAGGTCGCGCTCGCCGGTGGAGGTGGTGCTGGACCGCCCGCCGTCGCTGGCCCGGGTCACCGAGGCCCGCTTCACCTCGGCGCGTCCGAGCATGGTGTTGAAGTACCCCAGAGTTTCCGGGTCCGCGACGCCGGGGAGCAGCATCCTCAAGGGCGAGGCGGAGACGACGGTGTTCGCCTTGTCGTCGCCCAGCGAGGTGCGCAGCTGGGAGAGGTCGTGCCAGATCGTGAGCATCACGATGCCCTGGCCGCGGCCCGTGGTGAGCACGGTGGCGAGGTCCGGGTATCGCAAGACGTTGCCGGCTTCGTCGATCAGGAGGCCGAGGGCGGGCGAGAGCGGCTTGCCGGTACGGCCGTACTGGGTCTCGGCGGCGTGGATCACCGAGGCGATCAGCGCGGTGATCAGCGGTGCGAAGCGCTTGCTGTCCGACGCGGAGGCGACGATCGCGATGGTGCCGCCCTGGGCGATGACGTCCTCGGCGGTGAAGTCGCTGCCCGAGCTGGTCTCCCGTACGGCCTTGTCCTGGTAGACCCTTGCGATGACGTTGAGGGTGAGCTGGACCGAGCCCTGGCCGTCGGCGTGCAGTCGCCGCCACGGCGAGGCGTAGTCCTCGGCGGCTTCGGTGAATCCGGCATCGAGCAGGATGCCCTCGACCGTGTCGACGGCGTCCTTCCCGAGCGAGAGCCAGCGCCGGAAGGCGGTGATGCCCTCCTCCGATACGCGGGCGGCCAGGAGGAGGCCCTTGATGATGGGCTGTGCCTGCTCCAGCCAGGTCTGAGCCTTCGGGTCGGCACTGTTCGACGACGCCTCGGTCAGCCACTTGGCCATCTGGTCGGCGTCTTCTTCGGTCTTGCAGTATTCGACCGGGGACCACCGCGCCGTCGACCGGCCGGGTATCCCCTTGGGAGCGACGACATAGACCGGGCCGAGCGCCGCCCGGCGGGCGTAGACCATGTCGAGGTCAGACGCCTTGACGGTGGTGATCACCAAAGGGCCCGCCCACTCCAGGGCGTTGGGCAGCAGAAGTCCCATGGACTTCCCGGAGCCGGGGACGCCGAAGGCGAGACCCGACAGACACGGCTCACCGGCGATGAGCTTGCGGGTCACGGTGCCCCGGCCGGCTATCAGCCGGTCAGCGCGAGCAGCGGGGTCGGGCTCGGCGCGCAACCGTTTCTCCACCGGGCGCCCGCCCCACATGGCGCCGTCGGTGTTGTTGCGGTTCCACGGTTTGAGGATGGCGGCGGCCACCGGAGCGGCCACGCCGAGCAGCGCCCAGGGGGCGTACTGGACCAGGCCGCCGCCTCCCATGAGTGAGGGCATGTCCGTCACGGTGTCCTCCGGGTGAGGGGTGCAGGGGAACGAGGGGACTGGGCCGGGCCGTCCTTGGCGTCGGCGAGGGCGGCGCGCACGCGGGCAGCGCCGGCCGACGCGGTGGCCGGGTTCACCGCTCCGGTGGCCGGGAGTTCAGTGAACGGGGGCGGGACCGGCGTCGGGGGGCCGGGAGCAGAGGAACCGGGGCCGCGGGGGTGCGCAGCGTCCTCGGCGGCCCGGGCGCGGTGGTGGTCCTGGCGCCGTTCCGCGCAGCGGGTACAAGGGGTGTCCGAGTCGAGGACGGTCCCGTCCTCGCACCGGGGGTCCGGGCACGGTCCGGGGCGCAGCAGCGCAATCGCAACTCCGACGGGACGCTGGAGGTCCGTCGCTTTGGTCGCGTAGCCGTGCTTCCACCAGCGGCGCAGGACGCGCGCGCTCAGCTCGTCAGGGGTCCGGCCTGCGGCCAGGGCCGCCGCAGCGGCTGACTGTACGGGGACGGGCAGAGGGGTGGGGAGCAGGAGGGTGAGCTGGCCGGGCAGGGATTCGAGTACGCGGCGGACGGCGGTGGCGGTGGCCAGCTCGACGTCTTCGGGCAGCGGGGCCGGACCTGCGGGAGCGGCGGCCGGTGGCGCCGTCCGGGTGGCGGGAGGGTGCTCGATCGTCAGGGACGTGGCGCTGAGGTGGTTGGCCCGGACTGCTTCGAACTCGTCGTCCGTCACTGGCGTCGGGTACACGTACAGATCGGTGGCCCACCGACCGTCCGTCTCGCATTTGACCCGCAGCAGGTGTCCGGTCGAGGTCAGGGCCCGTGCGGCGGAGTGGATCCGGCGCACGGGCAGACCGTGCCGGTCGGCGATGCCGGCCAGGGTGATCTGTTCACCGTCGGTGCGTCCCCGGAGGTCGTCCAGCAGGAGCTGGACCGCTGTGTCGGCGGGGCGGGCAGGGTCGTCGGGGTCGGTTGTGTCCGGTCGGCGGCCGTGGAAGATTCTCATGGGCCGGCCTCGGCGGGGTGGACGATGAAGCCGTCGCGGAAGCGCCGCAGCAGGCAGGGGCGGCCCCAGAACCGCGCGGCGTGCGCGGTCAGTGAGTCGACCGGGGCGTCGAGGGGAAGCGGTACAGCGGGCTCGTACCGCTCCTCCCCGCAGCAGTGGCAGAAGAAGAACGCCCACCAGCCGCCCCGGGTGACCGGGGCGGTCACCCGGGGCGGCTCGAAGACGAGCTGGCCGAGCATGGGGGCGCCGGGGGCGTGGGGTGCCGCGGCGGCGGAGGCGGAGGTGCTCATCGGGATCCTGGGGGTTACGCGGCGGCGGTCTCGGCCATGGCGTTCGAGGAGAAACAGAGCTGCTCCTCGGTGCTGGTCAGGAGGTGCTGGACGCCCGGGTAGACGGTCTCGCCGACCTTCCAGAGGGCCACGCCGCGCCGTAGGCGCGGGATGTGGTCGCTGGTCCAGGTCGGCAGGCCGAGGCGGGCGACGACGGAGCGGGCCTCGTCCGCCTTCATCGAGTAGACGATCAGGGTGTCCGCCATCTTGAGCGCCGCCGCCGTTTCGGCGGAGTCGTCGATGTCGGAGAGGTGGTGGACGATGAAGATGCAGGAGAGGCCGTATCCGCGGGCGAACTTGAGGAACTTCTCCAAGAGCCGGGCCAACTCGGGTGTGCCGAGGATGTGCCAGGCTTCCTCGAAGATCAGAATCCTCTTGACCTGCGTGTACCCGCGGCAACCGGTGGCCGGGTTCGCGCCGCGCTTCCACGCGCCGGAGGCGGCGTCGGTGACGACGCGGTCGTGCTCCTCGGGGGAGGTGCCGCACTCGCACTCGCCGCGGAGCCACACCTCCTCCAGGAAGACGGCGATCACCGCCATGAGGATGGTCATGGCCGCGCCGCCGGAGGGGACCCGGGCGAGGTCGAAGACGATCATGAGCGCGTCGAGGTCGATGCTCAGGGAGGTGGGGCCGTCGAGCATCCCCACCAGGTCGCCGCCCCCAGCCACATCGTCCTCGGTCCCGCCGCACAGCCGGTCGACGACGTAGGACGCCTCCAGCCCGTCGGCGAGGAGTTCCTCGGCCGTCCTCTTCTTCGCGGCCGCGTCCTCGGCCGTCGGATGCCGGAGCGCGTGGGCGACGTCGGACAGGACCGCGGTGCGGCCCTCGGCGGCGGCGCGGTCGTTGGCGCGGCGCACCGCGATCCGCAGCGCGGAGCCCGCGAACTCGTCCAGGCCCCGGCCGAGGCCGAGCTCGACGATCGTGCGCACGAGCTCGACCTGCCGCCGGCCGCTGATCGACGGGTCCAAGGGGTTGATGCACGCCGACCCCGGGCCGCCGCCGGGAACGAACTTGATCGGGTCCTTGCCGGTGAGGGCGCGGCAGACGGCCGCCCACTCGCCCTCGCCGGACTCCTTCTGCTCCTTGGTGTCCAGGACGGCCAGCCGCCGTCCCATCCGGGCCTGCCGCAGGGCGTACGTCTTCGTCAGCGCGGACTTTCCGCGGCCGGTGTCCCCCATGACCAGGGCGTTCCCGCCCGGGAGTCCGTCGCCGAAGCAGTTGAAGGGGCAGTAGATGAACGCCTTCCCGCTGAACAGCTCTCGTCCGATCACCGCGCCGGCGGTGCCGAGGGTGGGCGGGGAGATCGGCAGGTACAGGGACTGGGAGGCGCGCGTCGTGGTGTAGAGGGGGCGGCGCGTCGTGGTCTTCGCGGGGGGAAGGAGGGTCACTTCGTGCCCCGGATTCCGGCCGCGAACGGCAGCGTGTTGACGAACGCCCGGTGGTGCTCCAGGTCGAGCCATTCGATCCGGAGGTGGGAGGAGCGGGCTTTGGCCTCCGTGTTGCGCTTGGTCTTGGACAGCTCCTGCTCGGTGCGGGCGGAGACGGTGAGGTAGCCGACGATCGCCGAGCCGGAGGCGCCGGAGGCGGCCAGCTCCATGCCGCGCTTGGCGGTGGCCTGGGTGGCGATGAGGTCGCGCGGGTCGAGGTTGCGCCCCAGCCGGGCGTTCCTCTGCATCTCGGCCTGGTTGTTGGTGTCCTCGCTCATCATCCGGTCCACCGCGCGGTCGTTGGATTCCAGGTGCTTGGTGATGGCGACCGTCCGGATGACGTCCGGCAGTCCGATCAGGAGCGGGGCGAGGAAGTCCGGGCCGACCGGAGAGGTGGGCCACTTCACGACGGCGGCCGTCGCGTGGTACCAGCCCTCCGCGGAGCCCGCGGCGCGGGCGCGGAAGTGCCGCTTGCCCCGGACGTCCACCTGGCGGGGGAAGGCGTGCTGAAGCGGGAGTGCGTCGTCCCAGATCAGGTGGTCGGGGTTGTACGCGTTGCGGACCAGGGCCGTCAGCGCCCCGAGATCGACGGGAGCGACGACGCGCAGTTCCGCATCTTCGCAGCGGGCCCACAGCTCCTCGGCCGCCGACGCCATGACCGCGGTGACTCCGTCATCGCCCGTACCGTGCTCGAAGGACTCGGCCGCGAAATCCTTCGTCCAGGAGGCGTGCGCCACCACGTAGTAGCGGTGCTCCTCTGCGCTGGTGCTCACCGCGGAGGCGAGGGCGTCGTAGGAGCGGGCGAGCCACTCGGGCACCTGGTCTGTCGCGGGCGACTGGGCGCGGGAGTTGATGTGCAGCTGGTGTGCCTCGGGGTCGGACTTGAGCTGGCGCGCGAGGACGGAGATCCGGTCGATGGGGCTCTCGGAGTTGCCGAAGCTGTCGAGCAAGCCGCCCCAGCGGTCGAGTGCCAGGGCCTGGTCGGAGCGGTCCCTGCCAGCGTGCCCGCGAGAGGCGATCTCCAGGGCCACGGTCACGCAGCCGTTCTCCGGCTGTAGGACGACCGCGATGTCCTGCCCGCGGACCGACGTGGTGAGCGGGCGCATTCTGGTGACGCCGGGGGCGGGCTCCAGTGCTTCGTCGGGTGCTTCGCCGTCTTCTCGTACACCGGCCTCGATGGCGGGCGAGGTCCATACGCCGCCCGTCGCCTTGAGGATCTGCTTGTGGTCGCGCCGGATGCGCCACCACTTGTAGAAGGTGCGCCGGGACGAGGCGCCGCGGGGCTTGTACGGAACGAACACCGCGGCGGCGGCGCCGCCGACGAGCACGGCGGCGGCCAGGATGGCGAGAACCGGGACGGCGGAGAGGACCCAGCCCAGTGCCACCGCGATTCCGAGTGCACCGACCAGGAGGATCTGTTCGCCCAGGTCCCGCTTGCCAACCAGGCCGGTCGGCCTCTCCTTGCCGAAGACGTAAGTGCGGTCTGCGGCCATTACTGTTCACTTCCCTGGTTGCTGGGCTGAGACGGGGTGCCCGGGGCTGACGGGGTGGGGACGGTGGACGGCACCGCGCGCGAGGCCGTCCCTGTCGGACGGTTCGACGAGGCGACGGCCGGTGCTGCGGGCTCCCCAGGAGCGGTGCCCTGGGCCGGTTCGGAAGACGGGGCCGCCGGAGGAACCGCGACGGTGGAGGGCCCGGCGGGGTTCGCCGCGGCACCGGTGGTGTCCGCGGTGGCCGGACCGGACCCGGGGGTGGTGCCGTCCGGGCCCGGAACGACCGACGGACCTGCGGGGTTCGCCGCGGCGGCGGACCTGTCCGGCGACGCCGACCCGGTGCCCGGGGTGCTGCTGCCCGTGACCGGGACAACCGACGGACCCGCGGGGTTCGCCGCGGCACCGGGAGTATCCGACGGCATCGAGCCGGTATCGGCGTCGTCGTCGCCCGGGACGACCGACGGCCCGGTCGGAGTGCTTCCCCCGGAGCCCGAAGGCCCCGCCGCAGAGGCGGTGTCCCCGTCCGTCGGCACCACAGAGCTTCCGCCGGGGTCCGACGGCACCGTGCTGGGTGCCTGCGTATCGGACGGCGCGCCCGAGGAGGTGGAACTCCCCTCCCCCGCACCGTGGTCCGCGATCGTGTTGGCCGACTCCGCCTTCTTCTGCATCGCGTCCGCTCCCGCCTTCACGGCGACTGCGGCCGCCCCGGCGGGCCCGGCTGCGGCGGCGCCCTTCCCGACGACGGGCGAGCTCATCATCCGCGCGTTCATCGCCGAGCTAGCCGCCTGGGCCGGGCCCGGGACGGCGGCCAGCGGACCGGACTGCGCCGCGCCCTTGCGGGTGTTCATCAGGTCGCCCATCTGATCCCCGAACGCCGGCAGCCACTTGTAGATGGTGGCGCTGGAGAACACGGCCAGGAAGAGCAGCAGCGTTCCCACGAGGAGCGTGTGGACCGCGTCGGCGCCGTCGGACTTCTCCGAGTTCATGATCGCCGCAGCCATCCCGAACAGCGCGAAGAGGACGGGCTTGGCCAACAGCAGAGCGAGCAGCATCCCCACCCACTTCTTGCAGCGGGGCCATAGGTCGCGGTCCACCAGACCGGCGGCCACCAGGGGGCCCACCAGTGCTCCTACGTACAGCGCACCGGCCCGTACCAGCAGCTCGATCCACACCAGCAGCGCGGCGACGATGAGGAGGAGGAAGACGGCGATCATCACGACCGGCAGGTTCAGCGGCTGAGTGGTGCCGATGACCTTGGTCATCTTCTCGACGAACTGCTGCCCGTCCTTGATCGCGCTCCCCGCGAACACCTTCGTGATCTCATCGACGGCCCTGTTCGCGTACAGCAGGGCGGCGGGAGTGAACGCCGAGACGAGGACCTGCACGAGCAGCAGGCCGACCGCTTCCGACATGGCGGTCATAGGTGAGACGCCCGCGACGGCGCGCTTGCCGACCGCGATGAGCCAGAGGATGACCGTGAAGATGGCGCTGACGGCGGCCATCAGACCGTAAGACTTCAGGAAGCCGGGGTTCGTGAAGTCGACAGTGGTGGTCGACTCCATGAGCTTGATGATCTGCTCCAGGAACCACGCCGCCGCCTCGCCCATCTTGGTGGCGATGAAGCCCAGGGGGTCCGTCAGGAAGTCGGCGGCGGTACCGGCACCGTCCCAGAGGTCGCACGCGACCGTGACCACGGGCAGGTCACAGGGCGACGGTACGGCCTGGGCCCGGGGAGCGGTGAGGAGGACCCACAAGGGGGCGAGCAGCGCGGCCGCGGCGGCGACCGCCGCCCCGCGGTGCGCGCCGGGAAGCCGGAAGCGGTCAGCGCGCGTACGGGGCGGCATCGGTGTCACCTCCCAGATCCTGGAAGGCGCCCGGCGCCGACGGCTGGCCGGTGCTGGTCTGCGGTACCAGGCCGGCGGACCGGGTGATGGTCGCGGCCTTCCAGTCGCCGTCCACCCAGCGGAGCGTGTAGTTCCACTGCGTGAACTCGCCGGTCGGCGGCAGTTGGCTTTCCGCCGCCGCGACGCCGGTTACGGCGACGCTCCACAGCTCCACGGTGGCCAGTTCCTGGCTGAAGCTCGTCACCTCGGCGGCGAGGGTGGCGTGCCGGTTGACCAGAGGGGCGCCCTGCGCCGTGCGGCCGGACTTGAGAACTCCCAGCTGGGCCATCAGCTTGTCGGTCTGTGCGTTCAAGGTGGCCAGGCGCTGATCGGCGACGTCGGGGGCCATGACCGCCTTCGTCACCTTCCGCCGGACGTCCGGGTCGGCGAGGAACGCGGTCGTGCTCTGGGCTATCTGGAAGTTGCTGGCGGCAGCCTTCGCCCCGGCCTTCGTGCGCGGGTAGCCCACGGGGACTCCGGCCTGAGTGCGTGCCGCTCCCGGGCCGTCGGCCGACTGAGGGTGCTGCGCGCTGATGCCCGGGGAGTCCGGAGCCGGTTCGTCGTCGCCGGAGACGAGGTTGGCGATGAGCAGCCCTGAGACCGTCAGTACGGTGATGGCGGCGACGGCGATGCTCAGGGGCCGGAAGTGGCGGGGGGCCGGACCGGCCGACCAGGAGCCGTGATCGGTGTTGCTGTGCTCGTTGCTCATGATGACGACCTCAGATACCCATGCCGTAGACGAGACCGAAGATGGTGGCCGCGCTCGCCACCAGGAAGATCCCGGTCAGCCCGCCGACGATCATGCCCTTGCCCTGGTCCGTCTGCATGGTGCTGTTGCCGGACCCGAGCCAGCCCTTGCTCTTGGCGACGCCCACCAGGAACACCCCGGCGCTGATCGCGAGCACGAGTGCGGCGATCACGCCGATGATGATCTTCGCCGTGTTGCCGAGGGCGCCGAAGGGGCCCCAGGTCGGTTCGACGCCTCCGATGACGTCGTTGACGTTGGCGAGGGTGACCGAGTCGCCGGAAAACATGTGGTGCTCCTTGGATCAGGGAAGTGCTGCCGCGCCGGCGAGTCCGCCGCGCGGAGAAGGGAAAGAAGAAGAGGAGGAGGGGGTCAGCCGATGTGCCGCATGGCGAGGATCTGCGGCGTCCAGTACGACAGGGGCGTGATCTGCACCGACTTGCCGGTCCTCGGTGAATCGATCACCTGGCCGTTGCCCATGTACATGGCGACGTGCTCCGGCACGGCCGCTGTGCCCCGGCTGAAGATCAGGTCACCGGGCCGGAGCTGGCTGACGCTCCGCACCGGGGTACCGGACTTGACCTGGTCGTACGTGGTCCGGGGAATGTTCACACCGGCTGCGCCCCAGGCCATCTGCATCAGCGAGGAGCAGTCACACCCCTGCGAGCCCCGGTACGGCGCCTTGCAGGTCCCGCCCCACTGATAGGGAGTGCCCAGTGCGGTCTTCGCGGCGGCGATGGCCCGCGCGGCGCCGCCGGAGCCCGGCGGCAGCGGCACCTGGCCGTTGTCGAGCGCCGCCCACTTCGCCGCCAGCTCGGTGATCTTCTCCACGTAGTTGCGCGTCTCGTCGTACGGGGGCACGCCCCCGTACTGCTGGACCGCGCCGGGGCCGGCGTTGTACGCGGCCAGCATGAGCTTGACCGAGTCGCCGGAGACGTTCTTGACGAGACCCGCGATGTAGCAGTCGTAGGCCACTGCGGCGGGCACCGCGTCCTCGGGGTCGAACGGGTCCTTCCGCCTGTCCTTGTTCCCGTCCACGCCGTGCGCGGCCCAGGTGCCGGGCATGAACTGCGCGATGCCCTGGGCGCCGACGGGCGAGCGGGCCTTCGGGTTGAAGTTGCTCTCGGTGTAGAGCTGGGCGGCCAGGAGGCTCGCGGTGACCTGCGGGCAGGCGTCCTTCACCGCGTCCTTGATGAGCACGCGCAGCCAGTCGGGCACGGGGGCGTCGTTCGTGATGGACCCGCCGGGTCCGGTGTTCGTCGCGCTCGCCCCGCTGGCGCCGCCGATGACGACCAGCAGGCCGAGGATCGCGGTGCAGCAGAGGGCCAGGAAGGCACAGAGGGCTTGAATGATCGTCTTCATCCCCGCCCCTACGCGTACGGCAGCGCGATGACGCGCCACTCGCCGTCGCCGCCCAGTTCGAGCTGGAGCGCGACCTGCTTGAGTTCGCTGGTGGGCTTGCCCTTGGCCGGAGCCGTGGTCAGCCGGTACAGCACCCGGGCGAGCGCCGAGGTCCGGGTCGGTGCCGGGGCGCCGTCGGGCACGGACACCTTCGTCACCGTCGCCGTCACCCGCGTCCGGTCCTTCGTCCAGCGCGCCCACAGGGAGGCGGTGGACGGCCGGGGGGTGCTGATCGCTGCGCCCAGGTCGGCTGACGCGAAGGCGGCGGCGCGCTTGCCCGCGTCGGTGTAGGAGCGGTCCTTACCGGGTCGTGCGTCGTGAGAGGCCCAGGCGACGGTGAAGTCGGCGGCTGCCCGCCGGGCCGCTGCCGGGAGTTCGGCGTCGGCGTCGTGGCCGGCGCCGTCCGGGATGGGGATCGTCCCGGTGCCCGGCACCGGGACGCCCTCGGGAGGAGCTGAGACGGTCGCGGGCCCGGGGTCGGGGACGGGGACGGACGGAGAGGAGGGGGCCGTGGAGCAGCCCGTGAGCGTGGCGGTGGTCAGCGCGCCGCCGGACAGCACGATGCCGCATTTACGTATAAAACGTGACTGAATGGTCATGAGGGCTTGCCTGCTGTCGTCGGACAGAACGAGGAGAGGAGACCGTGGGGGAAGCCCGCTGGGTCGAAGGCGGGCTCCCCCACGGGCCGCTGCTCCAGGGCGTACGTGGTCAGTGCACGCGGTCCCGGAGGTCAAGGCGGCGGAGAGCGCGACGGAGTCTTCGCGTCGCGTAGCGCAGGACGGTCAGGTCAGGATCCGGAAGGGGAAACGTTCCTGCGGCGGCGGGCGGCGATCAGGGCGATGCCACCGGCGAGGAGGAGACCACCCGCGATCACCGCGGCCTGCGTGGTCCGGCTCGCCCCGGTCTCGGCGAGTTCACCGTCCGAAGGCGGCGTGGCCGGCGGTGCGTCGGACGGCGAGGGAGACCCAGGCGTGCTCGGCGGACTGGTCGGCGGGGTGGTGACCGGAGGTGTCGTCGGCGGGGCAGTGACCGGCGGGGTGACCGGCGGCGTCGTGGGCCGGGTGACCGGGCTGTTCAGGACGGTGATCACCGCCTGGTCCCCCGGCTTCACCTCGAACCGCTGCGGCTTCGGGTCGAGTTCGTACCCGTCGGGGGCCCGGGTCTCGACTATCCAGTAGACGCCCGCGGCGAGGTCGACCGGCTCCGAGCGTCCGTCCTTGCCGGTGGTCACCGTCGTGATCAGGTCACCGGGCGCGCCGTTCGCCCCGGTGGAACGGTTGCCGCGGATCTCGTAGGTGGCCGGCGAGGCGACGGGCTTGCCGGTCTCGCGGTCCTTCTTCTGGGCGATCACGACCGAGGCGGGCTCGAAGCTCACCGAGCCGGAGACGGCGAGCGTCCTTTTCTCCGCGGCGAAGTAGATCAGCCGCTGCATCGGGTGCCCGGCCATCTTCTTGTCGGTGGCCCAGAACGTCGGGGTGTTCACGGTGACGTCGGCGGTGAAGCCGGCCCCGGCCTCCAGGCCCGGCTTGGCCGGGGTGAAGGCGAACGCCGTCTCTCCCCGGGCGTCGGTCGCGCCGACGGCGCCGGGCGTCTGGGGCTTGGCCACATTGTCGAGCCGCGTCGTGTTCACCTGGACGCCGGGAACCGGCTTCGAGCCCTGGGCGAGCTTGACGGTCAGGTTCTTCTCGGCGGGCGTGCGCTCGTACGGGAACGTCTTGCCGGTGTCCGGCACGGTCAGGGCGTAGGGGGCCGCGTCGATGTCATCAACCTCGGCGCGCAGCCGGTTGAACTCCTCGACGACCGGCGCGGTGTCCACCTTGGAGTCGGCGCCGTACCCGGAGACCGCCCCCTTGGGCATCCCCTTGTCCAGCCACGACTTCCACGGGATCTTCTCCCCGTTGAAGCCAGCCTCGTCCACGCCGTCGCGGTCGGCCAGGGCCCAGGACAGCAGTGAGGCGGCGGCGGTGGTGTTCCGTCCGGCCGAGGTGTCGGGGAGCTTGCCGTACCGGGCCGCGAGGTGCGCGAGCTGCGCCTTCGTGTCCTCGCTCAGCTCGTTCGGGGCCTTGGCCGGCCGGTAGCCGTTGTCGGTCTCCTCCTTCGGTCCGTACAGGTTGAAGTCGAGACAGAACGCCGGAGAGCCGCTGTCGAGCGTGTGGGTACCGCCCCAGAAAGCGCTGCGCCCGGTCTGGAGGTGCCAGCCGACAGCCCGGCCCTCGTTCCCCTCCCGGTCGGCCGCTGCTGCGGGGGTGGCGAGAAGCACCGGGCCGGCCAGTACGGCGACGGCGGTTCCGGCGCTGGCGAAGGCCGATGACCCTTTGCCTATGAAAGATCGCATGGAAAGATGCCCTCTTCGGGGTACTGGACCACGGCTTCCTACGGCGATGTGGTCCAGCACCCGGTGAACCGCGGCCCTGCAAGGCCGCGTCCCGGCGCCCTGGAGGAAGTTCCTCCAGGGCGCCGGTCTTGCTGAACGGGGCTCCCCCGCAGCGGTCGCCGCAAGATCCTCCCGTGCCCTCCGGTGCCGGTCAGACACCGGGCGTCTAGCGAGCTAGACGATTGCTGCCGCCATTTACTGGCGGCTTGTATCTAGTCTGCTAGACGGACGTGATGAACATACGCCTGATCACACGTGGGATGTCAAGTAGATTGGGGTGTGGGAACCTCTCCTGCTGTGCGCCCGCTGGTCGCCTTCCCTATCTAGCCGGGTAGACAATGGAGGTGGTTCAATGATGAACATCAACGGCAGAAGGAGCAGTGATCGCGATGGGTGAGGCGAACCCCAGCGGTCGGCACGCCAACACCCTGGCAGGGCGCCTCGACTTCTTGATCGAGACGATCCACCCGGCGGGCCGCGGCCCCTACACCTATGCCGAGATCGCCGAGGGGAGCAGGAAGGGGGAAGGCCCCTCCGTTTCGCACGGCACCGTTCAGACGATCCACCGCGGAAGCAACACCAACCCCGGCCTCGACTCGCTCCGGGCCATCGCCCGGTTCTTCGGCGTGACCGTCGGATACCTCGCCGACGGAGAGAACTTCCAGGCGGTCGAGAAGCGGATCGAAGAGCGCGTGGCGCAGCTGCGCAAGGAGATGGAGCGCGCCCAGGCGACCGACGAGTTCGCTCAGGCCCTGGAGGACGAGAACGTGAAGGCTGCGGCGTTCCGGCTGTCGGGCCTGTCGGCCCGTTCGATCAAGACCGTCGGGGCGTTCATCAAGCAGCTGCGCGAAGTGGAAGGGCTGCCGGAGGTCCCGCCGAAGAAGGGGCGCCGGAGGAAGCCGTGAGAGGAACTTCACTCCCATTTGGTGCATAGAAGACCTTTTCGGCACGGAAGTGCCCCGATGTCTTGTCATGCACCAAACAGGCCATTCCGGCCGTCGGGGTGATCCGTTTAAGCTGCGAACCGGCGAGTAGCGCTCCGATGCGCTTCGCGGCCGTGAACGGAAAAGCCCTGCCTGGGCGCCCCGTCCACGGTGCCGGATGTGGAGGACAAAGGGTCAGGTATGCGCTGGTGGAGGCGGGCAGACGCCCACTGTGCCGCCATAGCCGACCAGCTCGTCATCCCCCAGCCGTTCGATCTTGCAACCTTCTGCGCGGGCATCGCGGAACAGCGCGGCCGGCCGCTCGTCCTCCTCCCCCTCGACGGCCCTCCGGACCCCTCGCTCCCGTGCGGCATCTGGATCGGCCTCGACGCCGCCGACCTGGTCTTCTACGACGCGGCAGCGGCCGAGATCCTCAAGGTGCAGATCATCCTGCACGAGATCTCCCACATGCTCCTCGGCCACGTCGCGCCCGAGCTCACCCTCGGAGACGACGCGACCGAGGAAGAAGTCGACCTCGCGGCCCAGCACTTCCAGACCCTGCTGGCCCGGACCCACGACGCCGTCTCCACCCTCGACCTGCCCGAACTGCCGGTCGCCTCCATCATCCGCGCGGAAGCCGCGCGCATCCGCTCCATGGCCACCCAGGCACAGCCCATCGACGACGAGCTCGGGCTCGACATCGACCGCATCGCCAGCCTGATGGGCCGCTCGAAGTTCGCGAGCCCGCAGGAGCGCCAAGCCGAGACCCTGGCCACTCTCATCCACGAGCGAGCCAGCCGCCACATGACGCACTCCACCTCCACCGAGGCGGAGGACCGTCTCGTGCGCCTCCATGACGCCCTCGGGCACCCCGTGCGAAACACATGGTCGTGAAGTGAAACGAATAGAAATCGCCGTCCTGGTCATGCTCTGGGCGGTCACCCTCTGGCGTGTCCCCTCGGCGATACGGACCGTCAAACAGAGAGCGCTGTGGGTCTCCATCGCGGGCCTCACGCTGTCCATGACCTTCCGGTACCCCGACGTCATGGACTGGGTGAACGCGCGCAGCGGCATCCCCAACGTCGCCACCCTGCTCAAGCACGTCTTCGGCATCATCGCCGCCGGCGCCGTCGTCGACTTCGTGATCGCGATCAGCCGCCCCGAGACCGACCGCAGGATCCGCCCCCGGCACCTGGTCGGCCTGACCGCCGTGGCCACCATGAGCGTCCTCTTCGCCTTCGTCCCGGAGCACCGGGTCATCGAGTTCTACGAGGAGAACGTCGGCAACGTCTGGGCCTCCCTGTACTACGCGGTCTTCATCGTCTACCTCGGCTACGCGATGGCCGTCGCAACCTGGCTCTTCTGGGACAGCGCCCGCCACGCCAGCACCCGGCCCCTCCGCGTCGGAGTCCGCCTCATGGGCATCGGCACCGCGATCGGCGTCCTGTACGCCGCCACCCGTGCGACCTACATGGTCCTGCGCCTCACCGGCCTCGCGGACAGCTCCAGCGACTCCGCGGCCGACGCGGTCACCGACCTCTGCAAGTACGTCTCCATCGGCCTCATCCTCGTCGGCAGCAGCCTGCCGGCCTTCGGCGTCGCCCGCAGATCCCTCCAGGACTGGCGCTCGCACCGAGACCTCCAGCCCCTGTGGCGAGACCTCACCGCCGCGACCCCGGACATCGTTCTCAACGCCCCCCTCCCCCGCGGCCCCCGCGTGCGCCTGCACCGAACGGTCATCGAACTCCGCGACGCCGCGCTCGCGCTCGCCCCCTACGCCGACGAAGACCTCAAGGAACGGGCCGGTGCGGCGGCGCGCACCGGCGTCGCCCGTGACCCGGAAGCGGCCGCCGAAGCCCTCTGGCTCAAGGCCGCGATGGAGAACAAGGCCCGCGGCGCCGAACCCGTCACCGAAGCGGCCCCCACCAGTCAGCAGGCCGAAGACGAGGAGATCGCGGGCGCCGACTTCGACGCCGAGGTCGCACGCCTCGGCCGGCTCTCGGAGGCGTTCTACTCGCCCGACAGCGACAGCGCCCTTGTCTCCAGCGTCCGTCAGGAACAGAAGTGACCCACGCCCCTCACGAGTCGCGGGCGGCTCGACTCATCACCGACGGCCTGGACCCGAAGACCTGGATCATCGCCGACACCCTCCTGATCGGATGGCACGCAGACGGGGTCACCGGAATCGGATGGGGACTCCTCGGATGCCTCTTCGCCGCCGTCATCCCCGTCCTCTTCATCAAGTACGGCATCCGCCGGGGACGCTGGGCTGACCGCCATCTCGGGCAGAAGCGGCAGCGCATCGCCGTCATGATCTTCATCCTCTCCTCGGTGGCTATCGGGATCGGCCTGATGGCCGCCTTCGGCGCCCCGCGCACGATGATCGCGCTGATCGCGGCCATGCTCGCCACGCTCGCGGTACTCCTCGCGGTGACCGCCGGCAGCGGAGAACAGGAGGAGTCGAGCCGCACCTGGAAGCGCAAGATCAGCGTCCACGCGGCCGTCGCCTCGGGCAGCGTCGCCATGCTCGCCCTCGCGTACGGGCCCTGGGCCCTCCTCGCCTACGGGCTCGTTGCCCTGGTGGGGTGGTCCAGGGTGGAGCTCAAGGACCACACGGTCGGCCAGGTCCTCGCCGGCACCGCCACAGGAGCCGCGACGGCCGGATCCGTCTTCTGGCTGCTCGGATAAGTTCCCGGCGGCAACCGAACGCCACCACGCCCCCGTCGACCGAATGGCGAATTCCAGTGATCGTCGCAACACCAGGCGGGTGGTCAGGCAGCGAGCAGTCTAGACAGGCGCTCGGCTGGGGTTTCCCAGCCGAGCGTCTTGCGTGGCCTGCTGTTGAGTTCTGCGGCGACGGTGTCCAGCCGTTCACGGGTGTGGCGGGACAGGTCGGATCCCTTGGGGAAGTACTGGCGGAGCAGGCCATTGGTGTTCTCGTTCGAGCCGCGCTGCCAGGGGCTGGCCGGGTTGCAGAAGTAGACGGGGATGTTGGTGGCAAGGGTGAACGAGTGGTGTGCCGCCATTTCGGAGCCCTGGTCCCAGGTGAGGGAGCGGACCAAATGAGACGGCAGGCCGCGGACTGCGTTGATGAGCGCGTCCCGTGTGCTTGCAGCCGTGTGTTCGGTGGGCAGGTGGAGCAGCATCAGGTAGCGCGTCGTCCGCTCGACGAGTGTGCCGATCGCCGACTTGTGGTCCTTGCCGATGATGAGATCACCTTCCCAGTGCCCCGGGACAGCGCGGTCGGCGGCTTCTGCTGGGCGATCACTGATCATGAGCATGTTCTTGATCGGTCGGCCCTGGCGCTTGTAGGAGTGGGCGTGCGAGCGGCGCATCGCCCGTCCGGTCCTCAGGGCCTTCACCAGTTCCCGGCGTAGCTCGCCGCGGCCCTGGACGTAGAGGGCCTGGTAGATCGTCTCGTGGACCACGTGCATCTCCGGTCTATCGGGGAAGCGTCGGCGCAGTGCATGGCAGATCTGCTCGGGGCTCCAGCGGAGCGCCAAGTGGTCCTGTATGAAGTCTCGCAGCTCAGGGTTCTGTCCGATCTTGCCGACCTTTGGCCGTGGTCTGCGTGCCTCGGCGCGTCTGTGCGCGGCGTGCGGGCGGTAGTAGCTGCTGCCGCTCGGAAGCATCGTGCGGTTGCGCTTGATCTCCCGGCTGATGGTGGAGGGGCTGCGGCCGAGCTCGGCCGCGATGGTGCGGATCGCCGCGCCTTCGCGGATGCGATCGGCGATGTGGATGCGGTCGTCCTCACCGAGAAAACGCGCAGCGCCCTGTGGCACCCGCACGTTGCGCGCGGGTGCCACAGGGCGCTTCTTCCGTCCCTCTGGCCGGCCGTTCCTCCACTCTCGGCCGGTCCGAGGGTTGATGCCGACGAGGCGGGACGCCTCCAGGTTGCCGTAGCCGAGCTTCATGAGGCGGAAGTATTCCGCCCGTTCGCGGTGGAGTTTGACGACCCCTGGGTGCTGCTTGCTGGGTCGGATCTCGAACGTCATTGCATCCCCTGAGCTGGGGTGTTGCGACGATCACTAGAACTCAGGAATCGGTCGACGGGGGCGTCTGCTTGCGGGGGCCGTGCCGTGCCGGCGGTCGGCCTCCGCCTGTCTGGGCCCCGGCGGGCTGGCACAGCCGCTGGAGATGTCGGACCGTACCAAAGATTTCAGTGGACAGGGCCCTGACCTGGGCACTGAAATCTTTCGTGCCGTGCCGTGGGTCACGGGCGGTGCGCCGAACGCTCAAGTGGTCGGCGGCGCGCGGGAGTCTCCGACGCGCTGACCAGCACTGATGCCCACTCGGGCACCTCACTGAAATCATCCGTGCGGTACTGAAATCTTCGGTGCGGTCTGACGGCCGCTGAACCCTCGATCCATGCCCCTGAGGGCATTGTCATTACTATGAAGACAGATCTGGCAGAGTGCTGGGTATGCCCAAGGGAAGTGCAGCACCTCTTGTAGACCGAGACACCACACCGATCGTGAGGCGGATACGGAAGCGGCTCGCCGAGGCCGGCGACGGAGACCTGGAGCTCTTCCCCGCGCCCGAAGACGTGTACGGGGTACTGGTCTACGTCCGGGAACACGAGTCACTCCTGGAGAAGCCGGTCGAGCGGCTGGAGGCGCTGCGGAAGCGCACCGAGAAAGAAGAGGAACGGCTCACCGCAGCCCGGGTAGCGCTTCAGGAGCACGCCCTCGACCGTGTCCTGCTCATCCGACGAATGCGCCAGCTGCTAGACGTCCAGGAGGCCGCCGTTCTCGACGCTTGCACCCGCGCCAAGATCACGGGGCAGACCGTGGCGAAGGCGATGGGCCTGGAGTCGCGCGGCGGCCCAGCGCTCCGGCGAGAGCGCCTGCGCCTGGCGATTGCCTCCGGATGGGAAGTACGAACTCCCCGGATCGCAAAGGAACGAGAGCAGCAAGAGGCGAAGGAAAGGGAAGAGGTTGTGTCGGGCCACGCCCGCGTGCGCGAGGTCGCGTTGAACCTCCTTTCCCACCGTCCTGCCTTCATCGAGGTCGAGGACTTGGATGAGTGGTGGGACGACCTTCAGTGGTACCTCGATGGCAACGACTCGGACTCCCTGGCGCAAGCGAGCGTGCTCACCCACCTGCGACTGATCGTCAGAGACCTCCGGACTCAGTCCATCCTGGCCTCGATGCCCCCGTCCGCCGACGCGCGAGCGCTCCAGTCCCTCGCCGAGGCGGAAGCAGTGACGAAGTGGTGACCTTGATGGCTGCCCCCCCATCAAGGACCGTGTATAGGTGCGCAGTTCACCTGACCGTCTGCGGGCGCATGCTGAGAGGCATCTCCCCATGCGCAGCCAGCTGGCTGACAGGAGCCATGGGCGGGTAGGCCGCGTAAGTGTCCGGTTGAAGGCGGGCCGCCTGAGGAGATCGGGCCGGCGAGCAGCCGGGCCAGCCGTCCTGCAACGCAGCACATTCAGATTGGTAACTACCGTGTCGGAGCAACGTTGGCGGGGCGAAGTGACGCTTCGTACCTGCCGGGAACGCGCGCGGTGTCGGTGACTGTGCATTTCCTGGAATGCCTGTCCCGGAATTCTGCGGCCCCCATCATTGTCTGCTGCATACCTGCGACCTGGCATTTGGTCTTGATGGCGTGCTGCCCGTGGAGCGAGCTGGTTGTGCTGACGGGCTGCTGGCCGGCCGGGGTGTCTAGGATCCTGAAATGAGACGTAGCGTCTCGCTTCGACGTCTCGGCATGACACTCTCTAAAGGTAACGAAATTGCAACGCAAGCCCCCTGACCTGCGGTTTTCACAAAATCACATACCTCACTCACCTACTCACCCCAGAACTCAGCCCTTCGGTGGGGCGCGTGTGGAGCGAAGCGAGGATGCTGACGGAGTCGCTCTGGGGCGCTCGACGGGTAGGGCGCCGGGGGGAGTATCTGTGCAGGGCTCATCCCTTGCTGACTGGCGATTAGGGGAACACTCAGTTACGAGAAGTGATCGCCGGAATGGATGGTTGGTGAGGGTGTCATCGGCAGTAGAGAGCTGGAAGGGGGATCTGAAAGGAGCACGTCACACTGACAACTGACTTCATGTGTCATCCCAGCCAGCCGCTCGGGAGTCGTGTAGTCTCACGCCGAGATCAGCCTGGCTGAGGTGCGATCTGTCGTGCAGGGGACGTCTCCCCTGCCGGAGGGGGGAACCCTCTGAGGCAGGTCCAGCACATGCATCCGACCGCCCCTAAGACTGCGGAGACGTCTTGGAACTCTTCGAATTCGCGGACCTCAGCGATCGACTTCCCGAGATCGCCGGTTTCGATGACGACACGACAGATGACGAGATTCGTGAACTCGTTGAAAAGCTCCGACCCCATCTGCGCAACGTCATAGGGGTCACTATCGGCAAGGGTGGCCAGGGTAAGACCACGCTCTCGTCGAACATCGCCTACATGCTCGCCGAAGAGCAGGAGAAACGAGCAAGGAACGGCAAGTCCGCCAAGCCGGTTCTCTATGCAGAGCTCGACGCCAACGGTAACGGTCGCCGCGAGTACGGCCTGCAAGGCGGCGAATTCGACGACAGTGGTGCCCGGTTCGTCCAGTCGATCGTCGCCGACGGGCCGTTTACTGTCGTCAAGAACGTCCGCCCGTACCTGGACACGACCATCGGCGGGCCGAAGATCGGTGACCTGAACCGGCACGTAAACCGACTGCACTCGGCGCACGGTAAGAGCGCCTTCCTGCTGCTCGCACTGCTGCTTGCACAGATCTCGCACCACTACCGGTGGATCGTCCTCGACTTCTCGCCTGGCGACAAGGAGATCCAGAAGCTCGGCCTGGCCACCACAACCCATCTCGTTGCGCCGATCATGGACGACGACAACGGAACACTGGACGGCCTTTCCGCCCTCGCCCGTCTCATTCGCATGATCAACAAGCTGCTCAACCCCGAGGCTGCTCTCGCCGCCATCGCCTTCCTGGGCTTCCCCAAGGTTCACGACAAGCAGACATCGAAGCTGGAGCTCGTCCGGGAGAAGATCCTCAACCAGCTCAGCAAGGCCAATATGGACCCCGATTTGATGCTGAGCGAGCACATCCGCAGGGCCGAGGGTCTCGCCACCCAGTGCCGTAACCAAGGTCGCCCTGCGCGCGAGATGGCTCGCGCGGCCACGGGAACCCTTGTCCATCATGAGACGGAACAACAGGTCCCGCGTCCACGCGATGAGAAGGGGCGTCTCATTGACCCGGAGATGGCCGTGAAGCTCGCGGGCGACTACGGCACCGTGGCTGTTCAGATGATTGCGCGTGTACGGGCCCGCAATAACGAGCTGAAGGCAGCGGAAAACCAGCGTCAGGCGTCGAAGATGGAGGAGGCATCCGCATGAGCAGCACTGCGCGAAGGGCCAACCAGAAGGCTGTGACCGGCGGGTCCAAGCAGGAGAAGGAGACCACTGGCCCCTCGAAGAAGGCCGCCACTCCGAACAAGCACCTCATCGTTCCCGACCTGGACTTCGATGGCGGCGACGATGACGACGATGACGACGACTACGGTCCGCCGAAGTTCGAGCCTTCCAAGAAGGACACCGCGACCCCCGCTCCTGCTCTGCCTCAGCAGGTCGAGAAGGAGCAGCTTCTCCCGGTGGTAGCTGAGCCTGAAGTAGCCGAACCGGCTGCCCCTGTCGCCGTCTTGGGAGAGGCCGGGATCCCGCAGCAGCCGGAGAAAGTACAGGCTCCTCAAGAGCCGGCTGCCGTCGACGTCCCCGAGAGGGCGACCGCGCCCGCAGCACCCCAGCACCAGCCCGTGATCGAGGGCGCCCCGCGGCAGGAGGAGCGTGCCGAGCCCGAGCCGACCGCCGCGATTGAGGGATCCTCGGAGCCGCTGCCCAAGCACCCCGACGTGCTGTTGGGAGATCCTGTGCAGCCTGCCTCCGTGGACAACCAGGTCCAGCGCTTGGCTGGTCAGGTCGGTGGGGCAACGGTACCGGGCTCAGCACTGGCCCCGACGCGCTTCTCGGACGGCACCCGTGGTGGGCACGCAACCGCCACGGAGGTCTACGGCGGGTCTACCGGTGGGAGCCTGCAAGTCCGCCGTCCTGGCCGACGACGGGTCCGCGAACCGTTCAACCCTGAACTGCAGCCGAGCGGCCCCACCGCGGCCATGCTGGAGATGGCCGAGCGGGCACCGGGCTACGCGGCGCTGCTTACCGTCTACTCTGCCGCGCAGACGAAGATGGAGCCCTTCGGCGACCGCAACATCCATCTGTACGGGCTCACCGCCGACGATGCAGGTCTCCAAGTCGTTTCGGACAAGGCGCTGCTGAAGACCATCTCCGGTCACGAGCCGAAGCTGACGCTCGCGCACTACGTGGATGCGGCGCTGGAGCCCGCTCTTGCTCCGCTTAACCCCTCGGGCACCGATCGCCAGGAGATGGAAGACGAGCGCGACTACGTGTGGCAATTGGCGCAGGGCGCCCTCAAGTACCGTAGGTACGTGCTCAGCGACCCGCAGACTGCGGCATTGCCCAAGTACAGGGCCAAGAGCCTTCTGCGTACGCCCGTGAACGAGCGGTTTACTCGCATGCTCAACCTGATTGATTCGCTTGCCGGGATAAACGCCAAGCCCTTTGAGATCGTTAGCGCCATTGTCGCTGGCTACCTGGAGAAGCTCCCGACGGAGCAGGACAGTATGAAGAAGGTCTTCGAGAAGCACCTGATGACCTCGATCCACTGATCCTGGCTCCCTTGGAGCGCAAGGGAAGAAGAGCCAGCAGGGGAGCACCGGATGAGTTTGCACCTCATCGGTCCCACTCTCGGGCTGCCACCGAGCACCGCTGCTCGGTGGCGGCCTGCTGCGTTCTCCAGCGGCAGTGGAACCGACTCCCGCACTGCCATCGGTCTCATCAGGTGGCACGATCGACTTCGGGCGTCACTCCTGCACCAGACGCTAGGTTTCCACGAGTTCAGCGGCGGTCGACTCAGCGCAGCCGCTGGTCGACCGCACGCTCACCCGTCCCGGAAGGCCATCCTGTGCCCACCCGCCAGCCTGTCGTCGTCATCGTGTCCGGACCCCCCGGCGCCGGGAAGTCCACCCTCGCCACCAAGCTTGCCGCGCTACTGACCCTTCCCCTCTACAGCCGCGACGCCATCAAGGAGGCCCTCTTCGACAGCTTGGGCTGGTCCGACCGGCAGCGCTCCAGAGAGCTCGGGGCCGCCTCTGCGAACGTACTGTTCGCCCTTCTGGAAGATGCGCTGACTGCTGGCTCGGATTGCCTTGCCGAGTCCAACTTCCGCCGCAGCCGCTCGACGCCGGACTTCCGCCACCTCATCGAACAGACCGGCTGCGCCGTGGTCCAGGTTCAGTGTGTCGTCGACGGCCCCCTACTACTGGCCCGCGTTGCCGCCCGCTCCGCCTCCACCGAACGGCACCCCGGTCACTGCGACGGCCAGAACGCCGACGAGTTCCGCGACGAGCTGTTGGCCGGCCGCTACGAGCCCCTGGACCTGCCCGGACCGATTTTCACGGTCGACACCACCGATTTCCAGGCCCTCGACCTCCCTGCCCTTGCGGCCCAGATCAGGGGCTTCCTCCACCCCGAAGCCCCCTGAACAACCAGCCCTGAGGGGCGGGTCGGGTATCTCCAGACCAGTGAACTACGCCGCTGCGTTCGGCGAGGCCGCGCAGTTCCGTGGAGGTGGGTCCGGAAGACAGCAGGCTGACGATCAGTGTCTTGGTGGCTGGCCGGGCGTGCTTCTCCTGCGGGGCAAGCCGTTCCGCGGAGCTGACTCTTACCCGGGCGAGGAGCACGGTGTGCTCGCTTGGTGGATGAGGTGGGCGTTGGAGTCGTGGTCGTGGCCGAGGGTGAGTTCGTGGTGGGGCAGCGCGAGGAGGTGTTGCAGTACGCGCTGTTGGTGGTTGGTCGCCGGGTGTCGGGTGATGCCGAGGACGTCGGGATACCGGTTGGGCCCGGTGGTGAAGACGGCAGGTCCGATAGGCCCGGGCGGGCTGATGGCCGGTGTGCCGGCGGGCCGGTTGATGCGGGTCTGGAGGATCCGGTCGGCGGTGGCCTGGAGGGCATGGGGGAGGTGGAACCAGTTCTGGAGCTGGTGGGGCCAGAGCTGGGCCTTGCGTTCGCGGCCGCTGGAGGTGAACAGCGGGCCCGGGTCCCTGTCGGTGGTGAGGGCGTGGGTGACGGCCGGATGCTGGGTGGGGTGGGGCGGTTCCCCGGCGTTGAGGTGGGCTCGGACGGTGGGGGTCCAGCCGAGGGCGTTGAGGAGGCCGAGGCCGATGGTGGCGGCGGAGGGCCAGGGCAGGAGGTCGAGCCTGCCGTCCGGGTTGGGGCGGGCGTAGCAGCAGTCGGTGGCGAGGAGGGTGGCGCCGGTGGTGGCGAGGGTGAGGGCCGTGGTGGTTTTGCCTGCGCCGGGTCCGCCGAGGGCGAGAACGGCGTGTCCGGTAGGGAGTTCGGCGGCGGCGGCGTGGAGGAGGGTCCATCCGTCGTTGACAAGCCGGGCGTGGAGGAGATGGCGGGTGAAGCGGGTGGTGGCGACCGCGAGGTTGCAGGGATGGTGGTGTCCAGGGTGGGGCGGGCCGGTGTGGGTGATCTCCAGGTGCTGGGGGGTGGGGGTGTAGCGGTAGGTGAGGGTGGGGTGGGTGAGGTTGCGAGCGGTGACGGTGCCGTCGGGGTGGGGGGTGTAGGCGAGGTGGTCGCGGGCGAAGACGGCGCGGTGGGTGTGGGGCCGGTCGTGGTCGAGGGGCGGTCCGTCGTGGAGTGCGGTGACCTGCGGCCCGGCCGCCGTGGCGGCGGCGGTCGCCGTGGCTTCGGGCCAGTGAGGGCTGAAGTAGGCGCGGGCCCAGTCGGTGACGTGGGCGGTGTCGGTGTTGATGGTCGTGTGGTGTCCGCCGGTGGTGAGGGTGAGGGTGAGGGTGTTCACGGGCGGTCTCCGGTTCCGTCTCGGTGGTCGGGGGGCCGGTGCGGGGTGCGGGTGCGGAGGTGGCCGGCGATCCGGGCGATCCGCCGCAGAGGTGTGAGATCGGGCGGCGGGAGCGGGCCGGTGTTGAGCAGGGTGGTGGCGCCGTGCTGGAGGGAGGTCTCCAGCGGGGAGTCGTAGAGGACCTGGTCGTCGAGGAGGCGGCCGGCGGGGGTGTGGGTGGTGAGGCGGTGGTGGTTGCGCTCCAGCTGCCAGCCTCCGGGAGTGGTGACGGGGTCGAGATGGAGCGCGGCACGGCCCGTCGTGGTGTGGATGGTGAGGTGCCGGTGCCGGTCGTCGCCCAGGCGCAGCCCCCGTGCCCACGGCCCACCGGGGGACGGATCAGGTTCGGGTCCGGTGGGCTGGTCGGTGGGGCCGAGGATGGAGGAGGTGAGGGTGAGCCGGATCGGAGACCGGCCGGGTGGGGTGAGGGTGGTGTGTTCGGTGAGGGCGGCGACGAACAGACCGGGGTGGTAGACGGGTTCGAGGCGGCTGTTGGTGACGGGGTCGGTGGCGAGGTAGGTGTTCCAGAGGTGTTCGGGGAGGGTTTCGCGCAGGACGGCGAGCATGTGGAGCCACTCGTATCCGAGGACGCCGTAGTGGGGGTCGGTGAAGCGTCCGCGGGCGTGGTCGGGGCGGCGGTCCTTGGTGAAGACGATCTCGATGCCGGTGATCGGGGCGGTCGGGTCGAGGGCGCGGCGGAGGGCGGGGAGGGTGGTGGTGTGGCGGTACTGGTCGTTGACCACGACCCGGGCGTCGGGGTGCTGGTCGAGGAGTTGGAGGAAGGCGGTGATCTCGTGGCCCTGGCAGGCCGGCTTCTCCAGCAGCACGCGGGCGGCCGGCTGGTGGGCGAGGATCGCGCGCAGGACGGGGAGGTGGTCGGCGGTGGGGCAGCACACGGTCCACAGGTCGATGCCGGCCGCGATCCCGGGCGGGAGGGCGGCGACCTCGGTGGGGAAGGTGCGCCAGGCGGCGGGGAGGTCCTGGTGCTTGGGGTCGATGACGGCGAGGGTGGCGCCGAGCTGGGCGAAGACGTGGGTGTGGAGGCGTCCGGCGGTGCCGTAGCCGACGACCGCCGCCCGCCGCGGCGGCGGGCCGGCTGCGGTCCGGGGCGCGGGACCGGCCGGCGGCACGGAGACGGGCATGGGGTGGCTGGTGCAGTGGAGCCGGTAATACGCCTCCCACAGACCCGCGTTGGTGATGGCGGTGTCGGCCCAGGCGGTGTGCACGCCCGGCGGCGGGGGCGTCTTCGTGGTGCACAGGGCGTGGGCGGCCAGAAGTGTGGCGGCGCGGTAGGCGTCGTAGCCGCCGTTAGGGATGGAGTCGGCCTCGAAGAGGTTCAGGGAGCGCCCGTCGCCGAGGAGCGTGACGGCGCGGGCGCCGGGGAGGGTGAAGCGGACCCCGGTCCCGGGGATGACCGTGCGGTCGTACCGCGGGTGTTGGGTGAGGTGGGAGAAGTCGGCGGTGGCGAACGGGGCGAGGAGGACGCCGTCGGGCAGGAGGGGGACGTCGTCTGCGGCGAGGGCCTGTTCGCCGGTGGTGCCGATGATCACGGTGGGGGTGGTGGCCAGGAGGGCGTCGGTGAGGGTGCGGCAGGTGGCGAAGCCGTCCTCGGCGGCGCCGATCAGGGTGGGCAGGTCGGTGTCCACGACCGTGACCCGGCACCCCAGGACGTGCAGCTGTGCGGCGAGGCGGGAGCCGAGCGTGCCGTAGCCGAGGAGAAGGATCGGGCGGCCGATGAGCTTGCGCTCCGGGAGGATCGTGCGCAGGCGGCGCAGGCAGGAGTCGGCGATCTCCCGGTACCCGAGCCTGGTCTTCACCTGGGAGCGGGCGAGGTTGAGGACGGGGACGGCGAGCGGCGGGGCGGCGGCGATGCGTTTGAGGCCGCTGACCGTGAGCTCCAGCGCGGCGTCGACCCGGTGGCGCGCGGTGCGGGTGCCGTAGCCGCGGGCCAGCAGCCCGCCGTCGTCGACGACGAGGACCCGGCGCCCCGCCTGGTGCGCGGCGTCGATGAACCCGTCGACCGCCTCTCCCGCTGAGGCGAGTTCCCGGGTGTGGGCGGCCGGGTCGTTGACGTGGGCGTTGTCGAGGAGGGCGGAGGTGTAGCCGCACGCTCGGAAGGTGGCGTGCACGCGGGTACGGCCGAGGGTGCGGTCGCCCTTGTCGAGGGCGAGGATCCAGCGGGCCGGGATGCCGGCGCGTTCCATCGCCGTCACGAAGCCGACGGAGTGCTCCAGGTAGTGGTCGCGGAAGATCATCGCCCAGCCGGAGAAGGGCGGATCCGGGGTGCTGTAGTGGTCGAGGAGCGGCATCCCGGACCGGATCGCGTCGAGTTCGGCCGGGGTGTAGGGCAGGGCGTGACGGTCGGTGAGGTGCTGGTGCAGTGCCTCGGCCGGTAACCGGCCGCCCGGGCGGGGCTCGATCAGGACCTCCGCCCCGGCATCGGACTGCTGCGACTGCCTGGTGGTGGTCTGCCAAGCGGAGATGGCGGGTTTCCAGCGGACGCTCACCGCAGCCTCCCCCGCCGCCGTCCGCAGGCACAGGGCGCGCGTTCCGGCCGGGTCGGTGGTGAGCCCGTGCGCGCGGGCGAACGCGGTCACCGCGGCGCGCGTCTCCTCCCAGGACAGGGGGAAGCGTACGGTGCTCCACCGGTCGTCGGGCTGCTCGCTCGTAGCCGCTGTACTGGTCACACCCATCGGGATCACTCCAGACGCAGAAGGGAAGGGGAGGGGGCGCCCGCCCCGGGGCGGGCGCCGTGCGGCTACCAGGACCCGGCGGCTTCGGCGAGGGCGCGCTCGACGTCGGGCAGAGCGTCCAGGAGCCGGGTGGCCGCCGTATGCCGCAGCAGCCAGAACCGGTCCAGGTCGTCCTGAAGGAGGCCGGGCTTGAGGTAGTGCTCCTTCACCCCGTACAGGCTGGTGACGAGCTGGATCAGCGCGACCCGCGCGCAGCCGGTCACGTCCGCGGCTGTGTGGTGGGGGTTGGTGGCCTGGTAAGCGTGGACGAGGCGGACGCCGGCGCTGATCCAGTCGGAGTCGTGGACGACCGTCCGCGGGTCGAACGCGATCCTCCCCAGCTCGTACGCGACCAACTCCGGTGCGGGCGGAAGGAAGTCGAGAACTCCCGTGAGGACGTCGTCCTCGAACAGGATGTTGACGGCCGAGTAATCGCCGTGCAGGACCTGGGTGGTCAGCCCGTCAGGAAGGTCCGCGATCAGCTCCGGCAAGCGCTTGAGGGCGGCGCGGCGCTCGGTCAGGGTCCGCACCGCCTCTTCGTCGAACCCGTCCGGGGCGGGGCGGTCGACGATGAGGTTGAGGAGCTGGTCGACCGCAGCAGTGAGCTTCGCCGCCGGGTCGGCTGTCCGCCACTTCGCCAGCCGCCGCGATTCACCGACCGTCGCGGCCGGGTGGTCGGCGAAGGCGGCGTGGACAAGACCCAGGGCGCGGCCGGCGGCCTCCTGCTGCCCGGGGGCGAGCCCCCCGTCGACGCTGCGGCCGGGCACCCACTCCCAGACCGAGACGGCGAGGTCCCCGCTGGTGGCGATCATGTCGCCCGTCCGGGTGGGTCGCGGGACGGCGACGGGCACGCCGTGCTCCCCCGCGAGGCGGCTCTGGCCGATCGCCGCCCGCTCCGCCGCCAGGTCCGTCCCAGGCAGGTAGTGCTTCACGAACAGGGTCTCGCCGCCGCGGGTGGCGCGGTAGTTGATGGTGTTCTGCCCGGCCGGAAGGCGGGTGAGGCGGACCTCGCCGAGGCCGTAGGCGTGCTCCAGCAGCGCGCCGAGTCCTTGGGCCGGATCCAGGGCGCCGGCCTGGGCCGGCGGGGTCGGAGTCGGGGTGGGCACAGAGGGCTCCTCAAGGTTGCGGACTGGGGGACGAACACCCTAGGCCCGCGGGCGGGGTGGTCGTGGCGAGATGGGTCCACCAGGTGGCGGCCTGCCGGTATCGGGCCAGGCATTCGGCCGGGGTGCGGGGGGTGCCGGTCCACTCGAAAGCGGTCTCGACTGTCCGCCCGGCCCGGATCCGGCCGAGGGTCCGCGCGGCGACGGCCCTTGGCCCGGGGCCGTCGAGGCCGGTGCCGGGGTCGGACAGGTGCAGCACCCGCACCGCGCCGAACACCCGCGCGAGCACGGCTTCCCCTGTTGCGTTCGGGAGGGCGGGGGCGAGCTGGGCGGTGTCGGCCAGCAGCCCGAGCCCGCCGTCGAGCAGCGGCCGGAGGGCGGCATACGGGGCGGGGGTGAGCCAGGCTCGGTGGTGGAGTTCGGCGAGCAGCGGCACCGCGACCGCTGGCAGCACGCGGTCCGCCCATGCTTCGGGGGTGGTCGGCGGGCGGGCGGCGAGAAGGCGGACCCAGCCGGCGCCGAGTCGGACGGCGGCGTCCGCCAGCCGGGCCAGTTCCCCGCGAGCGGGGTTCCGGACGGCCGGGTCGGGGTGGAGGAGGTCAGCGAGGTCAAGATCCGCGGTCACCCCGGTCACCGGCACCGTCTCGGCCGCGGCCCGCGCCCAGTTGTCCAGCACGGAGGCCGGGCGGTGGGCGAGGTCGTAGCCGCGCGGGCCGCCGCGCAGGTGCACGAACCCGGCCCCGGACTCCCGGGCCCAGTTCAGGAGGGCGGGGACGTCCAGGCTGCGGACGCCGATGCTGTAGAGCCCGACCGGCGGCACCGTCACCGGGTCCTCCAGTCGAACAGGATGACCGGATCGGCGGGCCGGCCGGGCGCGTTGAGCAGGGCGTAGACCTCGGGGGCCTTCTCGCCGGGCACGATCCGGCACCACGCGGCCAGCAGGCCCGGGTCCACCATGGCGCTGATCCACTCGGCGCATCCGGTGAACGCCGCCTCGTACGCCCCCGGCGGGACGGGGACGAGTTCGTGCATCCCGACAACCGTCACCCCGCTGCGGTGCACGTCCCGCGCGGGCAGGACCGCGTCGGGACCGGGGGTGCCGAGCAGGCCGAGAACACCGCCGGGCGCCGTCAGCGCGACCGCCCGGTGGACGTCCCCGGTGGTGTCGATCACCAGCCCGGCGGGCCGAGCCGCCTCCGGTTCGGTGAGGGTGACGTACGGGGCGCGGCCGATGGGCGGGTAGCGGCGGCCGGTGACGACGGTGATCCGGTCGGCACCGCGACGGTGGAGTTCCAGGACGCAGCCGAGCGCGACGGGCCCCGAGCCGATCACTACCGATAGGTCGAGGTCTGCGGCCGGGGGGAGGCGGTCGAGGCCGAGGCGGGCGATGTGCTGGAAGCGGGCGACGCCGAGAGCGGTGACCGGCACCGTGCCGGGCGCGGTGAGCACGCCGGGGGCGGCCGGGTCGAAGACCGTGCCGTGCGGGACCGGGCCCAGCACCCACACCTCCGGCCCGCCGCCATCTCCCGGTGCCCGGCCGGCGTTCATGTATCCGGCGTCCCGGCCGGGCCCGGCGAGGTGACGGCGCTCGGTCCCCGGGCTCAGCACACTGAACTCGCCCCGCGCCCAGCCGTCCGGGAGCCGCTCCGCGAACCGTGGCCGGAGGTGGGCGCGGCCATGCGCGAGATGGACCCGGGCACCGCTGTACCGGGACCGGGCGGGCGGCTCGGTTGTCATGGTGTTCCTCCAGCGTGGGTGCGGGTCAGGTGGTCGATCCGGTCGGCCAGGTGCTGGGGTGTGCCGCGTGCCGTGTGGAGCGGCACCTGGTCGGCGAGGGCGCGGACCATGAGGAGCCGGTGGTGGGCGAGGGGTTCGGTTTCCAGGGTCCGCAGGACGAGGTCGCCGTGGTCGAGGACCCGGTCGAGGAGGTGGGAACTGGCCCGCCACCACACCGACACCGCGGTGTGCGCGTCCAGGAGTTCCGGGGCGTCGCCCGTCCGGGGGTCGCCGTCGACGTCCACCGTCACAGCGGCGGTGAACGGCACCGGCCCGCCAGGCGCACGGTCGAGGAGGCCGGGGTGGCCGGCCAGGTCGATCCGGTCGCCGGGGTCTGCAGGCAGCGGGAGCCCGGGGAGCCAGCGGTGTACGGCGCCGGGGCGGACGATGAACGCGCTCGTCCCGCCCACCAGCCGGTACCCGGTGGTGCTGTCGGGGAACGGGGTGTCGAGGAGGGTGACGTCCCCGGCGAGGATCCGCCAGCCGCGTTCGGCGAGGGCGAGTGCGGTCAGGGACTTACCCGCGCCGTGCGGGCCGAGCAGCAGCACCGCGACTCCGTCGCGTTCGACGGCCACGGCGTGCAGGGCCAGACACCCGGCGGCCAGGTGGAGGAGGTGGAGATGGGCGTTCAGCAGCCGCCGCACGTCACCCACTCCGGCCCCGTCAGGCACATGTGCCACCGGGCGCGAACCGTCCGCGTCCGGGTAAGGCCATGGGGGTCCGGTGACGCCGGGGAGGTGCGGCAGCACCCGGTCCCAGACCCCGGCGGGCACCGGTCCGGTGTGCACGGTCAGCGCGCGGCCCGCGCTCACGAGCTCCCACCAGTCGGTCTCGGTGCTGGGTGGTCCGGTGGTCGGCCGGTGCCGGTTCATCGCCGGTCCCCGATCGCCGGGATGACGGGGGCCAGCACGTCCCAGACCTGGGCCGTCGGCAGCACACGGGCGGGCACCGCCAGCCGGGCCACCGGCCGGCCCTCGGCCAGGTCCTCCTCCGGCGGCGGGGTGACGGCGTGGTCCGCGAGGCGCGGACCGCCCATCAGCCCGATCGGATCACTCACATACACCTGCTGGCGGGTCACCGCCGCAGCGCGGCGCAACGCCTCCTTCACCGTCTCCGGCGCGGCCGGGCCAGCGGTCACCGGCGCGTCGTCGCCGGGGTTCTCCACCACAATGAGCACACCGCAGGGAGTCGGTCCCGTGCTGCGGACGCCGAGAACTTGGCGGTGCTCGGCCGGGGTGAACAGCACCCGCTGCCTGTTCCAGCCGTTCATGATGCGGTGCTCGCGCCGTCCGGTATCCGGGGCGACGCCGTCCAGATCGGCGGGGAGGGCAATGCGGGTGGGCCAGCCGATCACCGGCCGCCCGGGGCGGACCAGGACGAGGTCGTCGGCGAGAAGCCGGGCCCCGACCTCGCGCACCGCCCTATGCGCCAGCGTCGACTTCCCCCCGCCGCTGGCGGCGAGGAACACCAGCGCGCGGCCCTCAAGTTCGACGGCGGAGGCGTGCAGCATCCGCCACCCTGCGGCGAGCAGCCGGGAGGCGAAGAACACCCGGGCCAGCCAGTCCGCCCACCGCACCCCCACCCCGTCCCCCTCGGCCACCAGCAGCCGGGTCGTGCGGGCACGGACATCGACCTCGATCCCGGCGGCAGGGGCGCCGGGCCGGTAGCAGGCCGTCAGCCGCAGCACCGCGCCCGCGGTGTCCCGGACGGCGAGACGGCGCCCGGAGTACGGCAGACACACGACGAGATCTCCGGTGTCGTCGTACGGGGCAGCGGCCGGGCCATGGAGGATCTCCAGCGTCCAGTCCTGAGCTCCCACCGCAGGAGTCTCGTCGGCGCACGGCGGCGTGAGCATCGCCACCACCGCGTCCGCCGCGCCGGAAACCCCGGAACGTACGAGCAGCCGGAAGCCTTCCAGGGCCAGCACCCTGACCTCCGGACCCGCAACGCCTGGTCGGGACACGGTCATCTCCTCCTGATTCTCTGTCTCGTCGTCCGGGGCGGTGGCCCGGTCTGTCCTACCGGCCCGGCCGCTGCCCCGCCCGATCAACAGCCGGACCTGGCCTGAACCCACCGGCACCCCCGGGCACCGGAGCCCGCCGCCGCACGGCGCGACAGCGGGACGGTCCTGGTGCGTTGTGCGTCAGCCGCCGGGCGGGGGCGGGGTGGGCAGGGGCCCGGGGGGCGGGGGAGGCGGCGGAGGCGGAGGCGGTTGAGGGACCACGGGCTTCTCCTTCCAGAACAAGCGGATCCGTGCCGGGGTCATGGCTCCGGCGGGTTGGCCGAACACCACCGACAGTGGGCCCCGGCCCGGCGCGCGCCCAGAGGAAGGCCCTATAGGACCGCGCCCTGAACGCTCCCTTCGCGCCCCTGACAGCCCGTCCGGGCACGCCTACGCTGAACCGGTTCCCCTGTCCGGCACCCTCGTTCTGGGAGAGGACTCGTGCATCTCGACCTCACCGTCCCGCACGAGCTGTGGGACCGCCCCGCCATGCGCCGCGCGCTCGCCGACCGCGACATCGGAGCCGTCTTCCGTCTCGTCCGGCAGCACACCGGCGTCAGCCAGACCCGCCTCGGCGCCGTGACCGGCCTGGCCCAGTCCGACGTCAGCGCGATCGAACGCGGCGCCCGGACGGTGACCAGCGCCGACGTCCTCGACCGCATCACCTCCGGGCTCCACATACCGAACGGCCTCACCACCCCGGCCACCGCAGCCGCCGGGACCCGGCCGGGTGGAACCCTGCGCTTCGCCCCCACGGGCCCCGCGGACGGGACTAGGGTGGGCCCGGCATCAGGCCCGGCCGACGCGGAGGACCCTGTGAAGCGACGCGACCTCGTGAACGGAGCACTCGGCATCAGCGCCGCGCTCCTCACCAGCACACCCGCCCACGCCACACCCTCCGGGCCGCCCACCGCACCCCTGGAACGGGCCCTCTTCGAACCACCCGCCGCCCGGCCTGCCTCGCATGCCGATCTGGCCCAGGACCTCACTCGGGCCCGTGCCGCGTTCAGCGCCGCCCGCTACCAGGCCCTCGGCCGCGCCCTGCCGGCGCTGATCGCCACCGCCGAGGCCACCCGCGACCACGCCCGCCCCGGGCACGCCCGCGACCGGGCCCACGCCCTGATCGCCCGCGCCTACGTCCTCGCTGCCGAACTCGCCGTCAAAGAGGCCTCCGAGGCCGTCTGGGTGACCGCCGACCGTGCCCTCGTCGCCGCCCGGGCCAGCGGCGACCCCCAGGTCATCAGCGAAGCCGCCCGGATGGTCGCCATCGCCATGCGCCGCGCCGGCCAAGGTGAGGAGGCCGTCGGGTTCCTCACCCGCACCGCCCTCGACTTCGACGGCTACCGGGGCGACCCGCCCCCGGCCGCCCTCGCCGCCAAGACCTGCCTCCTGCTCACCGCCGGATACACCGCCGCCTGCGGCGGACACCGCACCACCGCCCTCGACCTCGTCGGCGAAGCCGACCAGAGCGCCCACCGCATCCCCCACGACCAGCCCGGGCACGGCCTGTTCACCATCACCGCCAGCCCCGCCCAGGTCGACCTCTACCGCATCGGCGTCCACACCCAGCTCGGCACCCCCGACGACGGCATTACCTACGCCCAGCGCGTCGCCCCCGCCCGGCTCCCCACCGCCGAACGCAAGGCCCGCTTCCACACCGACACAGCCCGCATGTGGCACCGAATCGGCCGCCCCAACCGCGTCTACACCCATCTGCGCGCCATTGAGCACGTCGCACCGGAAGAACTCCGGCGCCCCTCCCTTCGCACGGTCACGACCGACCTCCTCTACACCCGGCAGTCCCAGGCGCTGCCCGGTATCCGTGCCTTCGCCGCCCGCCACGGTGCTCTCCTGTGAATAGGCCGAGCATCACGGGCCGACTGGGTACGTGACCGCGGTGCTCTACTGCGGCTGCGCCGCGATGATGGCCAAGAGCGCCGTCTCCTCCGTGAGGCGGGTCCGTGCTGCACGCCGGGGGTCCCCCTGGCACGCGACAGCCCTCGCCGGCTGCTCCTGCGGGAGCGACGGACCGGCGTTGCGACGCCGTGCGGACGACTTCGCGCGGTAGATGACCGGCTCCCGGTCCGCACTGGCACACCGCACTCTTCAGTCCACGCCGCTGCGTCCGGCGAGGCCCCGCAGTTCTGCCGAGGCGGATCCGGAGGCCAGCAAGCTGACGATCAGCGACTTGGTGGCGGGCCGGGCATGCGTCTCCTGCGGAGCGAGCCGCTCCGCGGCGAGGAGGGCATCCAGACATTCGGTGCGGCGGCCGAGACGGTCATAGGTGAGGGCGATGTCGCCGAGCGCGCGGGAGCGGCGTTCGAGGCTGGGCAGCGCGTCCAGGGGGATCGCGGAGGCGGCGGAGAGCGCGGTCAGGGGGTCTCCGGCATGGACTTCGGCGCTGACGCGATGGAGCTGAACGGTGAGGGGGGTGAAGCCGCCGCCGTGGTCGCGCAGCAGAGGGGTGTCGCCGAGTTCGCGGGCGATGGCGGCGGCTTCGTCGGTCAGCACGCGCATTCCGTCCCGGTCGCCCCGGCGCGCAAGGGTGTATGACGCATTTTGGATCAGGCGTCCGCGTGCGGCGGTCCCGGCGCGCCCGGCTGTGCGGAGGCTGAGGTCGTCGGCGGCGGTCAGCGCGATCGACAGGGCTTCGCGGTGCCAGCCACTTTTCCTTGCAAGGACGGCGCTCTGCCCGGCCGCCTCCGCGACGGTGAGGGTGTTGCCGCCGGTCTCCGCGGCCTGCCGGGCGCGGTCTGCGGCCAGCCAGCCCAGCTGGATGGCATCCAGCTTGACGAGCGTGCGGGTGACCAGCAGGTATGCCTGGGCGAGGAGGGTGCAGTGCTCCGGGTCGGTGGGAGCGGCGAGGGCGCGGGCGGTGTGGATGAGGTGGGGCAGCCGGATGGCGAGAGCGGTGTAACGGCAGGCGTCGAAGTCGGCGCGGGCGCGGGTGAGGTCCGCGGCGACGGCTGGCGCGGACGGGCTCGTGGGAGCGGGGACGGGGCCGAGCAGGGCGTCGCGGACGCGGGTGACGATCAGTTCCCCGAGCAGGGCTTCGTCGGCGTGGGCCGGTCCGGTTCCGGTGAGTGGGGAGCTGGTGACCGTGGCGGCCAAGCCCGCTAGCAGCTTCCTTCGCCGCAAAGAATCTTCACCGTCCTCCCGTGCGATGGCGCCCAGCCTAGAGGTTGGCCGCCGGGTGTGGGCCGCAACCCTTGTTGCCGACTGGAGGAGTGGGCGGCCCGGGGCGGGTGTGGTCGGGGTTCGGGAGGTGCGACGTGGGTCGAGGCCGAGGCGCCTCAGCGGATTTTCGGCGATCCCGTCGCCCGGGACACCGTCGTCCACCACCTCGGCCGCTCCCGAACCGCTGCCGGTCGGCGTGCCCTCACCGGGCTCGCGGACCGGATGAACCTAGCAAGCTAGGAAGAGCCGCGTCCGGTACGCCGGGCCCATCCTGGCCTGTTCGCCAGCACCTTCATCTCGGCGTGGGCCGCTTTACTCAACGGCCTGCCGCCGTTCACAGCGGCTTCGTTCTTCCGGAAGAGGGTGGGACCGGTTCGGCTTGGTGGGACCTGCTCGTGCCGGGGCTTCGGCGGGCCGAGGTGGCGGAGGCAACGCGAGGCAACAGCGCACGGCTTCCCGTGGGTTGGGTGTGCGGGGGACGGTGGAGGTCAGGCCACGGTCCGTCGGCCGGGTGCCGGAGCACGAGTGGGCCGTGGTCGACCGATCCGGATGCGATCTTCTGTTTGGAGGAAGTGCCATGTTCACGCACATCAGTCCTTCCGTCCCGTCGTCCGAGCCCGGGGTGGCGGTCTCCCCCGGTCCCGTCTTCGGCCTGCCGGCCGGGTTCAGCGCGGAGGAGTCCACGCTGGGGCAGCAGAACTTCAACGACGCCGACACCGGCGGGACCAACTACTTCGAGAGCTCCAACTGACACAGCGGGGTGTTCTTCCCGGGCGGGCCGGTGGTTCACCGGCCCGCCCGGGTCCGTCTCCGTGGAAGGGAAGGGTGGGGGCTGTGCAGGAGAGGTGGCTCATGGGCGGGTGGCCGCCGGAGGCCGGGCGGGCTCCGAGCGCCGCGGGCGGGCCCGTGGACGGCGTGCCCGGTGTCCGTACCGGACTGCGGTGCCGGACCGTCCATGTGACGGGCGACGGGGTCCGGGTGGCCGTGACCGCCGGTCCCGGGAACGTCGGGAAGCTCCGGCAGACGTTGCTGAGCGCGGCGGGTGCGGGCCGGTGGGCGGAGTTGGCCACCCTCGCGGGCCGGGCCGGTGGTAGCTGGGTGCTCGCTCACCGTGGTGAGGAGTTGTTCATGTGCGGGGACCTGTCCGGGGCGCACCCCGTCTTCTACGCCCCAAGCGGTTCCGGTGTCGTCTGGTCCACCAGCATCGGGCGGCTCGCCGACGAAGTCGGTGCAGTTGTCGACCTCTCGATGATGGCGGCGCAGATGGCGGTTGGGCCGGAGCACTGGCCCGGACGGACCCTGTACGAGGGCGTCCGGGCGGTGCCCGGCGGGTACGGGCTGCTCCTGGCCCCGGGGCGGCTGGAGCTGGTGGATGTGCGCGGCCCGCAGGCGCATCTGTCCCTGGCCGAGGGGGCGCCGGTGTTCGGTGAGGCGCTGCGGGACGCGGTCCGCGACCGGATGGGAGCCGTCGGTGGCCGGGCGGGGGTGGACATCTCGGGTGGGCTGGACTCGTCGGCGGTGGCGATCCTGGCCGCCGGGCACGGGGAGATCCGCGCCGTCACGTATCACGATCCGTATTGCAGCGCCGAGGATCTGGAGTACGCGCGGCGCGTGGCCGAACACCTCGGTGTCCCGCTCCGCGTCGGCGAGGGCGCGCTGGACGAACTGCCGTTCTCGTGGTCGGCGGGGCAGCCGATGACGGAGCGGCCGGCGGCGATGAGCCTGGTGATGGGCCAGCAACGGCTGTATCTGGAGCCGGTCGCCGGGTGGCCGGTGCACCTTTCCGGACACGGGGGTGATGTGGTGCTGGATTCGTGCAGCGCGGGGTTCACGGCCCTGGTGCAGTCGGGGCGGCGCCGGGAGGCGCGGCGGGAGGTGACCGGGTGGGCCCGGGGGCGGAACCGTTCGCCGCGGCAGGCGTGGCGGGCTGTGGTGCGGGCGGCGGACCTGGGGCACGCCGGCTCCCTGCGGGAGGCCGCAGCGGTAGTCCGCCGGGCCGGGCCGGATACGTTCACGGTGCCGGCGCCGTGGTGGCAGTGGTGCCGCCCGGCGCCGTTCACCGGGTGGCTCACCGGCGAGGGCCGGGAGCGGGTGGCCGCGCTCCTGGACGAGGCCGCGCCGGGCGTGGTGGAGGAGCGGGCCGATGTCGCGGCGCAGTGGGACGCGCTGCGGATGGTCGGCGCCGACTGCCGGGACACGCTGCCGCTGGCCGCCGACTGGGGCATCCGTCCTGCCCATCCGTATCTGGACGACCGGGTCGTGCGGGCGGCGTTCGCCGTCGACCCCCTTCAGCGGCGCAGCGTCACCGCGTTCAAGCCGCTGCTGGCCGCCGCTGTCACGGAGGTCCCGGGGTGGCTGGCCGGCCGGACGTCGAAGGGATCCTTTTCCCGTCAGCTGATCGCCGGTGCGCTGCGGCGGGAGCGGGAACTCGCCGACCTGATCACCGCCAGCCCGTTCGTCACGGGCGGTCTGGTGGACGCCTCCCGGGCCGTGGCGGCGCTCGCCGGTCTCGGCGGGCACGGATCGAGGGCGCTGTTCAGCGTGCAGCGGCTGGTGATGGCCTGTCACTGGCTCGCCGCCCGCGAACACCTGGACGGGTCCGGGAGCCGGGCGAGGGTCGCGTGCTGAGCCCGGCCCGCGGGGTGCACTGGGCCCGGATACCAGGGGCGACGGCCGTTTTGAGCCTGCGGACCGACACCTGGTGGATCCTCGACGGAGCGGTGGCCCGGATCTGGGACGCGGTAGTCGGGGGAGATGACCTGGACGTCTTGGCCGGGGAGCTGACCGGCCCCGGCAGCGACCTGGCGACGACCCGCACGGCCGTCGGCGCCGCGCTCGACCAGATGCGGTCCGCGGGCCTCCTCACCGACACCAGCGGCAGGAGGCCGGGACTGCGTGCGGCGCGGTGGAGGTGGTGGCGGTGACGCGGGTCCTCGTGGTGCCCGAACGGTCCCGATGGCAGCTGCGGCTGGCCGCCGCCGTGGCCCTGACCGTGGTGGTCGCCGTCCGGGTCCTTCCGCCGGGCTGGCGGATCAGGGTCCGTATCGCGCTGGCCCGCGTCGCCCGCCCGCTCCCGCCCGCCAGCGCGGGACGCGTACGGGCGGTCTACCGGGCGGTCGCGTCCTGCCGACTGGGTTGGTGGAGGGGACAGCTGGACTGCAAGGACCGGGCCGCGGCCACCGTGCTGGCCACCGCTCTGACCGGGCGTCGCTGCCGTCTCGTCCACGGCGCCCGCGCGCTTCCCTCCGGCTTCCACTCCTGGGCCGAAACCCTCGACGGGACACCGGTCGGCACAGAGGAGGACAACGGCGGCGACCACCCGTGGACCGCCATCCACCGCACCTGAACCCGGTACACCCGGCCATCGCGCGGAGATTCACCCGAACGAGTGGATTCCGGCCCCGCCGAAGTTGACTCCCTGAGGCCGGGAGCAGCGACAACGCGGGTACCGCCAGGCGGAATCGGGTTGATGGGGCTACGGCGGACGCCGTTCGCTTGTTCCGTGACTCCCTCAACTCCCCTCCCCGCCCAGGGCCCGGCCGCCGGGGCCGCACCGGTGCCGGGCGCGCCGCCGGTGATGCGTCTGAAGGAAGACGCGCACGAGGCCCGGCAGTCCTCGGTGACCGCCCGGGCGATCGCGGCCCGTCTGCCGGGCGCGCTCGTCCGGGCCTGGTGCCTGGGCTGGCAGGCTGACCGGCGCTGCGTTCTGTTCCTGCTGGTCGGGACGGTCGCGTGTGCGCTGCTCACCGCGACCGCGCTGCGCGCGACCGCCGACCTCCTAGCCCATCTGCTGGCCCCCGGCAGCGCCGCGGGGCGTCTTCAGGACGCGGTCCCGGCTCTGGTCGTGGTCACGGCGGCGACCGGGCTGGCCTACCTCGCTGACGCGGGCACCCGCCTCGCCGCGACCCGGCTGGCCCCCCAGGTGCACCGGGAGGCCGACCTCGCCGTCATCACCGCCTCCACCCGGGCTGAGCTCGGCGCCTACCACGACCCCGCGTTCGACAAGGCGAGGTTCGCCGCGACCGAGGGCGCGAAGAAGAGTGGTGAACTCGTCCACAGTGCGCAGGGGTTCGTCGCCGCGACCGCGCAGCTCGCCGCCGCCACGATCGTCGTGGCCTCGCTCAACGCTCTGCTGCTGCCGGTGATGCTGCTGGCGGTCGTCCCGCGGGTGTGGGGGGCGGTGCGGGCCGCGCAGATCCAGCACTCCACCGCCCATCGCAACCTGGCCGACAGCCGGCTGCGCGGTGTGCTGGCCCAGTACGCCACGGACGGCTCCACCGCCCCCGAGGTCCGCGCCTACACCATGGGCGGCTTCCTCCTGGACCAGTATCGGGCCACCTCCCACCGCCTCGAACAGGAGCAGTACTCCGGGGCCCGCCGGGGCGCGCTCGCCCAGGGCACCGGGGACCTCCTGGCCGCCGCCGCGACCCTGACGGTGTGGGCGTGCATCGTGTTCCTGCTGCTGAACGGGCACATGAGTGTCGCCGCCGCCGCGACCACCGTCCTCGCCGTGCGCACCGCGAACACCGCCCTCACCGGCAGCGTCAGGGCGTCCGCGTCGCTGTTCACCACGGGTCTGTACGTCACCGACTGGGCCGCCTTCGTCGACTCCGCCCCCGCCTGGGCCATGAACCGCGGCACCCACCCGGCGCCCGCGGGCGGTCCGGACGTGATCGAGGCCCGCAGTCTCACCTTCACCTACCCCCGCGGCACCGCCCCGGCTGTCAACGGAGTTGACCTGACCATCCGGCGTGGCGAGGTGATCGCCCTGGTCGGTGAGAACGGCTCCGGGAAGTCGACGCTCGCCCGCCTCCTCACCGGCCTCATCCTCCCCACCGAAGGAGCCGTCACCTGGGACGGGCACCCCACCCGGGATCTCGACCCGGACAGTCTGTGGCAGACGATCGCCCTCGTGCCCCAGGACTACACCCGCTGGTCTTTCACGGCCCGCGACAACATCACCCTCGGCCGCCCCCGCCTCGGCGGTGACCAGTCGGTTCAGGAAGCCGCCCGCAACGCCGGCGCCGACACCGTCCTCGCGCAGCTCCCCCAGGGCCTGGACACCTCCCTCGCCCGCTCCTGGTGGGGCGGCCACGACCTCTCCGGCGGCCAGTGGCAGCGCCTCGCCGTCGCCCGCGGCTTCCACCGCGACGCGCCCGTCGTCGTCCTGGACGAACCCACCAGCGCCCTCGACGCCCGCGCCGAGCACCAGCTGTTCACCCGCCTGCGGACCCTCGCCCACGGCCGCGCGGCGACCCTCTTCATCACCCACCGCCTCGCCAACGCCGCCGTCGCCGACCGCGTCATCGTCCTCCACCACGGACGCGTCACCGAATCGGGGACGTACGACCAGCTCCTCGCCGCAGGCGGCCCGTTCGCCGAGATGAAGCATCTGCAGGACCGCCGCGCCGACGACCAGCCCGCCACCGCGGACGCCGCAGCACGCTGACACTCTGCGCGGCCCGGCCCCGCCGACGTGCCCCGGCACAGCGGCGGGGCGAGGGCGCCCTCGATCTCGTGCGGTGCCTGTCCCAGGCCGGATTCGGGGTGTTGCCCCGGTGTTGCCTCAATGTGCCGTTCCCAGGCGGCCGGGACCCGGATCTCGCTAGCGTTGCCCTGGACAGCACCGCTGTCGACGCAGGCCCTCTCCCACACCCGGGGGTGCACGCCGCATGCTCTTACCCACCCGCCGTCCGCCCCGCCATCTCCTGGCCGCCGTGCGGGAGTCCGCCGGGCACTCGCTGGCCACCTACGCCCGTGCCGTCGCGGTGAGCGCTGCAGCGATCGGCTATCCCGGGATGGCGTTCCGGCGGGAGAAGGTCGCCAGGTGGGAAGGCGGGGTGGAGCCGGAGATGCCTGCGCAGCTCGCCATGGCCTCTCTCCACGGGGTCGACCACGCGCGGGTGTGGGAGCGAGGATGGCCGGGCTGGCTCCTGCTCGCGCTGCCCGGCACCGACGTCCGGGCACCCTTCACCCCGGAGGCCACCTTGTCCGCCCTCGACGACCTCACCTCCGACCCCGCCCTCGCCGCTCTCCTGCCCCCTGACGTCCTGACCGACCTCACCACCCGCTGGACCGGCCACGTCCGGAATCAGATCGCCCGCGGCACGAACGGCGGCTATGTCGGCGAGGAGGTCTCCACCGCGCTCCACGCCCGCCTTACCGCCCTGTGGCACCTTGACGACTGCCTCGGCGGTGCCCCCTGCACCGACAGCGCCCGCACCGACCTGACCATGATCACCCGCATCCTCCGCCAGGCCCGCCACACCGGCCAGCGCACCACCGATCTCCACTACCTCGCCGCCGAGTACGCCCGCTTCCTCGGCTGGGCCGAGTTCGACGCCGGCCGCCCAGGCGCCGCCCACCGCGCCTGGCACACCGCGCTGCGCGCAGCCGCCGAGGTCGCCGACCCCGCCCATAGTGCCTACCTGCTGGCCAACCTCGCCCTCGCCTGTATCTACGACGGCCAGGCCCAAACCGCCGCCCGGATGCTCGCCACCGCCCGCGACCTCGCCGGAACCCGAACCACCCCCCTGGTCGCCGCGATGATCACCACCTGGCAGGTCCGCGGAGCCGCCGCCACCGGCGACGCCCGCCAAGCCGCCCACCTCCTCGCCCAAGCGGAGACCGAGTACGAACGCTCCCGCACCGGCGACGACAACCCCGCCTGGGCCTACTGGATGGTGCGCCCCACCCACATGGCAGAAACCGGCCGGGCGTTCCTCGACCTCGGCGAGCCCGCCACCGCCGAGCAACTCCTCACCGACGGTCTCACCGCCCTGGCTCCCGAGGCCCACCGCGACCGCGTCCTCTATCACGTCTGGATCGCTACCGCCCGGGTCAGACGAGGACAGCTCGACGCCGCCGCCCACGCCACCACTCAGGCCCTGAACGCCGCCCGGGTGGTCGAATCCGGCCGCTGCGCCAGCCTCCTCACCCACCTCGCCACAGAACTCGCACCCCACCGGGCATCCCGCCTCGTCCGCACCGCCCTCGAACAGATCGACCCCGCCTGAACCCCCGCCCCGATCAGGCGAACGCCAACGTGGCCAAGCGGGACGGTGCCAAGCCGATCACCTACACCGCCGACCCCGAGAAGTACCGGCGTCGGCGCTGGGAGAAGCTGGTCGAAGAGGCCGGGAAGTCCTTGCCGCAGAGGACTCCGAAGCCGAGTCCGAGCTCGCGGACGTCCTGGAGGTCGTACGGGCGCTCGCGGCAGCGCTGGGCATCGACGACGAGCGGTTGGAGACAACCCGTCAGGCCAAGGCCGAGGTGCGCGGAGGATTCTCCGCCCGGATCGTCTGGACCGGAAACCACTGACGTGCCGGTTAGCGAGCCGACGAACCGTATGCCCCCGGTCAGCTCGCGTTCCGGATAAACCCGATGCTGCGGGGAGCGGTTTGTAGTGCCGGTTCGCCGCAGCAACGCGACGAAGGGGCATCAGCCCCAGAGGCCGCGCACGACCTGCACGGCGGTGACGACGGCGACCGCGTCTGATACGTAGTACTGCACGATCGACCCGGCGACGGTGATCTGCCGATGGTGCTCCTCCTGGCCCCTGCGGACTGGGCTGGAGCCGTGCCCGTACGGGTTCCGTCCCAGGCTGCGCTGCATCTCGGTGTCGAAGCGCTGCCGGTAGGTGGCGTCCATCCCGGCGTGGACCTTCTCCGCCTGTCCGGCGTACTGGATTCGGTACTGGGCCATGTCAGGCCACCGCCTCGTCGCCGTGCCCGCCGGGGATGGTGGGTGTGTTGTCGCGGAGCTGGGCCACGACGGCGTCGGTCTCGGCCGTCACCTCGTCAGGGGTGGCGTACTGGAGGATCGTGAAGTGCAGCAGGTGCGCCGGTGTGGCGCCGACCTCCGTGTCAAACTCGGCCCGCCGGCCGTCGTCGAGCCGCGCGTGGACGCCGGCGATGGTGGCGGGGATCTCCACCGTGCCCTGCCCGGTGTAGGGGATGAACCAGACCGGGGAGTCGCCCTCGATGTCGGGGAGGTGGACCTGCTGTCCGGTCTCGTCGGTGACGCCGGTGAAATCGCCGCCCAGAAGCCGGGCCAGGGTGTCCGGGTCCTGCTGCCGGGCGGCGGGCGGCACAGCAGCGTCGAGGACGACGAAGACCAGATGCTGTCCCGGGGTTCGCGCGAGCCGGTCCTCGAAAGCGGTCCGTTCGTCAGGGCTCAGGCGGGCCCGGACTCCGTCCGGTGTGGGCGGCACGCGCACCGGTCCCCCTGCCAGTGGAAGGCTCCAGAACGGCTCCGGATCCATGTTCTTCTCCCTGGTGGGCGGCGCGACGGTGAAGGAAGTCAAGGGGCCACCGTAGCGGCACGGATCGCTCCGGAAGAGAGTGAATCGGTCTTCCTTCACACGATCGGGCGACCACCCCGGCCGGGCAAGACGACAGTCATCGGGGGCGTGCCAAGCGTGGCGCCCCCGATGACGTTGGTCCGGTGCCGGGCGCTGCGGGTCAGCCGGTCGAGGTGAAGTGATCGAGCTCGCCTTCTCGTACGCCGCGGAGGAAGGAGCGGATCTTCGAGGGGGTGAAGACGAGCGGTGTGTGGCTGGGGTTCTTGGTGTCGCCGATGAGGACGTGGCCGGCGGCGGTGCCCATCATGACGCAGTCGCCCCCGCCTCCGCTGTGGGAGGAGACCACCCAGTGGACCTGGGTGAGGTCGAGGCAGGCGGGGTCGGGCTTGGGGTGGTGGGTCATGTCCGCAGCTCCTTGATCATGTGCTGGAGACCGATGCGCGGGTGGTCGGGCGGCAGGGCCCGGTCCCACAGTCCGGAGTGGACCTCGGTGTAGGTCCGGACATCGGTCTTCCCCTCGAAGTACACCGAGTGGGTCATGGTCTCCACGCACACCAGGTCCGGGGTCGTGTCGTCGAAGTGGAAGACGACGAACGGCCCGGCTACTCCGGGGTGGATCAGAGGTTCGAACGGCAGGATACGGATCTCGTGGCGCTGCTCGCCTGCGGCGTCGAGGAGGTGTTCGAGCTGCTCCCGCATGGCGGCGGGGTCGCCGACGGAGCGGGTGAGGGCCCGCTCGCAGATCAACGCGCGGAAGCGCTGGTCGCCCTGGGCAAAGGTCTTCTGCCTGCTGATGCGCAGGGTGGCCAGGCCCTCCACCTCGTCCGGGGCGAGGTCGGGGCGCAGGAGGGCGATGAGGCGGCGGGCGTAGCCGTGGGTCTGGAGCAGGCCGGGGATGAGGTCGGTCTGGTAGCTGGTGATCTGGTCGGCGCGGCGTTCGAGGCCGAGGAAGGGCTCGAAGTGCATGCTCGTGATGAGTGCGCTGTGCGTGCGCCAGAGAGCGGGGCGCCGACGGCGGGTGGCATCGACGCTGATGAGGCCGAGGACCTGGGCTGTCTTGTCGGGGCCGGCGCCGTAGTGGTCGAGGAGAGCTTCGGCCAGTTCCCTGGTGACACGCCGCTTGCCCTGCTCGATTCGGCTCAGGGTGCCCGTGTCGGACCTGATGCCGCGCTCGCGGAGGTCGGCGACGACCTGCGCGAGATTGAGGTCACAGGAGTCTCTCAACTCCTTGAGCGCACTGCCGATCTGGCTGCCCGGGAGGGAGGCGGCGGGCTCGTTGGTCTGCGGCATGAGCGGTAGTCTGCCCGGTCCGGCGAAGGGCTACAACCGGTCAACCACGCAAGTTACAAAGCAGATTGCGCCATGAGGTTGCCAACTGCGTGATGCAGGAGCATTCTAGCGAGAGTCACCGTGTGTGTTGCCGCTGTTGCCTCGTGTTGGCATATGCCGCTGATCGCTGTGCCGGTGACGGTCCGGGCCCCTTGTGCGAGGAGGGCTGAATGCCGTGCCAGACGCTGTCCCGCGTGCCGCTCCAGCAGCTCCTCTGGGGCGACTGGGCCGTGTTCGACACGCGCTTCGAGGAGACGACCCGGCAGGTGGGCGCGGAGCTCGGGTCGGTGGCGGTGTCATGATCGGCCGTCCGATCCTGCTTGGAGTGTTCCTCCAGGAGCGGGGGTGGGAGAGCTGGCCGGTCTTCAGCCTTCACTTCAACCGCACGGCCGTGGAGCTCGCGCGGGAGACGGGGGTCGCGCAGCTCGCCCGGGTCACCGTGCCGAGGAGCACCTTCCAGCGGTGGCTGGCAGGCGGCTCGCGCCCCCGGCGGGACGCCGCGATGATTCTGGAGCGACTGCTCGGGTACCCGTGCGACGCGCTGTTCTCCTCCGCGCCGGGTCCCGTTGCAGTGGGGAGCCGGGCCATGGGCACGGTGCTGGAGCAGACGTGGCCGACGTCCCGCTTGTGGACATCCGGCGCCGACACCGGGGTGTGGGAGCTGTCCGGTCGTCTGGCGTGGGACGGGACGACGGCAGCGGTGGCATTCCAGTCCGCGACTGCGGAGGGGCAGTTGGTGGAGCTGGGGGAGGCGGGCGTGCTGGAGTCGTTTCTCCGGCCGGTTCGCCGCGGGTTCGTCGTCGGCTCCGACCAGGAAGCCGGCCGCCTGTTCCTGGCGGACGCCTCGGCCCACCGGGCGCCCGGAGGGGCCAGGGGTGGAGCGGCGTTGCGGGTGCCGGAGGCGTATGAGCTGGACGACCTGACGTACGGGCTGGTGTGGTCGGTGGTGCAGCTGGACGACGCGCTGCTCGCGGATGACCGGACCTTGTACGAGGCGGAGCCGACGTTCGAGGCTCATCTGGGGATTCCGCGGTCGGCGCCGAGCCGTCTGGGGCTGGAGGAGTTGTCGGCCGCCGGGCGTCAGTGGGCCGGGTCGGCGTTCTGCGCCCGCTACATCCAGCGGCAGATCGAGGGGGAGAGCGGGCTTCCCGTGTTCTGGACGCGGGAGCAGAGCGGCGAGGAGTGCGCGCCGTGGCTCGTTTTCCGCCACAAGATCGACTACTTGGCGTCGCTGTCCGCGCGGTTCGCCGGCGCGGGCGCCCCGCTGTGCCGGGTGTTCTGTCTGCCGGAGGCGTCGGTGTCCGCCTGCCCGCGGTACGAAAGGATTCTGCTGTTCCTCACGCTCGCGCTGATGGAGCTGCACGGGGTGCGGGTGCAGGTGGTCACCGAGCCGATGTACGCGGCGGTCGACGGGTTCGTCCTGGTGCCCGGGGAGCGGGCGGTGGTGGCGACCTGGGTGCGGACGGATGCGGTGTGGCAGGCGTACACCACGAGCGAGCGCGCGGCGGTGCGGCAGTTGGAGGAGCCGTTCCGGCACGCGGTACGCGACGGGATCATCGAGGGTGCGGATCCGGCCGGGAGGCTGCGTGCGGCGGCGGATTATCTGGCCCTGGACTGGTCCTGGCTGCTGCAGCGGTGCGAGGCTCTGGGGGAGGCGGGCGTCGGCGGGGTGGTCCGGCCGCGGAGCCGTCTGCTCACGCTGTCCGCGCTGGACCGGGTTCTGCGGTACGTCGGCAGCCTGTCCAGGGCGGCGGTCCTCTCGTGATGTCCCTGGTCTCCTTCCCGGAAGGTTCGTCTGTGTCGTCTTCGGTTGCGGTGCCGCGCGGCGCCGTTGGTGTGCTCTCCCTCGGCGGCACGATCGCCATGGCCCACGCGCCCGCGTCGGGCCCGGACGGAGTGGTTCCCCGGCTGACCGGCGCTGATCTCGTTGCCGCCGTACCGGATCTGGTGAACGGGCCGGAGCTGTGGTTCAGCGACGTGCGCCAGGTGCCCGGAGCTTCGCTCGGCATCGACGACATTGCCGAGCTCGCCGAGACGCTTCACGCGTGCGAGGCCGCCGGGGCGGCCGGGTTCGTCGTTACCCAGGGCACGGACACGCTGGAGGAGACCGCCGCGCTGCTGGATCTGCTGTACCGGGGCTCGGCGCCGCTGGTGCTGACCGGGGCGATGCGCAACCCGACGATGGCGGGGGCGGACGGCCCGGCCAACCTGCTCGCGGCCGTGCGGACGGCCGCGGACCCGGCGGCGCGAGACCGCGGGGCGCTGGTGGTCTTCGCCGACCAGATCCACGCCGCGCGCCATGTCCGCAAGACGCACAGCACGAGCCCCGGCGCCTTCGCCTCCCCGGCGGCCGGGCCGGTCGGGCACATCACGGAGGGCCGGGTACGGTTCCACTTCTCCTTCACCCGCACCCGGAACATCCGGGTGCCGTTCGTGCGCCGGGCCGAGGTCGAGGTGATCCCCGTGTCCCTGGGCAGCGGCGGGGTCTTCCTCGACGGGTTGGAGGAGCGCCTGGACGGCGCGGTCGTCGCGGCTTTCGGCGCCGGGCACGTCCCGGCCGGGTGGGTGACCCGCCTGGAGGAGATCGCCGCCCGTATCCCGCTCGTGCTCGCCTCCCGGACCGGGGCCGGCCCTGTGCTGTCCGGGACCTACGGCTTCGCGGGATCGGAGACGGACCTGCTGTCCCGCGGGCTCATCAGCGCGGGCGACCTCGACCCGCTCAAGGCGAGGCTGCTGCTGCTCGCCCTTCTGCGGTCCGGCACCAGCCGGTCGGCCATCTCGGACGCCTTCACCACCCTGCCCTGAGCATCACCGATCGAAGTGAGGTAACCCCGCGTGCGCGCCACCGAGTTCACGAGAGGCCGCGAGTTCGCTCTCGCCCTCGACCACGGCGAGGACTTCTACACCGCGCTCACCGCGTTCTGCACCGAGCACGAGGTCCGCTCCGCGTTCGTCCCGGTGATCATCGGGGCGTTCCGCTCCGCCCGTCTCGTGGGCGCGTGCGAGCCACCGGCCGACCTGGAGGCGCCGGTCTGGGCCGAGACGGTGGTGGAGTACACCGAGGCCCAGGGCAGCGGCACCCTGGCCTGGGACCCCGACACCGGGACCCTCGCCCCGCACATCCACATCTCCACCGGCCTCAAGCACGAGAGCGCCCACGGACGGGTCGGGCATCTGCTGGGCGCCGAGGTCCAGTTCATTAACGAGATCCACATCGTGGAAGTCGCCCACCCCCGTCTCCTGCGGCGGCGCAACCCCGGGCTCTACGAGGTGCCGCTCCTCGGGTTCGACACCTGACAGCGGACCGGCGGAGAGGAGCGGCAGATGGCGAGGGCGACCCGGTTCGGACAGGTGGTCCGGGAGCGAGGCTGGACGTACGAGACGTTCTGCGTGCACTTCGGCCGCGCCGCGAGGGACGTCGCGCAGCGCGAGGGTGACCGTCGGCTGGCCTCGCTGATGGTTTCGCGCAGCACCTTCGAGCGGTGGGTTTCCGGCGACATCAAGAACGTGCCCCGCAGTGCCGCCAGCCGGATTCTGGAACACCTCTTCGGCGAACCGGCCGCAGTCCTCTTTTCCAGTTCCGATGTCCCCTCCCATCTGCCTGGCCTGGGCGTCCTGGTCCTCGACGTCCCGGAGCCGATGACCGACGATCCCTACCTGGCGGCGATGGAGAGCTTCAGGAACACCGACCGCCAGCAGGGCGGGGGGCACCTGTATCCGGCCGTGCTGCACTACCTGCGCACCACCCTCACCCCCGCGCTGGTCGGCGCCACGGCTCTCCCCGGCGGGGACACGGCCTTCCGTGCGGCAGCGGCGCTGACCGAGATGGCCGGGTGGATGGCCCATGACAGCGGCCGGGACGCGCTCGCCCTGGACCACTTCACGCACGCGCTGCGCCTGGCCCGCGGGGTCTCCAACCCGTCTGTCGCGGCGAACGTCCTCTCCGCGATGAGCCATCTCGCCCTGCAGAACGGCCGCTCCGACCAGGCCCTCCAGCTCGCCCGGACAGGGCTCGCCAGTCTCAATACGTCTGCTCCGGTCCCGATACTGGCCGCCCGGCTCCATGCCATGGAGGCCCGCGCCCTGGCGCACGGGCACGACCGTGCCGGAACCCACCGGGCCCTGGATGCCGCCCGCCGCCAGCTCGACCGGGTTCCCGCAGAGCCCGTAGCCGACTGGGTCGCCCCCTTCGACCAGGCCGCGCTCACCAGCGAAGCCGCCTGGGCCCACCACGATCTCGGCGACCTGACCGCCGCCGCGGTGGAAGCCCAGCGCGCGGTCACTCTCCGCGGACCCGACCGGCGCCGCAGCCTCGCCTTCTCCCAGCTCTGCCTCGCCCGCGTGCTCCTCGCCCAGGACGAACTGGACGCGGCGTGCGCGGTCGGCCACGACCTGCTGAACGCGTGCGCCGACCTCGGCTCCGTACGCATCACTCAGCAGCTCAGCGGCCTGCAGAACGCGTTGCTCCCCCGGCAGGCCCAGAGGACCGTGGGTGACCTGCTGACCCGCATCGCCGACACCGCCCGGCACCGGCGGCTGCTCTTCCCCCCACCAGGCCCGGGCGGGGAACAATCCCCTCTATGACGAGCATGAGGACACCGCGCCCCGGCGAGCCGGGCTGGATGGACTATCTGGCCGAAGGCAATGCCAAGCAGGCCCGCAAGCGGGTCTGCGCCGACGCTCTCATCCGCGATCCCGAAGGCCGTCTGCTCCTGGTCGATCCCAACTACAAGGCCGGCTGGGACCTTCCCGGCGGCATGGCGGAGGCGAACGAGTCCCCGCTCGACGCGCTGCGCCGCGAACTTGGCGAGGAACTCGGTCTGCACATCCCCGTGCAACGGCTCCTCGTCGTCGACTGGGTCGCCCCGCACACGCCCTGGGACGATCTGGTCGCCTTTGTCTTCGACGCCGGAATCCTTGACCCCGACCGAGCCGCCACCGTGCGCCCTCACGACGACGAACTGACCGCGTGCGCGTTCTTCGCCCCCGCCCGGGCACTGCGGCATCTTCCTGCACCGCAGCGCCGCCGCCTGGAGCAGGCCCTGCCCGCGCTCGCCACCGGGCAGACGGCCTACCTCCACAACGGAGTACCCGCCTGGTGACGCCGCCCGCCCTCCCGGGCACGGAAGGAGCCGCCCCGATGTCCCGCACCACCGTCTTCGCCGTCCAGCTCCGGCAACGCGGTCTGGAGACGTTCGAGAAGTTCAGCATCGCCTTCGGCACGGCGGCGGCCCGTGCCGCCGTCGCGGAGCGTGATCCGCGTCTGGCGGGCGTCATCGTCTCCCGCTCTTCGTTCGACCGCTGGGCGGCCGGTCAGCTCAAAGGGCGTCCCCGCCGCGAGGCGGCCACCGTCCTGCGCCACCTGTTCGACATGCCCGTCGACCAGCTCTTCCAGGAGACCGGCCAAGGGACCGGCGCGGAGCCCTTCGACAGCCCGGCGCACATCAGTGCCCAGACCCATCTGCTCACCGGCTCGAACGCGGACCCCGCACTGCTCACCATGGTGGACACCTCGCTGACGGGCATCATCGACCGGTACGAAGCGCTGGGCCCCCACCAACTCGCGGGCGAGGCACGCCTGATGCGCTCCATGCTCCACACCCTCCTCGCCGGCCGGCAGCCACCCGGGCCACGCGCCGAGCTCTTCCGCCTCGCCGCCCAGACGGCCGGGCTCCTCGGCTACATGGCCGTGAACGCCGGAGCGGGCTTCGCCACCGTCGACGCGTACTGCACCGAGGCCGAACACCTCGCCCGCGAGATCGGCGACACCGGCACGCTGATGTGGACCGCCGGAACCCGCTCGCTGGGCCTCTACTACACCGGCCGCTACACGGAAGCCGACGTCGCGGCCCGCGCGGGCATCGACCTGGCGCCCGACCACCCGCAGGCCATCCGCCTCCTCGTCAACGGCCGCGCGCGAGCCCTGGCCCGCACCGGCGACCGGCGCGGCGCGGAAGCGGCCATCGGCAAGGCCATGGCCCTGTCCGACCAGCAGCCCGTACTCCCCGGCGGCATGACCTCATGCATCGCCTTCACCCCCTACTCCATGGCCCGCACCCTCGCCAACGCGATCACGGCCCGGCTCTCCCTCGGCGACACCCCCGACGTCCTGCACCACGCCGCCGAGATCGACACCCTCCTCGCCCGCTCCTCCTCGGACTGGAGCCGCGCCCTCGTCGGCCTCGATGTCGCCACCGCGCTGCTCCACCAGCCCACGCCCGAGGTCGAACAGGCGATGGATCTCGGCCGCACCGCCCTGACAGCCGGCGCCTCCGCCCCCATCCGCTCCGTCTGGCAGCGCGCCACCGAACTCCACCAGCAAGCGGCCCGCTGGGACACCCAACCCTCTGTACGGGACTATGCCGACATGCTGCACTCCTGGAGTTCCCGTCCCCAGGCCGCGCCCGTCGTCGCGGCCACCGCCACCACACCCCGGTTCTAGGACAGGCTCGTGCTCATCGACCAGAAGACCGACAGCAGGTCGTTCCCCGCAGACCCGCCGGCGGACCCCGACGACCCGGAGTCCATCCTCGGCAACGACTGGACCGCTTTCACCACGCTCCAGCAGATGGGCGACCACTGGGACCGCCCCGGCTGGCCGCCCGGCCACCGCGCCTACTACTGGATGCTCCTGCCTCACTCGCCCCAGCTCACCGCCCTGACCCGGCACTGCCAGGACCACCTCGCGCCGTTCGCGCTGGACCTCGTCCCGGACGACGGACTCCACATCACGATGGCCAAGATCGGCAACCGCACCGACGTCGCCACCCACCGGCTTGACGCCTTGGCACGGACGGTGGCCGCGGACCCGCCGCCCGCGTTCGACGTGCTCGCCCACCCGCTGACCGGCTCCCGCGGCGCGGTGCGCTACAGCCTCACCCCTTGGAGCCCGCTGATCTGCGTCCACGCGGCCCTGACCCAGGCAACCCGGCAGCACGGGCTCCCCGGGGGGCGCCCCACCACCGGTTTCCGTCCCCACCTCGGCATCGGTTACCACAACCGCCACCGCGCAGCCCGGCCACTCATCGACGCCGTCGCCGAACTCCGCGGTCTTCGCCCTGCACTCCTGCGGGCAGAGCGGGTAGATCTCGTCGAACTGAGGCGCGAGAACGCCGGCTACCGGTGGGACGTCCTCCACACGGTGCCCCTCGCCCCACTCCGGCCCGACCCGGCGCCTGGGCGAACTACCTGAGCACCGGGGACCCGTCGGAGCGCAGAAGGGCGGAGCACTCCTCCCACGCGGACAACTCCTCGTCATCCAGCGGCGGCCCGAGGCCGGTGAACACCTCGTCCACCTGGCGCGCGGTGCTGAACCCGACCAGGGTGACCGCGTGCGGCGCGCGCTGGAGACACCACCGAAGTGCCACCCGAACCAGCACACCCGGTGCATCGCCGAAACGCCGGTGCAGCGCCGCCAGTCCACCGCCGACCGCGTCCCGGAGACCGGTCGGCAGATCGGACAGCAGCCGGTCCCCGCCCGCCCCGCCGGCCAGCAGGCCATGAGCCAGCGGGGACGCCAGGATCAGCCCGGTCCCGTGCCGCCGGGTGAAGGCGGCCAGGTCCTCGCCCTCCACCTCGGCCATGGGCAGCAGCACATTGCAGCGGGTCCAGACCACGTCCGGCCGGATCGCACGGAACACGGTGACGAAGCGGTCTGCGGCGGCGCTCCGCTCAGCCGGCCCGGCCCCGTACGGGGCATACGGGCCGCGCAGCCCGACCGCACCGATGTACTCCAGCTCCCGTAGTGCCCCCATCTGCTCGGCGACGATGTCCAGATAGCGGTCCTGGGGCCCGAAGTCGTGCGAGTCGAGCACGTACACGTCGACGCGGTCGGTGTAGAGGTTGTCCAGCGTCTGCTCCAGCTGGTGCTGGATCCGCTTGCCGGCGTACGGATGCGGCGCGGACCCCCGAAGGCGCCCCACCTTGCTCACCAGATGGGGCGGTTCCTGGAGTTCCCTCAGCAGCCGACCGACGAGCCGCTCGGCGTGCCCGTTCCCGTAGTGGTCCGCGGTGTCCACCAGCATGGCCCCGCACTCGATTCCGCGGCGCAGCGCCGCGAGTGCCCGACCATCGCCGCCCCGCCCGGGGGCGGGGTCGCCGAGCCGGGCGCAGTGCAGTCCCAGCGGGCGGGTCCACAGGCCGCGAGCGAGGTGTCGGGGCTCCAGGTCCACCGGGTGTATCACCGGCTACCGCCGGTCAGGCGAAAGGCGGCCAGGACGAGCGTCCCGCTCGTCACCTCCCGCACGGTCCACCAGGTTGTGAAGCCGGCGATCAGCGTCAGACCGCGGCCCGACTCCGCAAGCGGAGCCTCCACTGTCGCGTCACCGCTGCCCGGCGAAGCAGCACCGGGCAGGGGCCCGCGCCAGACGCCCGGGTCGAGAACGCCCACCACGGCCCCCTCCTCGAAGAACTCCCACTCCATCATCCCGACCCCGCCCCCGTGAGCCGCAGCGTTCGCCACGATCTCGTCCACCACCAAGGCGACCTCGCAGATCTCGTCCTCACTACCGCGGCCCGCCAGGAGCGTGTGCGCGAGGCACCGGGCCTCCCTCGCGGGACGAGAGCAGCTGGCCAGGTCGCGCCGCTCGGCACCAACCATCTCCCCCAGCCGTACGGCACGGCGGTCCTCACTGGTCGTCAGCACTGAACACCTCGACAAGCCTCTGGTCCTCACGGGACCGTGTTCGGCCCACTCCAGACTTACGCCGACACCCCTCGCCGCGATACGGCTTCCGCTTGCCCACTTCCCCCCACTTCACCACCGGGAAATTCGAGCATCTGCGGACAACACCGCGTTAAGACGCAACGGGACGCGCCGAGGCGAGACGAGCCGTCGCCTCGCAGATACCGGTTCCTTACTCCACTCAAGGCCCTTCGATTCCGGCAGGTACTCACCTGACCTGCGGAGATCATCTGGGCCACTTCACCCGCCCATCCACAGACGAAGCCTTTAACCAGCCATAGCCAAGTTTGTCAACCGCTTCGAGTGAAGTGGAGAGAAGTGGGCAAGGTGCATGCCCCTACCGCACCGGGAAGGGATCCCGTCGCTCAAATTGACCTAAATGCTCCGCTTTAGCGAGTGGAGTGCCACTGGTTTCGGCCCCGCAGCAACCCCCGGAAGTGGGGTGAAGTGGGGGCCTGTTCCGCCGTCGACAACAGCCAGACCTTTGCGAAGCTACTCGACAGATGGATCACTGCCGAGCCAAGGCGCACCGCCAGTCCTCGGTTGCCCCAGCTCGTGATGTCCACCGTCGGGAGCCTCCACATGAGCAAGTACGTCTCGCCCGTCCCGGTACTCGTTGCCACCCGGTGCCGGGACGCCGGTCTCGACGCGGTCGTGGTGCCGGTACGGGAGGGCCGCAAGGCCATCTGTTCTCTGGAGAAGGATGCGGTCTTCGAGCCCGTGGCGGCGCCGGTGCCGTTCCTGCGCGGTTCGGAGAGCGTGACGCTGCTGGTCCTCGCGGGCACGGGAACCGTCCTGGCGGACCTGCGCGGCGTGCGAATCGCCACCGGCGCGGAGGTGATTCCGCTGCCTCCGACCTGGGAGGCGGTGTGGGGCACCCCTCCCTGGCACCCCCGGGTTCGGCAGCCCGCGGTGCTCCCGGCCGGGAGCACTCTCCGCCCGGTCCTGGAGAGCGCTCTGTCCGCCCGGGTGTAGCACCCCGGCGCCGTCCGTGTTGTCCTCACCTCTTTCGATGGGAACGGTCATGACCCCCTTTGTCTGCACCACCGAGCCGGTGAGCATCGCCCGCACTGTGTCGGGCGGTTCGTACGACGGCGCAGCCAGCGTGGTGTCGGTCGAGGCGCCGCAGGCGGCCTCCGCCTACCCGGTCGCGGCCTGCTCGCTCGCCGATGCGGCGCTGCTGACGGGCGCGGTGGCGCTGAGGGTTCCGGGCTGCCGGGAGCCGCTGCTCGCGGTTCCCGTGGGCGAGGGCCGGCTCGGCGGACATGTGTCCGTTCCCCGTCTGTTCGCCGGGGAGGCCGCCGCAGTGCTGGCGGCGCTGCCGGGGTTCGCAGAGGCGCGGACGGCTCCGGACGGGCGCGGCGGTCTGATGGTGGTGTGGGGCGCGATGTGCCCGGAGCGGATCAGCGACGCGGGCCGCCGCCGCTTCTACCGGGGCGCGGGCTCGGGCCGGGCGAAGGACGGGCCGTTGGCACTGCGGGATGTGGTGCTAGTGGACGCGCTCGCCCACGGCAGCACGGTGGGGGCGCTGCTCGCGTGCGGGCTGGTGGCCAGTGAGCGGGAGGTCCACGAGCGGCTCGCCGTGGCCGGTGAAGCACTGGCCGGGTGGCGGGGGATGACGTGGACGGCCGTCGCGCACGCCGCGGTGTGCCGGGGCGTGGTCCCGGCCAGGCCGGGCGTGCCGGTGAACCTGGGACCCGCGGGGCTGGCGCTGTTGAACGCCTGGGCGAACGGAGCGCCCCGGGAGTGGATCCCCGACCTGACCGGCACCGCGGCGGGCGCGGCGTTGAGGCTGGAGACCACGGTGCTCGGGCAGCTCGGCGCCCGGTCGGATCTGCACGCCGTCCTGCGCGGCCACGAGGCCGGTCTCCTCACCCGGGACGCGGCGGTGGCCGGCTGGGGCCGGGGTCCGTGAGACGGCCCGGCCCCTAGGACGGCCGTCCCGGAGCGCGCCCCTTTGCTCCGGCCCCGGAGGCTTCCCCCCCGTGGCCACGGGTCCGGAGGCGCCCGGGACGGTCCGCGGGCCCGCACGTCGCCACCGGCGCCGCACGCCGGAACGGCTGAACGACGTGCGGGCCCGACAGGGACCCTCGCGTATCCCCAGTCCGGGTCCGGGGCGGTGGCGATCCGTCACCGCGCCAGACCACCGGACCCGCCCCGGGGATCCAAGGGGGCGAGGACCGCGGTGCCGGTGGCGCCGTGTCCTCCCGGCTGCCGCAGGACTTCGGGAACCTGCGGCAGCCGCCTCACCCTGCCAACCAACCACCCTATTCATCCGCTTTGTTGACGTTTGAGGATTCATGAGACTGTCCCTGCCGTTCGCTCGCCGGTCCGCGCGCCGTGAACGCGACAACGCTCCGCCGGCCGTCCGCGTGACGCGCGGGTGGCGGTTACGGCTGCGCTCCCGGAGCTGGGGCTCGGCGCTGGCCGGGGCGGCGGTGCCGACGGGGGCGTGGGCGGCGGGCGCGGCCGGAGCCGTGGCCTGGCCGTGGACGGCGGCCGGAGCGGCGGCGGCCGGTACGGGGGTCGTGCTGCTGGGCGCCCGGCTGGCCCGCGGTGACGCGGCGAAGATCGTCGCGGAACGCGCCGGGGAGTCGGCGGCGCTGCGGGAGGCCGAGCGGCAGCGGGATGCCGCCCGGGCCGCGGCGTCCGCGTGGACGGACCGGTACCGCGCGGTGATCGCGGAGGGCAGGACTGCCCTCTACACCGCGCTCGGCCACCCCGCGCCGCCCGCGCACGCCGCGGATGCCGATCCCTTCCGCGCGGTCGACCGGGCGCTGACGACCGTGCTGTCCGAGACCGCGGCGGCGGTGGAGCAGCTCGGCCGGGAGGCGGGCGCCGACCGGGAGGCCGAGGTCGTGCTGAGCGTCGCCCCGCGGCTGCACGGCACGATCAGCCAGCTCCTGGACGTGCTGGAGGTGCTGGAGCACCGGATCGAGGACCCGGAGCTGCTGCGGGTCGTGTTCCGGGCGGAGCTGTACGCGACGCTGGCACGACGCTACTGCGAGAGCCTGATGGTGCTGGGCGGGGAGAACTTCGCGGGGAGCCGGGAGCCGGTGCCGCTGGGGACGGTGGTGCGGCAGGCGAGCGCGGAGACCATGCACCACCGGCGGGCGGCGGTGAAACCGCTGCCCCCGGAAGGCGTGTGGCTGGTGGGGTATGCGGGTCCGGCGGTGACACATCTGCTGTCCGCTGTGATGGACAACGCGCTCTACTTCAGCCCGACGGATACCGGTGTCGAGATCCGGGCGGAGCGGTGCCCGGAGGGTCTGCGGATCGAGATCGAGGATCACGGGCTGGGCATGGGCGCGGACGCGCTGGCGGCGGAGAACGGGCTGCTGGCCGACCCCCAGCCCCGGACCGTGCTGAACCGGCTGCGGGACAACAAGGTGGGCCATGCGGTGGTCGCGCGGCTGGCCTCCAAATACAGCATCGCCGTCGAACTGCGGGCGAAGGCCGCTCCGGAACACGGCGTCGTCGCCTCCGTCGTCCTGCCGGCGGAACTGCTGCTCACCCGGTCCCAGCTGCCGCCCGCCGCCCGGCCGCCCCGTCCACGCCCTGTCCTTGCGAGCACGCCTCCCGCCGCGCCGCCGGTCCCCGCAGGCCCGCGGGCGGACGGGGGCAGCCGTCCCGGCCTGCCCCGCCGCGCCGCCGCCGCGCCCACCGCCCAGGAGCCAGACCCCGCACCGGCACCGGAAGTGGCCGGGGCAAGGCCCCTGCTGCCGCGCCGCACACGCCGCACCGGTACCGCTTCCTCTTCCTCTTCCTCCGGGCCGGACCGTGCCACCGCCGCGGCCACGCCGTCGCCCACCTTCGCGGGCGCCTTCTTCACCGGCGCCCGCCAGCCCGCCGGGGAGCCTGCGCCGCAGGGCGCGAGCGACACGGGCGACGGTGCCGTTCCCCAGCCGCAGAGCTGACCCCCCTCCCCTCCCCCCTTTTGTCCGTGAACGCCAAGGAGTGCTCGATGAACAGCCATGACACCGCACAGTGGAAGCTCAAGGGCCTGGAGTGGCTGCTGGACGACTTCGCGTCCCTGATCGGGAACAACGCCCGCGCGGCCCTCGCCTCGCAGGACGGGCTGGTCGCCTCCTTCACGAAGTCCCTGAGCGAGGACGAGGCCGAACACCTCGCCGCCGCCGCGTCCAGCCTCCTCAGCCTCAGCAAGGCGACCGTCAAAGCCGCGGGCGCCGCCATAGAGGACGAGGCCGTCCGGCAGGTGATCATCGAGCACAAGAACTGCATGATCTTCGTAATGGGCGCCGGCGAGGGCAGTGTCCTCACCGTTGCCACCGACCCCGGTGCCGATGTCGGCCGCGTCGGGTACGAGATGACCCAGCTGGTCAAGAAGGTCGGCGAGCACCTCGCCACCCCGAACCGCACAGCGCCGGAAGGCCGGTGACCGGCGTGCGGCCCGGATGGCAGCCCACCACCCGCATCCCCCTCTACGCCCTGACCGACGGGCGCACCACACCCGAGCTGACCCTCCGGCTGGAGACCCAGGTCCGGGCCCTCCCCGAACCCCCGGCCGCAGGACTGCCCGACGAGCGGCGGCGGCTGCTCGACCTGTGCGCCGACGCCGACCGCTCGGTCGTTGAACTCGCCGGAACGCTTCACCTGCCGGTGCCGCTGGTCATGGTCATGGTCTCCGACCTCATCAAGGACCGGGCGCTGCGCATGGTCATCCCCCATCCCACCGATGAGGAGTACCGCCCTGCGCTGATCAACGCGTTCCTCACGGGCCTTCAGACCCGGTGGGGGGTGAGCAGCGGTGCCGGATGCTGAGTGGCTCGTGAAGATCGTGGTCACCGGCGGGTTCGGCGTCGGCAAGACGACCCTGGTCGGCGCGGTCAGCGAGATCCCCCCGCTGCGGACCGAGGCCGTCCTCACCCAGGCGAGCGCCGCCACCGACTCCCTGACCGGTGTCGAGGGCAAGACGACCACCACGGTGGCCCTGGACTTCGGCCGGCTCACCTTCGCCGAGCCGCCGATGAAGGTCTTCTTCTTCGGAACCCCCGGACAGGCCCGCTTCTCCCACGGCTGGACGGATATCGCCTACGGCGCCGTCGGCACGATCCTCCTGGTCGACACCTCCCGCCTTCAGGACAGCTTCACGAGCCTCACCTTCGCCGAGGAGCTCGGGATCCCCTTCGTCGTCGCGGTCAACCAGTTCGAGCACGATCCCAACCGGTACACCCCCGCGGAGATCCGCGACGCCCTCGAACTCGCCGCCCATGTGCCCGTGGTCGCCTGCGACGCCCGCGAAGCCGAGTCCGTCGCGCACGTGCTGGCCGCCCTGCTCACCTCCCTGACCAGCCCGTCGTCCTGTGGAGCACCCCTGTGACCCGCCACCCCGACCCCGGTGCCCTCCCGGCCGGCTTCTCCCGCACCCGGCGCCTGGCCGAACTCGGGCTCCACTCCGTTCCCCGGGGCGACCTCGACGAAGCAGCGGCCGTCCTCGGACAGTTCGTGGGCGCGGCGTTCGCGTTCGTCAACCTCCTCGGCGACGACGGGCAGTACTTCGCCGGCCTGTACCGGGCTCCCCGACCCGACCTCCCGCTCCTGCCACGCACCATGCCGCTGACCCACGGGTTCTGCCCCTCCCTCATGGCCCGCAACGGCAACGCGCTCGTGCTGACCGACACCCACGACCACCCCCGGCTGCGCGCGAACCCCGTCGTCGACGAGCTCGGCGCCCGCACCTACGTCGGCGCCCCCCTGTTCGACCCGGCCACCGGCCAGACCCTGGCAACCGTCTGCTTCATCGACACCGACCCCCGCCCCCAGGAGACCGAGCACGACCTCCTGCGCGTGATCAAGACCCGCCGCGACCACCTCAACCCCCGCCTCTTCCACCCGGACCTGACCCCGTGACCCCCGCGCGCCCCGCAGCCCCCGCCGAGAGGAGATCCATGCCCGCCCACGACGCCCTGCGCACAGCCGTTCGGGACTTCGCCAGATCCGAGATCACCCCCCGCATACCCCACATGGAGGCGAGCGGGGAGATCGAGCACGTCCTCGTGAAGTCCATGGCCGCCCAGGGCTGGTTCGGCGTCACCATCCCCGCCGAGCACGGCGGACTGGGCGCCGGCCACGAGGCCAAGAGTGTCGTGATCGAGGAGATCGCCCGGGTCAGCGCGGCGATGGGCGCCGCGTTCCAGGCCGCCGTCCTCGGCCAGGCGATGGCGCTGCACCTGGGAACCCCGGAGCAGCAGCGCCGGTGGCTGCCGGGGTTCGCCGACGGGTCGTGCCTGCCCTCCATCGCGGTGACCGAGGAGCACTCCGGCGGGCACGTCCTGGGCATGGAGTCCACCGGCCGCCGCAGGAACCGGGGCGGGTGGGTGCTGAACGGGCGGAAGGTGTTCGTCGGGAACTCGCTCATCAGCCAGGTCCACTGCGTGGTGGTCCGCACCGGCAAGACCCTGACGGCGTTCCTCGTCGAGGACGACCGCAAGGGCGTGAGGAGCACGCCGCACGAACCCCGTCTCGGCCTGCGCGGCTTCTCCTACGGCGAACTGGTTCTCGACGACGTCCGGGTCCCGGACGAGAACCGGCTCGGCGAGGTCGGCGACGGGCTCACCGCCGCCTACTCCAGCTCGGTGCTGTACGGGCGGCTCAACCTCGCGGCCGTCGCGGTCGGGATCCACACGGCGACGCTGGAACAGACCACCGCCCATCTCGACGGGCGGCCCCGGGTCGCCGGACAGGGCGTGGTCCGCGCACGGCTCGCCCGGATCGACGCCGGTCTGCGGGCCTCCCGCCACCTCGTCCACCACGCCGCCCGCCGGCTCGACCTCGGCGAGCCCTGCGATACCGACCTCCTGACGGCCAAGTACCAGGCCGTCGAAGGCGTTCTCGAAGGCACCGCCCTCGCCATGCGGAACCACGGCGCGGCCGGCCTGCTCGCCGACCTTCCGATGGAGCGCTTCTTCCGCGACGCGCAGTGCGTCGAACCCCCCGCCGGGACCGGCGACGTCCAGCTCCACCGGCTCGCCGAGGAGCTCCTCACCCCGGGGCGGCACGTCCAGTGGTCCGAGCGGTTCGCCCGGCCCCTCACCCCGCCCACCCCTCGTCCATGGGCCCTGGCCCCCTCCGCCTGACCCGCCGCCACCATCGGCCCCCGAACCCGGAAGTCACCGTGCACCATCACCCCGTACGCCACCCCGGCACCCCGATGTTCGCCCACCCGTTGGGGCGGGGCCGGTGAGCGACACCCGCGAACCCGCCTCCCGCCCGTGGCGGCCACCATCCTCGTTCGCCCACACCGCGCTGACCGCGGCCGGTGCCCTCACCCTGGGCACGCTCCACCTGATCGCCGCGACCGCGCTGCTCACCGCGGTCCTCGCGGAACCCGCACCGCCGCCGGACGGCCATATTGCCGCCCGGCAGACGGCCACCCTCCACGTCCTGATCGCCGTCGCGGCCGAGGCGTTCGCGGTGACGCTGACCGCCGCGCTCGCGTCCGGCCTGCGGATGCCGCGCTGGTGGCTGGGCGGCCCGGCGCTCCTGATCACCGCAGCCGTCGCCGTCCAGCTCCACAGCCTCTGACCACCCCGCCCTCGCTGAACCCTCTTCCTCCTGGACCCGACATGACCGTGCTGCTCGCCCCGCCCGCACCGTTACCCGTATCCGCTCCCGCGTCGTGCGATGACGCGGTGCGGGAGACGCTCGTGTTCCTCACCACCGCCTGCGGTCCCGTGCGGGTAGGCCCCGAGTGGGAGGCGGTACTGCTGCCCGCGGACCGCGCCCGCCGGGCCGTGGACCATCTCGTCCGCCGAGAGGCGCCGCTCGGTGCCGTGTTCGCCGACGGCCCGGTGTGGGGGTTCGTGGTGCCGCCCGGATCCGGCACACCGGTCTGGCCCGACGGCGCCGACTACCGGCCCGCGGGGACCCGGGTCACCCTCCCCGTATCGCCCGGGCCGGGCAGCACCGGCTCCCTGCCCGGGCGGTGGGTCCGGTACCCCGCGCCGGACCGGGTCTTCACCGCGCCGCTCCTGCTGCACCAGGTCGCCACCGCCCTCACGCCCGGGACGGAGGCCGCCGCATGACCACCGTCACCCCTTCCGTGCCGGTGCTGGACACGAAGGCCCGGGAGACGCTCCGGGCCGACATCTCCCGGGCCGGGCGGCTGCCCCAGCCCGGCCGCACCGCGGCGCCCGCGCTCGCCCAGGACGCCGCCGGCCTCACCGAACGCCTGCGGCACTGGGCCCCGGTGGCCCGATCCTGCCGCCACGCCGACACCGGATCCCCGACCGCGACCGCCCGGTGGGACACCCTCCTCGCCGAAGCGGACCGCGCGCCGGAGACCGCCCCGACCACCGAGTGCGTGATCCGCCTCGCCACCGCGCTGCGGGAACTCCTGCGCGCCGTCACCCTCACCACCCAGCCCGGCCCCACGATCGCCGACATCGCCGCGCACCTCACCACCGGCATCACCGGCGGACGGTACCCGGCCGGATCCGCGCTCTCCCCGAAGCAGCTCACCACCGACCTCGGCGCCCCGCGCGCCCGCGTCCAGGACGCGCTCGACGACCTCGCCGCCGACCGGCGGCTGGAGGTGCGCGGAACCCGGTACTTCGTCCCCACCACGCACGACGCCCTCACCGCGCAGGCCCACTGCATCGCCGACCGGCTCCGCGCGCAGATCGCCGCCGGCCTCCATCCACCGGGCAGTCGGCTGCCGGTCACCGATGTCCTCGCCCGCCGCTTCGTCTGCCAGCACCCCCCAGTCACCGCGGCCCTGCACCTCCTCGCCAACGACCTTCTAATCGACCTCCCGGTCTCCGGCCGGGCCGAGATCCTGCCCGCCGCCCGCACCCTGCCCCCAGGACCGCGGGCCGACCCGCTCCCGCCCGGCACCCCGCACCCCACCGGCCCGGCCGCGGACCGGCTGATCCACACCGTCCGCCAGCAGTGGCTGCGCCGCACCCCCGTCACCGACACCGACGTCCACGCCCAGTGGATCCAGCTCCGCGCCCTCGCCGCCGCCCGCGTGCCAGCACGCCGCAACGCCGCGCACGGCCGGGAAGCCCGGGCGCTCGCGGAACTCGCCGCCGCCGCTCTGCCCGACACGGTGTGGCTGCGCCCGTGGCACCTGGCCGTCCTCGCCGCCGCCCTGCGCGCCGTTCCCGGGGAGCGCGTCCACGCCGGTGCCGCCCCGACCGGCCGTCGGCCCGTCGCCCGGTCGGGAACCTCATGACCACCCCCAGTCCTGATGCCGCCGGAGAGACCGGGCCGGGGCCGGCCGCCGGGGAGTCCGGAGCGGTGAGCGTCGCCCTCGCGGTCATCCAGCTGCGCGGGGCCGTCCTGCTGATCCGCTCGCCGGAGGACAGCGAGCCGCGCTGGCGGTTCCCCGGCGGGAAGGTCGAGCCCCGGGAGAAGCCCGAGCGGGCCGCCGCGCGCGAGACCCGCGAGGAAACCGGCCTCCTCGTCGAAGCCGGGCAGCTGATCGGCGCCCGGATCCACCCGCAAACGGGCCGGCACCTCATCTACATCGCCTGCACCCCGGCCGGCGGCACCGCCTACCGGGCCTCGCCCCGGGAAGTCGCGGAGGTCGCCTGGATCCCGCGCCACCTGGCTCTCGGCACCTATCTGCCCGGCCTGTTCGAGCCCGTCCACCACTTCCTCGCCGCCCCGTAGCCCGGGAGCAGTCGTGCCCCGCACCCTCGCCCGAAGGACCCCGCCCGTCATGCTGACCACCACCCCGCCGACGCCCGCGTTCCTGGCCGCCCGCCGCACCGGGATCAACCGCGGCCTCGAAGCCCGCGTCCAGGGACGCCTCGTCGTCGTCCCCTACACCCTCGCCCTCCCCGGCCGCGGTCATCAGGACCACCTCGCCGAGCTGAAGGGCCTGGCCGCCCGGCACGAGTGGGAGCTCACCGACACGGAGCGGGACGACTGCGGCGACCTCGACCCCGCCCTGCGCCGGGGCTGGACCTGTGCCGTGCGGCGGCTGGCCGACGGCCGTGCCCACGCCATCGCCGCCGTCAGCCAGGTCACCGTCAGCGCCCACCCCGCCCTCTACGACCGGGAGCTGGACCGCATTCAGAGGTCGGGCGGCGGGCTCTACCTCCTCCGCCCCGAGACCCAGCTCTGACCACACCGGATGCCCGCCGCCCTCAGCCACCGGAGACGAACCACCGCCATGCCCACCGCGCCAACGAACACCTCACCGCCGAGCACGGCCGCGCCGCCGCGGACGCCGTGCGACGCCGCCGCGGTCGTCAGCCACCAGGGCTGGACCCTGCTCGTCCTGGGCCGTCGGGCCCGGGGCGAGTTGGTCTGGCAGTTCCCCGCCGGACGCGTCGGGGACGGGGAACAGCCGCAGGAGGCGGCGGTCCGCGGGGTGCGGGAGGTGACCGGGGTCGACGCCGTCGCCGTCCAAGTCCTCGGTGACCACGGCCGGCCCGGGGCCCCGGAGGGTGTCGTGCATGTGGGGTGCTCGCTGGCGGCGAGCAGCCGCGCGGCCTACGTTGCTGCCCCGCAGAGGATCGCCGGGACGGCCTGGATCGCCGACGGAGACCTTGACGGCTACCTCGCGGCCACTGTCACCGGTCCCGTACGGCGGTACCTCGGCCTGGACCGGCGAACAGTGCACACCGGGCCGGGCGGGACCCCGGCCGCCCCGCCCCGTCTGCGGACCCGCACCCCTGGTACCGGTGAACGGGTCGGTGTCCCGGCGCTGTTCCTGCCGTCCGGTGGAGACCTGGGGCTGGCGGTGCTCCGGCACACGGCCGCCGGGGGGAGCCTGTGGGAGGCGGCCCGCGCCCTGGGGACGGCGTACTGGGACGTGCGGGACGCGCTGCTCCGGACAGCCCGCGGTCTGTGCCCGGAACTGCCCCTGATGGGTACATTTTTTCCGGTGCCGCGGTGGCTCGTCCGCCCCGTGACCCGTGCGGTCGCCCGGGGGCTGATCACCACGGAGCATGTCCCCGCGCCCGCCGGCGCCGAGGGCCCGCTGGTCCTTGACGGCGCGGACCGGTTACTGGCCGAGTTCGTGACCGGCGGGCTGGGCGACGTGCAGATCGCCCGCCGACTGGGCCGCACCGCCGACGAGAACACGGACGCGGTACGCACCCTGCAGCGCCGGGCCGCCGCCTCGAACCGGGCGCACCTTGCCGCCGTGCTCCTCCTCCACGCCACCTCCCTGTCCTCTTCCGATCCGGCTGTCCGCCCGCAGCCCTCGCACCGGCAGGACCCCTGATGCCCCGAACCCGAACCAGCCTCTCCGCCGCCCGCCCCGTCTACGCCCGTGCCACTGCCGGGGAACTGCTGATGACCCTGGCGGCGGGCCTGACGACGACCGAAGCGGCAAACCGTCTGCGGATCCCGGTCGGCGACGTCCAGACGCTCCTCACGGAGGCCGCAGCACGGTACGGGGTCCGTGCCCGGCCCGCGCTGGTGCACGCCGCGATCACCGCCGGGGACCTCACCGCCGCCAAACCCGCACGGGGCGGGGACCTGCCAGTGTTCACCGAGGGTGAGGCGCGTTTGTGGCATGCGCTCGCCACCCGCTCCGAGAACCTGGCCATCGCCCGGGCCGCCGGGCTCGACCCGCGCGATCTCCCGTCCCGGATCGGCCGGCTCCGTGTACGGGCCAGGGCCCGTACCAACGCCCAGCTCGTCGCCCTCGGGCACACCCTGAACGTCCTGACCACCCGACCAGTCCCGGAGCCGGCGCGATGAGCCATCCCGCCGAACGCTCGGCTTCCCCTGCCCTCCTCGGGGCGCCGCAGCACCGTCAGCAGACAGGGACGGAGAACCTCGTCACGGTGGACGTACGCGCCGACGACCTGGTGTCGCAGACCGGGATGACCAACCTGCTGCGCTCCAGCCCCAAGATCCGGATCCAGAACAAATCGGACGACCCGGCTGCGGTGATTGTGCTGGTCGTCGACGCACTGGACGAAGCCAGGCTGGATACGCTGCGCACGATCCGGCGTACCACTTCAGCACATCTGATGCTGGTGGTGACACACCTTGAGGCCCACCAGATCGCGGAAGCGGCCGAGTGCGGCGTTCTCGGGATTCTGCGGCGCGGACAGATCACCTCCCACCACCAACTGGTGGATGCCGTTAAGACGGTCGGGTCAGGGTTGGGCTATCTGCCTGCGGATCTACAGGGGGCCCTGCTGGGCCAGATCGGACGTCTGTACCAGAGCCACCGCCAGTCGGAAGCCCTGACGGTGTTTGCCCTGATGAAACTGAGCCAGCGGGAGAGGGAGGTCCTGCGGGACCTGTCGCATGGGCACGAAATCGCCGAAATCGCTGAACGCCAGAACTTCTCCGTGCGCACGGTCAAGTACACGCTCCACGGCGTAACAGGGCGGTATCAGCTCCGGAATCGCACCCACGCCGTCGGCATGGCCCTGCGGAAGGGGCTGATCTGATGCAGCCCGCCGCCCCCACCCGTCGCACCGGCGGCACCCGGCCGGAGCCTTGCCGCCGCCCCACCGCGGATCGCTCCGCACGTCCGTCCCCCATGAGGAATGTCCCGATGACCACGCCCGCCCCCGGGCCGGATCCGGCCGACCACGACACCCCCTCCCGCGCTCTGATTGACGCACTGAACGTCCGGCAGTGGAGCCCGCTTCCACGCCATCACCACGCCGGCCGGAGTGACGAGACGCTCGTCATCACCCTGACCCGGGCAAGCGGCACCCTTGCCGGCATCCCTCTGGACGACTTCGCCGAGCCCCGGGCCGGCACGCTCGAACAGGCGCTGCGAGAGCGGGGCATAGAGGTACGGGTCGATGTTGGCGGGCCGTTCGTGCGGGGCCCCCGTTTCACGCTGACGTGCCCGGAGGCCATGAGACGGCTCGCGAACCTGGTGTGGTCGCAGATGCCGCAGGAGCACCAGGCCGCGGTCGAGCTCCGGGCCGCGCTCTGCTCGATCCGCCGCCGTCCGTTCCTGTTCAGGTCCTTACAACTCCCCCGCGCGCTTGACGGGCAGGTCGAGATCGGCCCCCTGACCGTCCCCCAGGCCATCGCCCTCCAGCGCACGCTCGGCGGCCCGGCATTCCGCTACACGGACTGGCGTCAACTGGAAGCCCTGCGACGGCTGGTCCAGAGCCGGGTGCGGCGGGTGATGCCCGGCGTCGCCGTCACCGCCGCGCCCGGGTGCGGACAGCACTCCTGTACCGACACGGTCCGCATCGGGCCCGCCCCGCTCGACCACATCCGCGCCCTGACCGACCGCCTCACCACCGCACCCACCCGTGCGACGCAGCGCGGGGGTGCGCGGTGATGGCCCCGCGCGCGCTCGTGTACGCCAACGATGCGGAGGGGAGCGGGCGGAGCCTTCGACGGCTGCCCGGCCTGACACGGGAGGCCGCCCACCGCGGTTACCACGTCCTGGCCGCCGTGGCGGACATCTCCGGCAAGCCGGTACGGGAACGCAAGGGCATACGGGCGCTGGAGCGCTTCCTTCCGCACGCCGATCTCCTGCTGGTGAACGCGCCCTCCGATCTCGGGGCCAGCGCGGAGCGCGGGAAGTTCCGGCGGTGGCTGGACCAGCGCGATGTCACGGTAGCCGCCCTGCACCCGGAGCCGGGGACCGCCCAGTCCGTGCTCCGGCACCACGGCGGCCTGACCGGGGCCGCGCCGCCGACGGTGCCCTGCCGTCCCGGGACGGTGGACCGGCGCCTCGTCCACGCGGCCGTTCCCGCGGAACTCGGCCACATCCCCGCCCTGACACGGTGCGTGAGGGACCTCTTGACCTGGGCGTTCCTCCGCGACCGCACCGGTGGGCTCGTGCTCGCCCTGCACGAGCTGGCCACCCACTGCATCACCTACACCGATACCCCTGCCTGCTTGAGGGTGACCCTCGAACACCGCCCGGGCGAGGTCCTGGTCCGGCTGCGCGGCCCTGCGACCGTTCCGCTGCCCGTCGCGCCGCTGACCCTGGTCAACCGCCACGCGACCGCGTGGGGCTCCACCACCCGGCCGGGCCAAGGCCGGAACACCTGGATGCGCATCCCCGTCCACGCGGACCCCGACGGCGCCTCCCCTCCCCTCCACCCCACCGCCGCCGGCCGCGGCGGCCACCGAAACGGATCCACCTCATGACACGAACCGTTGACCTCCACCCCGACATCCGGGCCCGCCTCGCCCGTCTCGGCGGCACCATCCCGGACATCTACGCCCGCAAACACCAGACCGTCATCACGCCCGCCGGGCGACGCCCGGTCCCCGTGCCCGTCCGCGCGCTCCTGGCCCTCAGCTGGCCCGACGGCCACACCCTGCGCACCGTCGCCGGGGACCTGTACGACGGCGAAAACGTCATGGAGCTGCCGTGCCGCGACCGTGCCCCCCGGGACGTCCCGGACGGAGGCGCGTGGCTGGCGGTCGGCCACGACCACGCCGGGGGGTACTGGCTCGTCGATCTCGACGAACCCACGACGCCCGATCCGGTACTGGTCCGCACGGGCGGCCCCGGCCTCGGTGACCCCGGCGGGCTGGTGCGCATCCCGTTGTCCCGGCTCCTTACCCACCTCACGGCCCACGGCAGCCCGTGGCCGGACGGCGTCCCCGCCCCGGCACCGGTCCCGGCGTGAACATCCACGGCCCGCACGGGCCGGACCCGCCGCCCGCATCCGCCTCGCCACCCCCCTCGTCTTCTCCCCTTTCTCATCCCGGCGCCGTCCGCCCAGAACCCTGAAAGAAGCACCACCCATGGCCCTGATAGAGGACTACGCGATCGTCGGCGGAATGCGCACCGCCGCCCTCATCTCGCGCACCGGCACGATGGAATGGCTGTGCCTGCCCCGGTTCGACTCGGCGGCCGTCTTCGCCCGCCTCCTGGGCAGGCCGGAGCACGGCGGCTGGACCCTCGGACCCGCCGTCCCGGAAGCCGCCGCCCCCCTGGCCGCGTCCCGGCGCCGCTACCGCGGCGACAGCCTCGTCCTGGAAAGCGAGTGGAACACCCCGGACGGCACGGTGCGCGTCACCGACTTCATGCCCCCGCACACCAGCGACCGGAACGAGCCGCCGCGGCTGGTGCGGATCGTCGAAGGGATCACCGGCCTCGTGCCGATGCGGTCCGAGCTGCGCCCGCGCCCCGGCTACGGCGCCGAGCTCCCCGGGATCTTCCCCGACGGGGACCGCATCGCGGTGGTCTTCGGAGCGGACGCCTGGTGGCTGGACGCCGAACCCCCCACCGAGTACAACGAGTCCGGGGTGCTCGCGTCCGAGTTCACGGTCGCCGAGGGGGAGCGCTTCGCGTTCACGCTGACCTGGCACCCCTCCCACGCCGGCAGCGCCCCGCCGCCCGACCCGCACACCGAACTCGCCGCCACCATGGCGTTCTGGAAGGGCTGGGCGGCCCGCTGTACGTACGACGGGCCGGACCGGGATGCGGTGATCCGGTCCCTGATCACCCTCAAGGCCCTCACCTACGCCCCCACCGGGGCGATGGTCGCCGCGCCGACCACCTCGCTTCCGGAGGAGATCGGCGGCGCCCGCAACTGGGACTACCGCTTCACCTGGTTGCGCGACAGCGCTCTCGCCGTCACCACCCTCGTGCGGTCCGGGTACCTGGAGGAGGCGCGGGCGTGGCGGGCGTGGCTGGTGCGGACCGTCGGCGGCGATCTGGAGAACCTCCAGATCATGTACGGCATCGCGGGTGAGCGCGACCTCGCCGAGCGCGAACTGAGCCATCTGCCCGGCTACGAGAGCTCCCTGCCGGTACGGGTCGGCAACGGCGCCGCCGCGCAGCTGCAACTGGATGTGTTCGGCGAGGTCGTCGACGCGCTCGACGCCGCCCGCCGCCACGGTCTGGAGCCCTGCCCGCGCGCCTCCAAGCTGCAGGTCCGGCTCGTCGAGGTGCTGGAGGCGCGGTGGCGCGAGCCGGATGAGGGGATCTGGGAGGTCCGCGGTCCGCGGCGGCACTTCGTCCACTCGAAGGTCATGGCCTGGGTCGCGCTCGACCGTGCGATCCGGCTGGTCGAGTGTGGCGACGCCACCGGCCCGCTGGAGCGGTGGCGCCGGCTGCGGGACGAGATCCACCGCGAGGTGTGCGAGAAGGGATACGACTCCGTACGGGGGACGTTCACGCAGTCGTACGGGTCCCCCGAACTCGACGCGTCCCTCCTGCTCATCCCGGCCATGGGCTTCCTGCCGCCCACCGACCCGCGCGTCGTCGGCACCGTGAAGGCCGTCCAGCGCGAGCTGTCCACGAAGGACGGGTTCCTCCTGCGCTATCCCACAGCCGGCCCCGGTGCCGGGGTCGACGGCTTGGAGGGCGACGAGGGCGCCTTCCTCGCCTGCTCGTTCTGGTTGGTCGACGCCCTGGCCGCCATCGGCCGCGCCGACGAGGCGCGCGTCCTGTTCGAGCGGCTGCTCGCGCTGCGCAACGACGTCGGGCTCCTCGCCGAGGAATGGGACCCCCAGCGGCGGCGGCAGGTCGGGAACTTCCCGCAGGGCTTTTCGCACTGGGCGCTGTGCGACAGTGCCGTCGCGCTCGCCCGGGGCACGGGGCCGTTCGTCCCCGGCCAGCGCGCCCACCTCCCGTCCGCCGCCCAGCGGGTGAATCCGGCGGTGGTCGCATGACCGGGCCCGGCACGGCACTCCCCGGGCCGCCGTCCGGAGCTGCTGAAGCGACCGCGGGGTCCGGACCCGTCGCCGTCCTCGCCGAGCCCGTTCTCGTACCGGACCAGGCCGCCGTCCTGGCCATGACCGGCTGGGGCTTCGCTCACCAGGACATGGCCCGCGCACACGACTGGACCCCGGCCCAGGTGACCGGTCTCCTGGGGGAAGCGGTCCGGGCCCTGGGCGCCCAGAGCCCGGCGGAGGCGGTGCACATCGCGTACGAGCTCGATGTCCTGCCGAGACCGACCCGGCGTCCGGACACCGGCGGGTGGAGCCCGCTGGACCTGCGGATCTGGCAGGCGCTCACCGCCCATCCGGACGTGAGCCGGATCGCGAAGGCACTCGGCCGCGACGAGGCCGCCGTGGCCGAGACCATCGACTCCCTGCGCGGCCGGACCGGCGCCCGGACCGCGGCGCACCTGGTCACCTGCGGGCACGCCCTGGGGATCCTGGGCCGGCCGAACCCGCACGATCCGGACACCGATCTGGCCACCCTCACCCACCCCGTGCTCGCGCGGGACCTGTTCCAGCGGGCGACGAGCGCCCAGCCGGGGTGGACCGCCCTGCTGACCGACGAGATGCCCGCGAAGCAGCGGGCCGCGCTGCGGGAGACCGACCGCGTCAACACCGCCTGGCTCCTGGGCGTTGTGGACCGCCACGGCTGGCCCGGCGACCATCTGGTCGGCCGCACCGGATCCCGCGCGGCCTGGCTCCTGGCCCTCCACGCCCCCTCGGTCAGGGAGCAGCGCTTCCTGCTCACCGCGATGGCCGTCGCCGTCGGCCACGGCGAAGCCGACCGCGCGCAGTGGGCGCGGCTCTACGACCAGGTGTGCGTGGCCACAGGGCAGCCTCAGCTCTTCATGACCTATCCCGCGACCGACCACGCGCGCCACCTGACACCGGCGCCCGAGCTGCTCAACTCCCGCCGGGCGGCGGCCGGTCTTCCACTGGAGCCGTCGTTCCCGAGTGCGTACGCGCACCCCGATGCCGAGGTGATGGTCCGGTGACCGCGAACCCCACCAGTACGCAGCCGGACCCGGAGACCGCGGGGGCCGGAAGCCGTACCCCGGCCGTCCTGACGCCGGGCGACGGCATGCCGCACCGTCACCCGGGCGCCCTGATCCTCGGCGCGTGGCTGCGCCAGCGGCGTCTGGCCTCACGGCTCTCCGCGGGCGAGGTCGCCCGTAGGGTCGGGGGCGGGCTGAGGGGCGGGCGGCTGGAGCGCATGGAAGCCGGGCACGCCCCGCTCTCCGTCGCCGCGGCGCTCGCCCTCGCCCGCGCGGTCGGGATCGGCGACAAGGCCCGGCTCGCCGTTGTGGCGGACCTCGCGGAGTACAGCGAGCCGTCGTTCACCGACGGCCGCCCGGGGGCACGGGAGCGGCTTCTTGGGGTGGAGGCCATCGCCGAGGAGATCGTCGCGGTCGCTCTGGGACCGTTGTGGCCAGCGCAGTGGGCGTGGGACCCTCCGGTTCCCCCGTCCGCCGGGCGGCCGGAGCCCCGGCCCTCACCGCGCTCGCCGACCGAGCCGAGGCCACCGCCCTCGTTGTCGGCATCGCACCGTTCCTCAGCCGGGAGCTGACCCATCTGGCGGGCGCCCTGGGCCCTCTGAACTCCCGCGTCACCCTTCCCGGCGGGCGGGCCTTGTACGTGGCCGAGGGGTACGACCCCGTCTACCGCGCCCCCGGGAGCACGACGCGCGCCGCGATGAACGGCCTTCTCGACGCCACGGTGCGGGGCTTGGAGACGGTGGTCGCCGTGGTCCGCCACAGGCACGACGTGCTGCTGGTTCCGGGCCCGCAGGGGCTTCGCCCGCCGCTGACCGTGCGGGGCGAACGGGAGTCCGTGGCCCAGGCCGCCGCCCGCGCGGTGTGGGAGCAGACCGGGTACGCCGCGGTCGTCACCCATCACCTCGACACCCCGGCGGGTACGCCCCGGCATGTCCTGTGCGCCGTCCCCGGCGCACTGGAGCAGCACGGGCCCGATGCGGAATGGGCGCCGGCCGACGCAGTGCCTGGCCTGCCGCCTTTCCCTCACCCCGTGTCCGGCGCCCCGGACGGATCAGGAGATCACGGAGCATGACCGCACAGGCCACCGTCACGAAGCTCACGGTCCACGCGTGGAACCTTCTGAACGGCGGGATCGACGGTGCCAGCGAGAGGCGGCGGCTGGCCCAGGTCGAGAGGATGGCCTCCTGGGGCTCGCACTTCCTGTGGGTCACGGAGGCCACCGGATGGCACCAGCACGGGGGCTTCCGGTTCCAGGAACTCGCCGACCGCACGGGAATGGCGTTCCTCCCGCCGATCACCAGCTGGGCGGGCGACGGATTCAACCACTCCGTCCTGTACTACCGGCCCGGGCTCCTGCGCGTGGACAGGAGCCGCCCCGGGCCGGCGGGCACGTTCCATCACGGCTGGGCGCGCGCCCAGTTCGACGTCGCCGGGACCCCGCTCCTCTTCCTGGGGACCCATCTCGCCCATGCCTCCGGCGCTGCCCGCCTGGCCGAGGCGCATCATCTCGCCGACTACGGACAGCGCTTCGGTGACTGGCCGGAAGACGCGGTCCTCGTCGGGGACATGAACTGCGCCGACCACACCGACCGGAAACCGGCGAAGTGGAGCGACATCCCGCTCAACCTCCAGCACCGCTACCGCACCATCGGGCCGGACGGCCTGTTCGGTGACGACTACGACCGCAGCCCCCGGAACCTGCTGCTCGCCTCGGGCTGGCGCGACCCCCAGGCGGACGTGGCGGCCGTCCGTGAACCGACGACCGGCTACTGGTACGCCAACGAACAGGTCCCGATGCGGCTGGACCAGTCGCTCGTCACCGGGCCCCGTATCGAGGTCGTGGACTACCGCACCCACGTCGACCCGGAGCTCGACCAGTTGTCCGACCACCGGCCGACCGAACTCGTCATCCTCCTGCACCCGTCCCCCGACGACTACTGCCGCGCGGCGTGACCGCCGCAGAACCGCCCCGGGAACGCCCGCGCCCGAGGGCCCAGGGCGGCCCGTCCGGGTGAACGCCGAAGTGCCGCCCCTGACCGTGAACGCCGACGCGGCGCCCCGCCCGTCTCGACCGATGACCGTACGAGGAGAACCGGCCTATGGCCATCACGACCCCCAAGACGATCACGCTGATGCTGCTCAACCTGGAGCACGACGGCGGCCCGGAAGCGGTCTCCTGGGTCCTGCCGGAACGGTGGCTGCGCACCCACCGGGAGTTCCTGGCGCCGCGCCGGCACAGCCCGCTCGACCACTGGGAGCTGGTGGCGTGAACAACCCCGCCACGAACGGCACCCCTGCGGACGGCCCCGACGCCGCCTACGCCCAGCTGGAACCGGCAGCGCAGCGCGTCTACCGGATCCTCGGCGCCCTGCCCCTCCCGGTGGTCGACGCCGAGGTCGCCGCCGCGGCCTGCTCCCTCTCCTGGGCCGAGGCCGACTGGATCCTCCAGGTCCTCGAAGAGGAGGAGCTGATCGAACACGCCGAGCACCCGGGGGACAGCAAGGACCGGCTACCGCAGTACCGGTACGCAGAGGCGGCCCGGACGCACGCCGCAGAACTGTCCGACGGGGAAGAGGTCGCCGCGCTGGACCGGCTGGCCGCGTGGATCCTCGTCTGCGCCCGCGCCGCACAGCGCGAACTCGCCCCCCACCAGCTCCAGCCCGGTCTTCCGCCGCCCGGTGCGCATCAGGGCGGAGCCGGGCTGGACTTCCCGTTCCACCCGACCGACCACCCCGCGAAGCTGAAGTGGCTGGAACGCCAGGGCCCGAACCTCCCGCCTCTGCTGGCCGCTCTGGAGGAACGCGGCCGGCCCGATCTGATCTGGCGCATCGTCGACGGCTGGTGGCCGCTCTTCCAGCGCCGCCGCCCGCATCCGCTGTGGGCGGACGCGCACCGGGCGGGGCTGGCCGCCGCCCGTACGGACGGCGACCGCGCCGGGGAGCGCCGGATGCTCCTGTCCGGCGCGATCGGCCTGCTGGACGCCGGGCAGCACGGGGAGGCGGCCGACTGGAACACGGCCGCACGGGACGCCGCGCAGGCTGAGGGGGATACGCGCGACGAGGGCCAGGCCCTGTACGGGCTCGCCCTGGTCCGCCTCGCCAAACAGAGAGTGGAGGACGCGACGGCGCTCGTCGCCCAAGCGCTGACGCGGTGGGAGTCGTGCGGCTACCGGCGCGGGGAAGCGCTCGCCCAGATCGTCCTGGCCCAATGCGTGATGGGCGATCAGCCCCGGCGGGCCGTCGACCTGCTGACCTGCGCGCGCAAGACCCTGGGCGCCGAGCCCGGTTCCGATCACCACCGGGTCCGGGCCCGGGCGCTGCGCGGCCACGCCCTTCTCCTCGCCGACGACCCGGCCGCCGCGCTCACCGACCTGGAGACGGCCCAGAGCGAGTTCCCCGGCGACGACACCTCGACCTGGCCCGCCCGCACCCGGGCCCGGCTGAGCCAGGCCCGGAAGGCCCTGCCGCCCGGCCAAGGTCCCGCCCTCGCGCCGGATGCCCCCGCAGCGCCCCCGGTGCCGCCCGCCCCCGACCATCCCAGCCCCGGTAACGGCACCGGGGCCCGGGCGGAGGGGGAGCGCCGGTGACCACCTCCGTCACGGGTACGGCAAGGCCCGCGCCGCCGGGGCAGGACCGCGTCTTCCTCGCGTACTGCACCGGGCAGGCCGCCTCCTGGGCGGGCTCGGCCGTGCACGCCGTCGCCCTCCCCGTGGTCGCCGTCGTCGAACTCGCCGCCACCCCCGGCCAGGTCGCGGTGCTCGCGGCCCTTGTCACCATGCCCGCGTTCCTGTTCTCGCTGCCGGCCGGGGCGATAGCCGATGACCGGCCTAAGCGGACGATCATGATCGCCACTGATCTCGCGTCCGCCGCCACCGTCACCGCCGTCCCGCTCTGCTGGGCGTTCGGCGCCCTGACCATGCCGGTGCTGTACGCGGTAGCGCTGCTGCTCGGCGCCCTGACCGTGTTCCATCAGGCCGCCGCGCTCGCTGCGGTGCCCGAACTCGTCTCCCTGGAACGGGTGCCGGAGGCGAACGCGCGCCTTGTCGCGGCTACCTCCGTTGCCGACACCGCGGGCACTGTCGCGGCCACCGCGCTGATCGCCCTGGCCGGAGCGGTCCGGGCGCTCGTGGCGGACGCGGTCTCCTACCTGGTCAGCGCATGGTGCGCGACCCGGCTGCCGCGCACGCCCCCCGCCGCGGACCCGGCCTCCGGGCCACGCCCGGGGATGGTCGCCTCGATCCGCGGCGGGATCGCCTTCGTGATGGCCCATCCGCTGCTGCGGCCCCAGATGCACGCCCTGGTCGTCTACGGCATCGCCGAAGGCTTCGTGGCCACGTTCTGGGCGTACTGGCTCCTGACCCACGTCGAGACGGGGAGCACGGGGCTCGGACTCATCATGGGCGCGGCAGGTGCCGGAGGGCTCGCCGGGGCGCTGGCCGCGCCCCGCCTCGCCGACCGGTGGGGGCCCGGCCCGCTGCTGATCGCCGGGCACCTCGCCTACCCGCTCGGCGGGCTGCTGCTCCTGGCAGCGGGACCGGGCACGGGCTGGACCGGGATTCTCGCCGCCGCGGCGGCAGTGCAGATGGCAATCGCTTTCGCGGCCGGGACGACCCAGCGGACCCTCCGCCAGCACCTGACCCCGCCCCATCTCCAGTCCCGGACACAGCAGGTGTCGATGTGGGTCACCTCCGGCACCAGACCGTTCGCGGCGCTCGCCGCCGGCGCTCTCGCGTCCGCCACCGACGTGAGGACGGCGCTGACGGCCGGAGCCGTGCTCCATGTGATCCCGGCCGGGATTCTCCTGGCCTCCCCGCTGAGGGGTCTGGCCGTGATGCCGGAGACACCGGGGTCCGGACGGCATGGGGCGCCGGGTGGCTGACCTGTCCGACCACCTTGAGTACGGCGGGCGGCGGGACGGCCTGCCGAGCGGCATCGAAGATCAGAAGGCGGAGAAGGAACTGTGGTTGTTGTGGCGAGGCCGTTGTGGCAGCACCAGCGTGAGGCGTTGAAGGATCTCCGGGCGGAGTTCGCCGCGCGGAACCGGGCCACCGGGGTGATGGCGTGCGGCACGGGGAAGACGCGGGTCGGGGCGGAGACGGCGCAGGCGGTGTCGCCCGGCCGGCCGGTGCTGATCGTGGTCCCCACCCTGGATCTGGTCGCCCAGACCGTCACCGCGTGGCTGGAGGGCGTCGGGCGGCAGGCGCTGGGCCGGGTCATCGCGGTGTGCGGGGAGAAGGAGGTCATGGACCGGGACGCGGCCGACGACCTGGCCGGTCTCCAGATCGAAGTGACCTCCGACCCCGGTCGTCTCGCGGAGCTGCTGCGCGAGCACCGCGGGCGCGTCACCGCGGCCATCACCTATCAGAGCCTGGACAAGCTGGTCGCGGCGCACGAGATCAGGGGCGTGCTGCCGTGGGGGCTGGCCGTGGTGGACGAGGCGCACCGGTCGGCGGGGCGTGCGGGGCGGAAGTGGTCGGTGATCCATGACGATGTCCGGGTGCCCGCGGCCCGGCGCCTGTACCTGACGGCGACCCCGCGTCTGGTGACGGTGGGGGACGGTGACCTGTCCGAGGTCGCCAGCATGGACGACGAGAAGGTCTTCGGGCGGGTCGCGCACCGGCTGTCCTTCGCGCGGGCCCGCGAGCGGGGTCTGCTGGCCGACTACCGGGTCGTCGTGTGCGTGGTCACGGACGAGGAGATGCACCGTCTCGCCACCCGGCGGGACACGTTCCTCCAGGTCGGGCGGACGGCCGTGTCGGCGTCCATGCTGGCGCGGCAGGTCGCGGTGCTGCGGGGGGCCGACACCTACCAGGTGGGGCGGATGCTCACCTATCACCGGCGGGTGGCCGACGCGCGCTGGTTCTCCCAGACCCTGCCCGGGGCCGGTGCGCTGCTGGGCCGGCCGGACGGGCTGGCGACCGGGTTCGTCCACGGTTCCCAGCGGCGGGCGCAGCGGCGGGCGGAGCTGGCGAAGCTGGTGGACGACCGGCTGGAGCGGGTGGTGATCTCCAACGCCAGGGTCCTGTCCGAGGGGTACGACGCACCGGCGGTGGACGGGATCGCGTTCATCGACGCCCGCAAGTCCACGATCGACACGGTGCAGGCGGTCGGGCGGGCGTTGCGGCTGGGCGGGAAGAAGGACAAGGTCGCGCACATCTTCGTTCCCGTCGTGATGGAGCCGGGGCAGGACCCGGTGGAGGCATTGCAGAGTTCGGCGTACGCGCCGGTGTGGCAGGTCGTCAGTGCGCTGGCCGCCCACGACGAGGCTCTCGGCGCGGAGCTGGACGCGCGGCGCCGGGACCTGGGCCGGGGCGGCCCGGCGGGCGGGGAGGGCACCTTGCGGGAGCTGCCGCGGTGGCTCCAGTTCGACGGGATTCCCGTGCCGCCCCGGTTCGCGGAGGCGATCAGCGTCGCCACGGTCCGCTCCACGACGGCCTCCTGGGAGGAGCACCTCGGCGCCGCGGCGGCCTACCGTGCCGAGCACGGCGATCTGCTGGTGCCCACCGCCTTCGTCAACACGGCCGGCCTGGCGCTCGGGCAGTGGGTGCAGTGGGCGCGCCGGCTCAACACGACCGGCAGGCTGTCCCCGGCCCGGCAGGATCAGCTCGACGAGCTCGGCATGGTCTGGGACGTCCTCGACGCGGACTTCTCCCGGTTCCTCGCGGCGGCCACCGCCTATCACACCCGGCACGGCGACCTGCGCATTCCGCGCGGCTACATCGCCCCGGGACCCGACAGGCTCGCGCTCGGGGGATGGATCAACAATCTCCGGTCCCGGAAGAACAAGCTCAGCAAGGAGCAGCACAAGAAGCTGGATGAACTGGGCATGATCTGGGCGGTCTTCGACGAGGACTGGAAAAAGGGAATCGAGGCGGCGCGGCGATATCACCAGCGCCACGGCCATCTTCGTGTCCCCCGGGATCACGTCGAAACGGACGGCAGGGGCAAGAAGGGCTTCCCGCTGGGGGCCTGGCTGGCAGGAAAGCGGGAGCAGCACAAGAAGCTGTCCCCGGAGAGGATCGCCGACCTCGACGCGCTGGGGATGATCTGGAACAAGTGGGAGGACCAGTGGCGCCGCTCCTTCGAAGCCGCACGCGCCTTCCACGCTGGTCACGGCCACCTCGACCTCCCGGCACACCACACCGTCCAGCTCCCGGACGGCGATCTCGACCTGGGAGCATGGCTGTCCCGGCAGCGCGCCGAGATCGAGAACGGAACCCTCAGCCCGGAGCGCGCGGCGGCGCTCGAAGGACTCGGCGTGAAGCTGATGGGAACACACGAACGGTCCTGGCAGCGGGGCATGGCCGCCGCGCGCGCCTATCACGCGGAGTTCAAGAACATCAGCGTTCCGGCGCGCCATGTGATACGTGACGGCGATGGCGAGGAATTCAATCTCGGGGCCTGGATCTCGAAAGTCCGGGACCGCCGCATCCGCGGAAAGCTGACCGCCGGGAGAATCGCGGAACTCGACGCCCTGGGCATGGTCTGGAGCGTGACCGAAGGGACCTGGGAAGTACATCTGGCCGCCGCCACCGCGTTCTACCGGACCCACCGGCACCTGAGAATCCCCCACAGCCATGTCACCGGCCCCCCGGGAGAACTGCGGCTCGGCTCCTGGCTCAGCCGCCAGCGGACCGATTTCCTCAAGGGAAAACTCTCGGTGAACCGCATCAAGGCACTCACGAAGATCGGCATGCGATGGCCGACGTGACCAGCCGCCCCGGCCTACGTCACCCGCCGGCGCTCCTGCTGTGTCCCCGGCCCCGGCACGCCCCGCGACACCGGCCTGCTGGCACCGCGCCGGGACCCGGCCCGCAAGAACGGCGTTTCGGCCAACTCCCCCTCTCCATGCGGACCAGGCGGGACACGGCCCCGGACACCCCCGGCACCGTGCTCCCCAGCACCGCCGGAAGAGGTTGCCGACCGAAACACGTGTGTTCGAAACAGGTCCCCGTCTCGTTGTTCCGGATGCCGCCGCACCAGCGGTATCCCCCGACCCCGGAGACCGCCCGTCACACCCATCCCGCACCGGACCAGGAGCAATACGTGGAGTCCACGAACCGAGCAGGAACAGAACGTCAGGGCGTGGCGGCCGAGGGAGCCCGCCGGTGAGCGAGAGCGTGGTGAACAGCACCGTTCCCGGCCCGCGGGGCTCCAAGGGGCTGGGCCTGCCGCCGTCGCGGGTTCCCGCCGGCCCGGACGACGACGGCGATGTGACGGACGGGATGACGACGGCGTTCTGGGCGCTCCATGACGGGGCGTCCGCGAAGGCGAGCGTCGGTCAGATCCTCGGCCGGCTGCCGCAGATCGTGCGGCAGGTCGGCGCTCTGGCGTGGCGTGCCGACCGCCGTGCCACCGTGCTGGTGGTCGTTCTCCAGCTCGCGTCGGCGGCGATGGCCGCGTTCGGGCTGGTGGCCTCGGTCGGTGTCCTGCGCGAACTGTTCGGGGCGGGGCCCACGCCCGACCGGATCCGCGCCGCGGTCCCCCAGCTGGGCCTCGTCGTCGCCCTGCTGTCGCTGCGGGCGCTGCTGGAGGCCGGGGTCGCCGCCACCGAGGCGCGGCTCACACCGAAGATCCGTATCACGCTGGAGTCGGAGTTCTACTCGCTGGCCGGGCGGGTGCGGCTGGAGGCCGTCGAGGACCCCGAGTGGCACGACGCCGTCCACCGCGCCTCCGACCGGGGCCTGTTCTACGCGCGGCAGATCGTCGGGAACGTCGTCGCGGTCGCCGCCGCCGCTCTGGACATCGTCGCCACCGCGGGCGTTCTCGCCGTGCTCCACCCCCTGCTGATCCTCATGCTCCCCCTGTCCGTCCTCCCCGTCGGCGCCGCCGCCGTACGCTCGGCCCGGGACCGCTTCCACTCCTACATGAGGTGGAACGCGATGCAGCGCCGATTGCGGGTGTTCACCTGGTTGCTGCTCGACCAGGACTCCGCCGCCGAGCTGCGCTCGACCACCTCCCAGGACGCGCTGCTGGACGAGCACCGGCGGATCGCGGAGAAGATCGCCTCCGAGGACACCCGGCTCGGGGTCAGCGCGGCCCGCGTCACCCTCGCCGGGCGCGCCTTCGGCGGGCTGGGCGCCGGGCTCACCTACACGGCACTGTGCCTGATGCTGCTGGACGGCTGGATCCCCCTCGCGGTCGGCGCCGGGGCTGTCCTGGCCATCCAGTCCGGCCGCGCGTCCTTGACGACGTTCGTCAATCTCGCTCATCTCGTGTTCGAGAACGCGCTGTGGGTGTCGGACCTGCAAGCCGTGCAGGCCCATTGCCGCACCCGGCTGCCCCGTACCGGCGGTCTCCCCGCCCCGCAGGAAGTGGAGGAGATCCGGCTCGACGAGGTCACCTTCGCCTACCCCGGCAAGGACACCCCCGCCCTCGACGGCATCAACCTCACCCTCCGGGCCGGGGAGACGATCGCGTTCGTCGGCGCCAACGGGTCCGGCAAGTCGACCTGCGCGAAACTGATCGCCGGGCTGTACGACCCGACGGCCGGCACCGTGTCCTGGAACGGGACGGACGCGCGCGAACTGGACCCGGTCCAGCTCCACCAGCAGGTTGCCATGGTCCTCCAGGACCCGATCCACCTGCCCTTCACCGCGCTGGCGAACATCGCCGTCTCCCGGGGCACGATCACCACCGCCGAGCCCGCACAAGCCCACGCTGCGGCCGTCGCGTCCGGCGCCGACACCGTCATCGCCTCCCTGCCCGGCACCTGGAAGGCGCTGCTGTCCAAACGGTTCGCGGGCGGCCAGGAACTCTCCGCAGGCCAGTGGGCCAAGATCGCGGTCGCCCGCGGCCTCTACAAACAGGCGCCCGTCCTCCTCCTCGACGAGCCGACCGCCAGCATGGACCCCCGCGCCGAGCACGCGGTGTACCAGGCCGTCCTCAGCGGCACCCGGCGGCCCGGGCAGATCACCGTCCTCATCTCCCACCGGCTCGCCTCCGTCGTCGAATGCGACCGGATCTACGTCTTCGACGGCGGGAAGATCGTGGAGTCGGGCTCACATGCCGAGCTGATGAAGAAGCGGGGCGAATACGCGCAGATGTTCGCCCTTCAAGCGTCCGGATATCAGGGAGCACCGGCCGGGGCGGAGGAAACGTGATCCCGGAACCCCGAATCCCGCCCCGGGTGGGCACCTTCGCGGAAGAAGCCCACCGGTGACACACCAGGCCGCCGCCGCACCGCCCCCCGGGCGCGGGTTCACCGCCTACCTGTGGGGTGAATCGGCGAGCCTCGCCGGGAGCGCGGTGTCCGCCGTCGCGCTCCCGGCGCTCGCCATCCTCCACCTGGACGCCACACCCGGCCAGGTCGCCGTCCTCGCCGCCCTCAACCATCTGCCCGCGTTCGTCCTGGCCCTGCCCGCCGGGGTGATCGCCGACCGCACGTCGAAAAAGCATCTGATGATCTGGTCCGACCTCACGGCGGCCGGCGCGGTCACCGCCGTTCCGGTCGCCGCCGCGCTCGACGCCCTGTCGATGGGGGTGCTGTACGCGGTCACGGTGGCCACGGGGTCGGCCGGGGTACTCCACCAGGCCGCCGCCATCGCCCTCGTCCCCCAGCTCGCCGCCCCCGGCGAACTGCACCGGGCCAACGCGCAGGTCGGGGCGACGTTCGCCGTCGCGGACAGCGCGGGCACCTACCTCGGTACGGCGCTCGTCGCGGCCCTCGGCCCCGCCCGCTCACTGATCGCCGACACCGTCTCCTACCTGGTGGGGGCGTGGTGCGCCACCCGACTGCGCCCCGCACCCGGACCGCCCCCGGCCGAACGCCGGTCCCTGGTCCAGGAGATCGGCGAGGGCCTCACCTACACCGCCCGCACCCCGCTCGCCCGCATCCTCGTCCTCGCCCTCGTGATCACGAGCGCCGGCGCCGGGCTCGTCTCCACCTTCTGGGCCTACCACCTCCTCACCGCGCTGGACATGGGGACGACCGGCCTCGGGGTGATCATGGGGGTGTCCGCGCTGGGGGCGTTCGCGGGGGCGCTGGCCGCGCCCCGGCTCGTCGCACGCCACCAACCGGGGCGGGTGCTGCTGGCCGGGTTCGCCCTCTGTCCGCTCGCGCACCTGCCGCTGCTGCTGGCCCACTCGGGGCCGGGTTGGATCGCAGTTCTGGCCGCCGCCGGGGCCGTGCACATGGCGGGGGCGGCGTGCGCCGGCTGCACGCAGCGTTCCGTACGGCAGGCGATCTGCCCTCCCACGCTCCAGGGCCGCGCGCAGCAGACCTCGACCTGGCTCATCACCGGCACCAGACCGTTCGCCGCCCTCGCCGCCGGGGCCCTCGTGGCCGTGTCAAGCGTCCCGGCGGTGCTCACCGCGGGCGTCGTGGTGTCGGCCGTGCCCGTCCTGGTCCTGTGGTGCTCGCCCGTCCGGTACCTGGCCGCGATGCCCCTGCCCGGCGGGCAGGCCGCCGCGGTGGAGAAGGCGCGCCCGTGACCACCACCCCGTCCGTACGTTCATCCCCCTGGAGGAGGCAACCCCGTGTCCGACGATTCCCTTGAACCCCTCGGCACCGCTGCGCTGCTGGTCAACCCGGCCGGTCAGTATCTGCTGCATCTGCGCGACGCCAACAAGCCGTGGATCTGCGACCCCGGAACCTGGAGCATCCCGGGCGGAAACCGGAAGGAGGGAGAGCCGTCCCGGCGCGCGGTCGAGCGGGAGCTGATGGAGGAGACCGGACTGGCCTTCAAGGACCTCGTGCCGTTCACCGTGGTCGAGACCCTCGCACCCGACGGCCGCACCAGGAGCCGGATCCAGGTCTACCTCGGCACCTGGGACGGGAACGCCGACACGATCCCCGTCACCGAAGGGATCATGTACCGCTGGTTCGACGCCGCCACGATGCGGTGGCTGACGATGTGTCCGTGGACGAAGGAGGTCATCGACCTCCACCAGGCCCAGCCAGGTACGGGGCCCGGGCCTTGGCCCTCGGCCGCGCCGGCCCCCGGCCGGCCGAGGACCGCGCTCCACATCGTCGGCGGGCACCTCTATCTGGAGCGCGACGGCCACGTCTTGCTGGGCAGGCGCCACCCGGACGCCGCCTTCGGCGCGGACCTGCTTCACACCTTGGCCGGGCACGTCGACGACGGCGAACCGGTACGGCACTGCGTGGTCCGCGAAGCCCGCGAAGAAGCCGGACTCACCATCGACCCCGCCGACCTCACTCTGGTGCACACCGTCCACATGCCCGGCGCCCCGGGTGCCGCGCCCCGGCTCCAGCTCTTCTTCCGCGCCCGGCGCTGGGAGGGGGAGCCGCAGGTCATGGAGCCTGAGTGCACCACCGTCTGGGAGTGGTGGCCGCGCGAAGCGCTCCCGGACGACCTCGTCCCCTACACCCGCGCGGCGATCGACGGCATCGCCGCCGGCCGCGCCTGCACGGAGCTGGGATGGTGACGGGGGTGTACCGGGAGCCGGTCGATGTCCATCTGGTCCTGCGCCGCGACACCGCCCTCGGTCCGGAGGTGCTGCTGTCCCGACGGGCCGGAACGGTGTACGCCGCGGGGCTGTGGCATCTTCCGTCCGGGAAGCTCGACGGGCCGCACGAGGACGTCGTGACCGCGGTGATCCGCGAAGCGGCCGAGGAGACGGGCGTGGTCATCGCCCGCGAGGATGTGCGCGCGGCGGTCACCGTCCATCACCGCGCTCCGCACGGCGGCTCCCGGATCGGGGTGCTGTTCGAAGTGCGGCGGTGGGAGGGCGTTCCGGCGGTGCGGGAGCTGGCCGTGTGCGACGCGATGGGCTGGTATCCGCTGGACGCCCTGCCCGTGCCGATGGTCGCGTACTGCCGCGCCGGACTCGACGCCTACCGGATTGGCGCCCCGCTGGCGGTCCATTTCCAGGATCCCATCGACGCGATCGTCTACGACCCGGACGCGGACCGGCTGGAAGCGATCGGCTCCCCGGAGCCGGGCGGCCCTGCGCCGGCGGTGCGGGAGTTCGCCGAGCGGGCGGTCGGCCGCGTCACCTCCTGGACGGACCTGTCCTGGGCCCGGGAAGACAGCCGTGTCTGGCGCGCCCGCACCACCACGGGCGGGACGTGGTGCGTGAAGGTGCACCAGTCCGACCGCTTCCAGGAGCGGGAGACGGCCGCGTACCGGTCCTGGGTCCCCGCTCTGGGGGCGGCGGCGCCCCGGCTGGTCGCGGCCGACCCCGGGCTGCGGGCCGTCGTCTTCACCGCGGTCCCCGGCCGGCCGCTGTACGGCGCCGTCCTCGAACCCGGCCGGGAGCGGCGGGTCTTCCACCGGATCGGACGCCTCGCCGCCCTGATCCACGCGAGCGCCCCGCCCCGGCCCGGGACCGGTGGTGCCCCGGCGGCGCTGCGCAAGCTGGAGCGGCACCTCGTCGGTGCCCGCACCCGCCTCGTCCCCGGGGACGAGGCGTTCATCCGCACCGTGGCGGAGAAGGCCGCCCGGCTGCCCGCCCTCGACCTGGTCCCGACCCACGGCGACCTCCAGCCGCGCAATCTTCTCCTCGGAGAGGGCGACGCCGTCCGGGTGGTCGATTTCGAGCGTGCCCAGGAAGGCCCGGCGGTACGGGACTTCGTCCGCCTCGCGGACTCCTGGGCGGACAGGCCCGATCTGCACGAGGCGTTCACCGCGGGGTACGGGCGCCCGCTCACCGGTGCGGAGGAGCAGCACCTCGCGGTCGAGTCGATGCTGGATGCCGTCTCGGGCATCCAGTACGGCGCCCGCCACCACGACCCGGAGCTGGCCGAGCGCGGGCTGCGGACCCTCGTGCGGCTCCGCGCCGGCCGCACCACCTGACCCCCGACCAGGACATACCGAGCAAGAGGAGTGCCATGGGTTATGTGAGACAGGACGAGTGGGAGGGGCACTTCGCCCGCAGGGAGGGTTTCCGGCCGCTCGGTGAGCGTGAGCGGGCGCTGCTGGCCGCGCGCGTTCCGGCCCCGGCCGGAGGTGGGCGGGCGTTGGACGTGGGCAGCGGCACGGGTGAGCTGGCCGCCCATCTCGCCTCAGTCGGCTACCGGGTGGACGCCGTGGACTTCGCCGCCAGCGCTCACACCAGGGCCCGCGAGGACCATCCCGGCGACGGGCGGGTGCGCCGGCTTGTGCTGGACATCGAGCACGACACGGCCGGGCTGAACCTCGACGGGTACGACTTGATCACGCTCCGGCTCGTGTATCCGTTCCTCAACGACCGCACGCGGGTGCTGCGCGAGTTCGGGGAGCGGCTGCGGCCCGGCGGCGCGCTGGTGGTCATCACCCCCACGGCCGAGGACGTTCCGGAGGACCGGCGGGACATCGCGCTCGACGAGGACGAGATCGCTCTGCTGAGTGAGGGCTGGGAGACGGCCGAACGCATGGACGCGGACGGGCTCGCCATGCTGATCCTGCGCGGCCCTCGGCCGGCGGGCACGAGGGCGGTGGAGAAGGGCACACCTGCCGGGCACGCCCTGATCGGTGCCCTGGCCGTGGTCACCGACAGCACCGGCCGGGTTCTCCTCGGCCGGTCCGCCCAAGGCCCGTGGGAGCTGCCCGGCGGGAAGAGCACGGGATCGGAAAGTCTCGCCGCCGCGGCGGTACGGGAACTGGCGGAGGAGACCGGGCTGGTCGCCGCACCTGACGACGCGGTCGTGGTGACGATGCTCCTCGACTCCATCGCAGGGGTGCCGCGGCTGACCGCCGTGGTCCGCGTCACCGCCTGGACCGGGACCCCCACCCTTCTCGAACCGGCCCTGTTCACACGGTGGGAGTGGCACGCCCCGCACACCCTGGACACCGCGGGTGAGGTGTTCACCCCGGCCGCGCACGCGCTGGACGCCATCTGGCCCGGGATCATCCCCGGCCTGCCGCCGGTCACCTCCTACCCGCTCGCCATCGACCCGCCCCTGCGTCTCCCGGTGGAGGGCTCATGACCCGGGGCCTCCTGCCGGTGAACGCCTCCGCCCTCCTCCGCAACAGCGAAGGCGAGTATCTGCTGCATCTGCGGGACGACGTCCCGGGTATCTGGGAGCCGGGCGCGTGGTCGCTGCTCGGCGGCGGACGCGAACCGGGTGACCGGAGCCTGGAGGACACCGTCCGCCGGGAACTGCGCGAGGAGGCCGGGCTCGACCCCGGCCCGCTGGAGCCCTTCGCCGTCGAGTACGCCACCGGCGCCGACGGCACCACGACGGTGCCGATCCAGATCTTCACCGGCCGCTGGGATGGCGACCCGGACAGGCTCCGGCTGACGGAGGGCGTCATGCTGCGGTGGTTCCGGCCGGAGACGATGCCCCGGCTGCGGATGGCCGCCACCACCCTCGAACTCATCTGCCGTCACGTCGCTCTCACCACCCCGTCCTCGCCGGAGACCGGTCTCCGGGTGTCGTCCCGGCCGCGCACCGGCCGGCCGCCCGTCGCCCACGCCGCGCTCGGCGTCGGGGTCATCGTCCACGGCCCGGCCGGGGTACTCCTCGGACGGCACCGGAGCGGCGCGATCGAGCTGCCGGGTGGCGCGGTCGAGCCGGATGAGCCTCTGGAGAGGACGGTGGTGCGCGAGCTGGCCGAGGAAACCGGGCTCACCGCCCGCGAGGACGACGTCCACCTCCTCGGGCTGCTCCTCGACACCGCCGTCGGCGTCCCCCGGGCGACCGTGGCCGCCCTCGTCACCACCTGGTCCGGTGAACCTTCCGACCAGCCCGGCGAGAAGGTCGGCACCTGGCGCTGGCACCCCCTCGACGCCCTCCCGGACGGCCTGTTCATCCCCAGCGCCCAGTGCCTGACCCTGTGGCGCCCCGACCTGCCCATCGACCACCCCCCGGCCCGCCACTACCCCCTGCGCACCCCGCCCCGGACCACCAGCTCCCCGCCCGGTGGCCCGTACTCCGGTGCGGAGCCGGCGACCGCCGGAGAACGGTCCGGTACCGGACCGTCGGCTCCGGGCATCCGGCCGCCCGTTCCCGGAGCGCGGTCATGAGCACCCCGGCGGAGACCCCGGGCAGTGCGGTGGCAGTGTTCACCGCGCCGAAGGAGCACGCGGACCGGGTACGGATGCGGCGCGCCCACGCCCTGGCCGCCCGCACCCTCGGCGTGACCGTGCGGGGGCGGGAGGTGTGGGGGTGGCAGGGCCGCACCCTGTCCCGCCGGGCCGCCAACCGCTGGCTTCGCGTGGTGAGCGCCCCGCAGGACAAGCGGGGCGGGAAGCTGTGGGAGGGCAACGTCCTGGCGGACACGCTGGTGCCGCGGTCGGTGCCCCGGCCCCGTGTTCACGACGTGCTCGACTGGACCGATGGCGGCCACGCCTACCGGGCCGAACTCACCGAGTACATCCCCGTCCCAACCGTGACCTCCGGCACCCCAGTTCTCGACCGAGGCCTTGTGCTGCCGGACGCCTGGTGGGCGGAGCTGAAGGCCGCCCTCGGCATCCTCGCGCGCGTGCCGACGGAGCGGGCGGCAGTGCGGCAGAGCTGGATCGACCGCAACTTCGAGCGCTTCCTCGGCATCCCGCCCATCAGGGTCACCGCCTGGACCACCGGACACGCCGACGTGCACTGGGCGAACCTCACCCACCCAGTCCTCACGATCTTGGACTGGGAGGGTTGGGGCCGCCTTCCCGTGGGCTACGACCTGGGCATTCTTCATGCATACTCCCTGCCCACACCGGCGGTCGCCGCCCGGATCCGGCACGAGTTCGCCCACATCCTCGACACCCCGGAGGGCCGTATCGGAGAGCTGGTCGCACTCGGGCAACTTCTCCAAGCCTCTTCCCGGGGCGTCCACCCGAACCTCGGGTCGCTTCTGGCGTCCTGGGCCGAACAGCTCACCGGCGTTCCCGTCCCGCCGCATCCGGCTCCTTCTGCGAGACAGGACCCCGTACCGTGACCTCTTCCACGCCCCCGTCGCTCCCGTCCGTGCTGGGGGTGTTCGCGCACCCGGACGACGAGTCGTTGCTCGCCGGCGGCGTCCTCGCCCGGCACGCCGACCGAGGAGCGCGCACCGCCGTCGTCACCGCCACCTGGGCCGAGGACAGCCCCCGCGCCGCCGAACTCGCCGACGCGCTCGCCGTTCTCGGTGCCGGACCGCCGCGGATGCTCGGCTACGGCGATGCCCGCAATCCGGACGCCGCGCCCGGAAGTACCCGGCTGGTCGACGCGCCGCTGGACGATGTGGTCGGCCGGCTCGTGGCCGAGATCAGGCGATTTCGGCCGGACATCGTCATCGGACACGACGCACTGGGGCAGATGACCGGGCATCCTGACCACCGGCGCACCCACCAGGTCACCGTCCTCGCGGTCGAAGCCGCCGCTCTCGGCGCCCTCCATCCGGAGGCCGGGGAGCCGTGGACGGTGGGCGCGCTGTATGCGGCGACGCACCCGGACTCCGGCGTCGGTGATCTCGCGCCGCTGCTGGCCGGGGTGGGGAAGAGCCTGCTGACCGTCCCGGACGCGTACGTTACCGCGGCGGTCGACGTGACGCCCGAGGTGGGACGGAAGTGGCGGGCGGTCCGCGCGCACCGCAGTCAGCTGGAGCGGCCGAGGCCGCTGCCCGCCCTCCTGGACCGCCTGAACGAGGAAACCCGGACGCGGATCTTGGGCACCGAGTTCTACACCCGCATCGGGCCGGCCCCCGGCGGGGGCGCCGTCCGTCTCCGGGAGCTCTGACCCCGCCGTGCTTGCGCGGTTGCTCAGGCGAGGGCGCTTCGGGCCCGGGTCCGGTGGCTGGTCGGCTCGCAGGGCCGGGGGGTCAGCCGGCGCTGGTGTGCTGCTGGGTGTCGGGGACTTGGGGAAGCCAGGTCACCGCGGTGTCGCGGAAGGACTGGTTCACCGGGACGAGGTCGTCGCCGTCGGGATGGTCGAGGGCGGGGAGGTTGACGCCCATCCAGGTGTCGCCGTAGTCGTGGGCGGCGACGTGGCTGCCGCAGTCGGGGCAGAAACCTCGCTTCGTCTCGCCGGGGAAGGTGTCGTACCACCTCGGCTCGCCGCTTTGGCCGGTCCAGGTGAAGCCGTCGAGAGGGAAGGCGACCCACGACATCATGGGGCAGCCGCCGCGTTTCTGGCAGTCGGGGCAACTGCAGGTGTGAGGGTAGTCCGGCACGCCCCTGGCGGTGAACCGGATCTTCCCGCAGTGACACCCACCGGCACGGACGGCAGCAATGTCGGAAGTATCGTTCATCAGCGCATCTTTCTTGTTCTGCAGTGCAGTTGGCGTTCCCAGTGTGTCATCGCCCACCTGGTGACACAGAGGGCGAAATGCAGGGGCCTACAGCTGCTCCCCGGACCGCGGGAGTTCGGTGAACGGCTGCCGGGCCGCCATGGGCAGGCCGAGCCGTTCACGGCCGGTGTGGACAGCGTCGAGCTGACGGACGCCTTCCGGCCCCCAGTCGAAGAGCTCCCGGATCTGCTCGGGTGTGGCCAGAAGACGGGCATAGGAATGGCCGGAGACCGGGTCACGGCGTTCAGGGCCGAAGGACATGATCCGCCCCGCCATCCGGATCCGGGCCCGAGGCCGGCCGCCGGGGGCGCTGTCGTCGTGGAGGTGGCCGAGGCCGATCAGTTCACCGGTCTCCACGTGGGCCTCCTCAAGGGCTTCCCTGCGGAGCGCCGCCGCCGGATCACCGCCGTCACCGGGCTCCAGCGTTCCGCCGGGCAGGCAGGCGGATCCCGTGTCGAGGCCGATGAGGACGAGCGCGCGGCCGTCCGGGGCGAAGAGCCAGCCCCAGGACTGCGTCGGGGGCAGTCCGGGCGGCATCGGACTGTCTCTCCATGGCCAGCGCTGGGGCTTGCGGGCGGTACGGAGGACTTCCAGCCGGTCCAGGACCCCGGGTGTGGTCGGCGTGCCGTCTTCCAGCAGGGCGGTCGTTCCGTCGATCCGGGCGCGGAGGGCGGACAGGGCCCGGCGGGCGTCGCCCGGTTCCATGTGGCGGTTCAGCTCGGCGGGTTCGATCCAGTGGACGGCGGTGATCTCGCTGTCGGGGAGGCGGATCGCCGCGATGCGGTCGGCGTTCCAGGTACCGCCGTCGTAGACGTGGAGGATCTCGCCGGGGAATCGGGTGTCCGGGTGGAAGCCGGGGGTGGTGGACGGCACCCAGTCGACGGCGAGCCCGCGGGTCACCGGCTGGTCGATCCCGAGTTCCTCCAGAAGCTCGCGCCTCGCCGCGTGGGACGGCGGCTCGCCAGGGTCGACGGCCCCGCCGGGCAGGAGCTTGACGTCCCGGTAGTCGACGGACTGCAGGAGGATCCTGCCGGAGGTGTCCGTGATCAGGACGGAGACGCCCGCCCACAGTGCCGCGTCCGTACGCGATGCCCCGTACTGCGCGTGCGAGATCCGAGCGGACGCGTTCTCGTGGACCCGTTCTTCTGTTGGCGCCATGGCCCTTCATTCCCCGGATCCGGCAGCGCCCAATCCCTCTCGGGCTTCCGGTGCGGGCACGGTGCGGGCGCGGCCCTGTCAGACGCCGAGGGCGCGGACTTCCTCGGTGAAGTCCCTGACCAGGGGGAGGCCAGGGTGGTGCCGGTGCAAGTGGGCGTCGAGTTGCCGGGCACGCCCGCGGACGGACTGGACGGTCCGGTCGCCGGTGAGGGCCTGGCGGGCGGTGGCGATGGCTGCTTCGGGTTCGCTGAGCGCTGTCTGGGCCGTGGCGAGGTCGAGCTGGGCGATGGCGAGCCGGGTCGGCGCGCGGGTCGGGCCGGGTGTGGCCTGGTAATGGGTGATGGCTTCGGTGGCAGCGGTGCGGGCGCGTTCGTGGTCGCCGAGCCAGAGATGGGAGGAGGCGTCGTAGGAGATGATCCGGACGGCGTCGACGGCGAAGAGCCCGGCGCCGTGGAGAGGTAGAGCGGCGCGGCGGCGGTGCGCTGCGGCGGCTGCTTCGGTGAAGGCCGACCGGTTGCCGAGCCGGGCGTGGACGCGGGCGAGCTGGGCGGTGAGGCGGATTGCCGCGTGGCTGTCGCGGGGTGCGGTGGCGAGGCCGCGGGTGATGGCGGTGAGCGCGTGGCGGGGGTGTCCGGCGTAGAGGGCGTCGGTGGCGCGGACGTCCTCGGCCCACGCGGCCACCTGGGGGGCGCGGGCGCGGTCGGCGAGTTCGCGGGCCTCGTCGCAGAGCTGCTGGACGAGTGGGCGGTGGCCGTGGTCGTGGGCGATCCAGGCGGCGGTGACGGTGAGCATGCCCGCGTGGTGGGCCAGTTCGCGGTCTTGGCGCGGGGTATGGCGGCGTTCGCGCAGGAGGGTGCGGGCGTGGCGGCGGTGGGCGGCCACTGCGGTCCGCAGGGTGTGCGGGGGCTGGGTGGAGTACTGGGCGCTGTAGGTGTGGACGGCTGACTCGAGGTCGGTGATGTCCGTGGGGCCCAGTGGTGTGGCGTGCGCCGGGGCGGTGCCGGCTGCGAGGGGGGCGAGCGCTGCGGCGCTGATGGCGGCGAGGGCGGAGCGGCGTTTCACGGGGTTCATTCACCTTCCCGGACGGGCGGGGGCGGAGGGGGAGTCTTGGCCGGGTGGCCTGGGGTGTCATGCTCCGGCGAGCGCCTGGTTGCTCGTGGTCAGGAAGGCGGTGACGCGTTGGTCTTTCTGCCAGGGCTGCAGGGCGTGGTTGATGTTGCGGATGTAGTCGTGGGCTCGGGCGGAGCGGACCTGTCCGAGGATGTCCACGGCGCGTTCGCCGAGGGCGAGGCCGCGGTCGAGGTCGCCGGCCTGGAGGTGGGTGGCGCTGACGACCGCGGTGCGCAGGCCCACCGCGCGGGTGTAGACGCCGGCGGGCATCGGCAGGGCCTGCCGGCTCCAGCGCAGGGCGGCCTGGGGGTTGCCGAGGTGGTGGTGGATCTCGGTGGCGTCGGTGCTGAGCCGGGCGTGGGTGAGGTAGGTGAGCCACTGGGGGTCGCGGGTGTGGAGCTGGATGGAGTCCAGCAGCCTCTCCGAGGCCGCCAGGGCGGTGATGGCGCGCTTGGCGTCCCCGGCGCGGCCGTAGGCGCGCGCGGCGGCAAGTTTCGCGAACGCGAGGACGCGCGGCGCCGCCTGGTGCTTGGCCCGTTCGTAGGCGCCTTCGGCCATGTCGATCGCTTCGGCGGTGTGGCCGCGAAGGAAGCTGGCCAGGGCCATGGTGGCCAGCACGTAGGAGCCGGCCTGGACGTCGCCGGCGCTGCGGGCGAGGCGCAGGGCCTGGATGAAGTGGCGCTGTGCCGCGTCGTGCTGGCCCATGTCGACGGCTGACCAGGCCGCGATCCGGGCGAGTTCGGAGGTGACGGTGCACAGTTCCGCGCCGATGTGCTCGGTGTAGGAGCCGCGGAGCAGGGGGGCTGCGCGGTGCTGGAGGCAGTCCAGGACCGAGCTGGATTTCCAGTTCCCGCCGCCGTACTTGGAGTCCCAGCGGCGGGCTTCCTCGGCTGCGTCCCACAGCTCGTCGAGGTCGGCGCGTCCGACGCGCCGTCCGTCCTCTCGCGCTGTGGGCGGGTCGGCGGGGTCGGCGAGCCACCGGTGGACGGGGCTGGTGAACGCGGCGACGGCGAAGGGGCCGCTGCGGGTGAGGAGGGTTCGGCGGTCCACGGTGCTCCAATACTGGGCGGCGTTGCGGAGTGCTTCTTCGGGGTCCCGGGGAAAATCCAATCCGATGTCCGGGCCCGAGGTGTCCGGCGCGCCCATGCCGATCTCGTGGAGGGTGACCCGGCGCCCGAGCCGTTCCCCCAGCGTGGCGGCGATCAGGGCGGGCACGGGCGGGCGGGGGATCATCCCGCGGTCTATCCAGTTCGAAGCACTCGTATGGGTGTATCCCCGTGGAGTTCCGGCCAGTGCGCTGAGGTCGTTGACCCGTTTGGCGAGTCCTTTTCTGCTCATGGCGGCGGCGTCGAGGAGCTGTTCGAGGTCGCGGTTCGGATTCCTGGGCCGGCGGTGTTCCGCGGGCATCTCGGACCCCTCTCACGAGGCGGCGCCCCGGTGGTCGGTCGTTTCCCCGTCCGGGTTTCGAGCGTAGAGGCAGGGGCCCACGGAGCGCAGCCTCTCTGCGATGTGTATGCCCCCTCGTGTGCCCTCCTGCCGCAGCGGGTCCGGCGGTTTCCTGTGAGTCCCCCGGCCGGGAAGGCGGGGCAGCCCCGGAAGGCGGGGGCCGTCCGGGCCGCCGTGTGCTGCGGTGCGCCGGCCGGGGACTCGTTCAGCCGCTGCGGCGGGGCTGCGACCAGGTGAGGGAGGCGCGGTGACGACAGGTCATCTCCGAGGGAAGCAGAGGTCCGGTGGTGCGCCGGTCCGCGGAAGCGGACCGGTGAACGCGCGGGCGGCGTGGGGGTGGGGCGTGTTCTCGGCGCTTCGCACGCCGGCCGGGATGTTCACGACGTTCACGCCCGGCCGGGTGCCGTGCGGCGCGCGGGCGCTGTGTTCTGGTGTCCGCGCTCGGCACCGGGTTTGGCCCGGGCGCCTGGGTGTGGTCCAGGCCGGGACCGGCCGGAGGGGAGGACGGGCGTGGTGATGACTTCGAGCAGCGCGACCGTGAACACGGAGGCGGTGTGGGCCGACTTACAAGCCCCGGCGCTGGAGCGGCTGACGAACAGTACGGACAAGCACGCCGTCTACGGCCTCGATCCCTTCGTGCGGGAGGGGTGGGCGTCGCTGTGCGGGCTGCTGGGCGAGGCGGGCGCGTACACGTTCGCGACGGAGACCGGGCTGGTGTGGCTGCGGCCGGATCTGGTGGCGTCCGGCGGGCTGGAGCGGGTGCTCGTGCGGATCGAGGAGGACGGGTTCGTCGTCCGGGCGGCGCGGCCGGTCGTGCTGGACCGGGCGGGAGTGCGGGGGCTGTGGTGGTGGCAGCTGAAACGGGCCACGGCGGAGCGGCTGCTGCTGCTGGACGCGGTGGCGGAGCTGGGGCCGGGACTGCTGGTGCTCTACGGGCACCCCGGGGGCCGGCCGGCCGAGCGGCTGACCCGGCTGAAGGGCGGCAACGACCCGGCCGGTCGGGCGGGGGACTCGCTGCGGTCGGTGGCCGGGAGTGAGAACCGGATCCTGACGATGGTGCACACCAGCGACGACGGCGCGGACGTGGTGCGGGAGCTGGCGGTGTTCCTTCCCTGGCAGGAACGGGTTGCGCTGGTCGCCGCGGCCTGCCGGGGCGCGAGCGGTGTCGGGCGGGGTTCGGGGGTGCTGGGGCCGCCGGTGGCGGCGGTGCGGTCCGCCTGCCCCGCTTCTGCGGAGATGACCGGGTCGCCGGTGCGATCGGGCGGCGGGCGGGAGCGGGACTTCACCCGTCTGATGCGGGACCTGCGCGCGCCGGATCCGGCGCGGCGCTGGGGAGCGGTGCGCGGGTGGGCGCGGCAGGTGCCGCAGCTGAACGACGGGACGGCACGGTGACCGGCCGGTCAGGCCGGGTGGCCGGTGAGGGACTGGGCGAGCTTGATCCACTGGTCCAGCACGGTGGCGGCGGCTCCGGTGTCGATGGCGGCCCGGGCGGTGTCCAGGCCGTGGGCGAACGCGTCGCGCGGGTCGGCGTCGGGGGTGCGGGCGGCGAGGGCTCCGGCGGCGTTGGCGAGGACGGCGTCCCGGGCGGCGCCCCGTTCTGCTCCGAGGACGCGGTGGACGGCGGTGGCGTTGTAGGCGGCGTCACCGCCGCGCAGCGCGTCCGCTCCGGCGCGGGCGAGGCCGAAGCCGGCGGTGTCCAGGACCGTTTCGCGCACCGTGTGCGGGCCGGCGATCCACAGGCGGGTGGGGGCGGCGCAGGTGATCTCGTCGAGGCCGTCCTCGCCGCGCGCGACCCACGCGCGGGTGCCCCGGGCGGCGAGGACCGTCGCAAGGTGGGGGGCGAGCACGTGGCTGGAGCAGCCGACGAGCGCGGTCGCGGGACCGGCGGGGTTGGTGAGCGGGGCGAGGTAGTTGATCGCGGTCGGCACCCCGAGCGCTCTGCGGACCGGAGCGGCGTGCCGCAGACCGTGGTGGAAGACCGGGGCGAAGGTGAACCCGATCCCCGTCTCGGTCACGCAGGCGGCGACCTGGGCGGGGGTGAGGGTCAGGGGCAGGCCGAGGGCTTCGAGGACGTCGGCGGACCCGGCCTTGGAGGACACCGAACGGCCGCCGTGTTTGACGACCGGGGCTCCGGTGGCGGCGACGACGATCGCCGACATCGTCGAGACGTTGACGGTGTGCGCGCCGTCGCCGCCGGTGCCGACGACGTCGACCACGTCGGCGCCGTTGATGCCGGGCAGCGGCACGACGCGTTCCATCAGGGCGTCCAGCAGGCCGGTGAGTTCCGGAGCGCTTTCGCCTTTGGCGCGCAGGGCGGTGAGGAAACCGGCGAGTTCGGCCGGGGCGGCCGCGTCGTCCATGACCTGCCGCATCGCCCAGCGGGTGTCGCCGGCGGTCAGGTCGCGTCCGGCGAGGAGGGCCGCGAGCAGGCGCGGCCAGGATCGGGCGGGCTCGGTCACAGCGGTTCCCTCACAACAGATGGTCCGGGCGGTGGTGTTGAGCGTATCGACCCCCGCGCCGGGGTGCGGCCCATTACGCGATCCGGGGAGGCGGCGGGCCGCCGGGTGACCGTCGCGGGGCGGTGGTGGGCGCGCCGCACCGCGGCGAGGTGGCGTCTGCCGGCTCAGGGCGGGGTGAAGGGCGACGGCGGGCAGGTGATCGTGGTCGGCGGATCCTCGGCCTACAGTGCGCCGCCCTTCCTGGCCGGGCTGGGGGCGCTGCGGGCCGGGGCGCACGGTGTCCGGGTCCTCGCCCCGGCGGGCCCGGCGGCGGGCGCGGCCGCCCTGGAGATGCACCTGCTGACGGTGCCGGGCCCGGAACTCGGCGGAGGGGATATCCGGCTGCTGGCGGAGGTCACCGAAGGGTTGCTGGCGGGGCGGGCCCGGTCGGGGGCGCGGGGGCGGGTGGTGTGGCTGATCGGCCCCGGGCTGGGCGGCAGCCCGCAGCCGGGTCCGGTCCTGGACGCGCTCGCCGCGGCGCGGGCGGCGGCGGGCCCGGTCGGAGTGGTCGTCGACGGGCATCTCGGCGGCGGCCCGGACGGGATCGCCCGGATCACCGGACTGGCTCCCGACGTGGTGCTGCTGAACCGGACCGAAGCCGTCGGACTCACCCAGAACACGGCCAGCCGCGAGGGCCGTGTGCCGGTCGCCGCGCTGGCCGGGCTCGCCCGCCGTACCGGCGCGGTGATGACCGCGAAAGGCCCCCACGACCTGGTGATCGGCCCCCGCCGGGTGTTGCTCCGGGTGCGGGCCGGGCACCCGTCCCTGGCCAAGAGCTCCAGCGGCGACGTCGTCGCCGGAGTGACGGCGGGCCTGCTCGCCCAGAATCTTCCGCCCGCCGAAGCCGCCGCGCTCGCCTGCCACCTGGTCGGCACCGCCGGGGCCCGTCTCGCCGCCCGCGCCGGTCCGGGCTGGCTGCCCGGCGAACTGATCACCGCCCTCACCGGCCCCGTACGCGACCTCCACACCCCCCACACCCTGACCCGACTCCTCACCTTTCCTATGCCTTTGTCCTTCTCCGAGCGATGGGACCGTGACCGATGACCCCTCTCCTCTCCCCCACTACTGGGCGGGCCATGGACACCGCGGCGCTGTGCGCGGCCGCCCGCGAGCACCGCGAACACGGCGAACGACGAGGCACCCTTCACCCGTCGGTGTGGCAGCACCTGTCCGACAGCGCGATCGCCACGGCCGCGCTGCCTGCCGTGTACGGCGGATTACAGTCGGCGGTCCCGCAGATCCTGAATGCGGTGCGGCAGGTGGCGTACGCGGACCCGTCCGCCGGATGGGCCGCCGCGGTCCACGCCCCGGCCGGGGCGTTCCTGTCCCGCCTGGACGAGCCCACCGCCCGGACCGTTCTCGGCGGCGGGGTGCGGCCGGTGATCGCCGGATCGTCCCTGCCGGCCGGAACGATCCGCGAGGCCGGGGGCGTGCTGCGGTTGTCGGGCCGGTGGCCGCTGGTGACCGGCGCGGAGCACGCGTCGCTCCTCGCGCTCGCCGCCCGCACCCCGGACGGCGGGAGCCCGGTCTGGTTCCTGCTCCCCCGCAAGGAGGTGACGGTCCATCAGGACTGGGACGCGCTGGGGCTGCGCGGCAGCGCCTCCTGCTCCGTCAGCTGCGACACCACGGTGCCCGCCGGGCACAGCGTCCTGCTCACCGGGCCCGCGCTCGTCGACGATCCGCTGTACCGGTTCCCGCTGTACGGGCTGATGGCCGCGACGATCGCCACGGTCGCCGAGGCCGCCGGGCAGCGTGCCCTGGACGCCTTCGCCCGCCTCGCCCCCGCCGTGCGGCCCCGGCACGCTGACGGGCCGCTCGCCCGGCTCGGCGGTGCCCAGGACGCGTACGCGCAGGCCGGCGCGCAGCTGGCCGCCGCGTCCGGTCTGCTGGAACGGACCACGGCGGCGGCCTGGTCCGCTGCCGTGGACGGCCCGGTCGGGGAGGAGGAGCGGGCCCGGTTGCGGGCCGCCTGCTGCCATATGGCGCAGACGGCCGAGTCGGTGTGCCGGACGCTGTTCGAGGCCGCCGGGTCGGCGGCCGTCCACCGCGCCAGCGAGGTGGAGGGCTGCTGGCGGGACGCCCTGGTGATCTCCCGGCACGCCCTGGTCGCCGGCCGCGGGCGGCAGCTCGCGGGCGCGTACCTGCTGTCCGGTACCGCGGCGGAGGACCTGTGACGGCCTCCCGGCTGCTGGAGCGGTTCCTCGCCCAGGACCCGGACCGGATCGCGGTCACCGCGCCCGACGGAACGGCCTGGTCGTTCGCCGGTCTCCTGGCCCGGGCCGGGAACCTCACCCGCCTCCTTCAACGGGCGGGCGGGTGCGAGGGGCGGACCGTCCTGCTGCGCACCGCGGGCGGGCCGCTGTTCGCGGCCTGCGACCTCGCCGTCCTGTTCGCCGGGGCCGTGCCCGCCGTCGTCCCCGAGCATCTGACCGCCGGCCAGGCCCGCGCGGTGCTCCGGTCCCTCCGCCCGGCCGCGGTCCTCGACACCCTCTCCGGACACGACGACCAGGTGGTCGAGGCCGCCCGCACCGCCGGGATACCCGTCCATCCGGTCACCGCCGAGGACCTCGACGCACAGCTGCCGCCAAGGGCGAGTTCGCTGCGGAAGCAGGCCCGGCGCTGGGCAGGCGCCCGCAGCAGTACGGCGGCCGCCGTGGTGTTCACCTCCGGCACCACCGGCGCCCCCCGCGGGGTGGTGGTGACCGACCGGGCGCTCACCGACGGCATCACCGCCTGGATGCGGCACTGGCCCAGCGCCGCGCGCCGGCCGGAGCGGACCGTGGCGTCTCTGCCGGTCTCCCACATCGCCCAGCGCATCATGGGCCACAGCCTGATGTGCCTGTACGGCACCACCGTCCACACCGCCGGCCCCGACGATCTCACCGGCGCGATCGTCCGGCACCGGCCCGACGTCCTCCTCGGCGTCCCCCACACCCTCACCCGCCTCGCCCACGCCCTGACCGCCGAAGAGGAAGCGGGCGGTGCGGAGTTGCGGACGGCGGTGGGCGGGATCGCCCTCGCGGTCAACGGCGCCGCCGCCCTCGCCCCCGCCACCGCCCGCACCCTGACGGCGGCCGGACTGCGGGTGGCCGGGGCGTACGGGGCGACCGAGACCACCGTGCCCGTCTACCACCAACCCGACACCACGGCCCCGCACCTCGGTATCCCGGTCACGGCCGCCCATCGGGTCGGCGACGGCGGGGAGCTGCTGATCCGCAGCCCGCACCTCTCCCCCGGGTACGTCACCCGCTGGCCCCGTACCCGTCCGGTCACCACCGGCGGCTGGTGGCACACCGGCGACCGCGCCACCGAGACGCGGGACGGGCAGATCGTGCTCGCGGGCCGGCTGTCCGCCGCGTTCAAGACCGCCCGCGGCCGCCTGGTCAGCCCCGAACCCTTCGAAGCGTTCCTGACCGCCCGCCCGGGAGTCGACCACGCCTGCGTCACCGGCCACCAGCTGCCCCACACCGTCGCCCTCGTCTCCGCACCGGGCACCGCCCACTGGCCGCCCGACAGGGTCCGCGGCCTGGAGCGGGACCTCCTCGCGGCCGTCGCCCGCGCGCAGAAATCCGGGGCGCTGCCGTGGGCCGATCTGCACACCGTCCTCGTCCTGCCCGACCCGTGGGCCGGCACCGGCCTGGTCACCGCCACCGGCAAACCCCGCCGCGACAAGATCACCGACCGCTACGCCCACCTCCTCCCCCACCCCACCCCCGACGTCACTGCCGAGGAGCGCCATGCCCGCGCCTGACCCGCACACCACCCCCAGGGTCCTGATGATCGACATGGGCGGGGTGTTCTTCTCCTACTCCTTCATCCGCGCCCTGGAGCACTGGGCCCGCCTGGCGGGCGACGACCCGCAGCGGCTGCTGACCGCGTGGGAGATCGACGGGCCGTTCGACGCCTTCGAACGCGGCGAGATCACCCCGCCCGCCTATCTCGACCACCTGCGCCACCGCCTCGGCCTCACCCTGACGGACCGGGACATGACGGACGGCTGGAACGCGATCTACCAGGGCGTCGACACCCGCCTCACCGCCCTGCTCAGCTCCTCCCTGGTGCGCGACACCTTCCGTGCGGTCGTCGGCGTCTCCAACACCAACGCGCTGCACGCCCCGTTCTGGCGCGACCTGTACCGCGAGGACCTCACCGTCCTGGACGCGGTGATCTGCTCCCACGAGATCGGGACCACGAAGCCCCGCGTGGCGTTCTTCGACCACGTCGCCCACCTCCACCACATCCCGCGCAGCTCCCTGGTCCTCGCCGACGACATCGCCTCCGTCACCACCGACGCCGGACGGCTGGGAATCGCCTCCCACCACTACACCGGCGCCGACCAGCTCGCCGCCTTCCTGACCACCCTCTGAACCCTGATCGGGGCTTTCTCGGATGGATCCTGTTCTGATCACCGGCGCGGCCGGCTTCATCGGCTCCGCCCTCACCCACCACCTGCGCACCGCCGGCATCAAGGTCACCGCGGTCGACGACCTGTCCGTCCCCTCCCTGTGCCCGCCCCCCGGCGGGCTCCAGGAGCGTGATGTCCGCACCCTTCAGGCCGCCGACCTCGACCCGTTCGGCACCGTCGTCCACCTCGCCGCGCACAAGTCCGTCCCCGGCTCGTTCCTGCCGGGCGCCTTCGAGCACAACACCGCCGTCGACCGGCACATGATCGACGTCTTCCGCGCCTCGGGCGCGCGGCGTCTGCTGCTGGCGTCCTCCTGCGAGGTCTACGGCCCGCGCTCCGGTGCGCTCACCGAGCGCACCGCCTGCTCCCCCCGTTCCCCCTACGCGGTGGGCAAGCGGACCACCGAACACCTCGCCGCCGTATGCCGGCCGCTGCTGCCCGCGGGCCGGCAGATCGGGGTCGTCCGCTTCTTCAACACCTTCGGCCCCGCCGAGGGCGCGGACGCGGTGGTGCCCGCGTTCCTCGACGCCGCGGCCGCCGGCCGCCCCCTGACGGTGGAGGGCGACGGGCTCCAGGCCCGCGACTTCACCCACATCGACGACGCCCTGACCATGCTCACCCGCATCCTGGACCGCGACCGTCTCCTGCCCGTCGTCAACGCGGGCTCCGGCCGCGCCACCTCGATCCGGGACCTCGCCGACGCGATCCTCACGCTCACCGGCAGCGCAGCCGGTATCCGGCACACCGCGGGCCGGCCCAACGAAATCCCCTCGTTCACCGCCGACATGACCCGCTTCACCCGCGTCTACGGGCCCCTGCCGCACCGGCCCCTGGCCGACGCCCTCGCCGACACCCACCGCCTGCGCCGCGCCCTCACCGTCCCCGCGGGCACCCGGTGAACCGGCCCACCCCACCCCAGGGCACCGGGTTCCCGGGCGACGGGGCGGTGGGGCTTGCGCTGGGGACGTTCGAGTTCGGATCCGCCCTGTCCGCCCGCCGCGTCTTCGAGCTGCTGGATACCTTCCACGACCTGGGCGGACGAGTCCTCGACACCGCCCCGACCTACGGCCCCACCGCGAGCGGGCCGCGGGCCGAGCAGCTGATCGGGCGGTGGCTCGCCACGACCGGCGCCCGGATGTATACCGTGACCAAGGCCGGGCTCGACCCGGCCCGGCCCGGACAGGCGGATCTGCGGCCGGAGCATCTGATCCGCTCCGCCGAACAGTCCACGGAGCGCCTCGGGGCGCCGCCGGCCGCTCTGGTCCTGCACCGCGACGACCCGGCCGTCCCCGTCGGGGAGGTCGCCGACGCCCTCCAACACCTCATCGAAACCGGCACCACGGTGAGGGTGGGGGCGTCGAACTGGACCACCGCCCGGCTGCACGCCTGGTGCGCCTACGCGGCCGGGGCCGGCCGGACGGGGCCGCGGATCACCCAGCCGCTGTGGAGCCTCGCCCGCCGCACCACCCGGTGTCCGGAGCCCTGGCTCACCGAAGCCGACCCCGAACACCTCGCGTTCGCCCTGCAGTACGGGCTGGTCGTCATGCCCTACCGGACGCTGGCCGCCGGATATCTCGCCGACCGGCACAGCGGACGCCACCACGCTCACCACACCACCACCTACGACACCCTGGGCAACGCCGGGCGCCGCATCCGGCTCCGCGCCGCCGCACGGCGGCTCGGCGTCAGCGGTACCGCTCTCGCGCTCGCCTACCTGCGCTCCGCCACCCGGGCCCACGTCGTTCCCGTCATCGGGCCCACCAGCATCCGCCAGCTCACCAGCGTCATGACCGACACCGGGCGGGCCGGTCGGCTGTCCCCGGACCTGTGCGCCCACCTGGCCGGGAACGAAGCGTGACCCGGACCGGCCGCCGGAGCGGGGGCGGGTCAGTCGAGGAGGCGGGCGAAGCGGTGCGGCACGATCCCGGTCGAGTTCCCGGCATAGGGGAAGAGCCAGGTAGCCCGGCGGCAGAAGTCCCGCCAGTCGTGACCCAGTTCGTCCAGCTCGCCCTGAACGGACAGCGGCTCGCCGAACGCGAACACCGCCGCAATCCCCGCAGCCGGGTCGACGACCACCTCGCCGCCCCCCGCGGGCAGATGACGGACCCTCCACCGCCGACCGCCCCGGGCGACGGTCCACGTCCCCTCGCCGCCGTCGACGGCCAGTCCTTTGTAGGCCAGGCGCTCAAGCCACCCGGCGAGCAGCGTTCCGACCGCCTCAGCGCGCTCCGGGGCGGTCAGTGCGCGCGGCCGCAGGGTGCGCTTGACCTTCGCGGGGACTCCGGCCGCCAGCACCCCGGGCGGGAGGGAGGAGGTCACCGTCGCCGTCGCCGCCACGACGGTTCCCGCGCCCACCCGCACGCCGGGCAGCAGCACCGACCGGAAGCCCAGCCACACCCCGTCCTCCACCACCACACCCTCGAAGGCCGCGGTGTGCCCGTCGCGTACGGAGTGTCCCGCGTGGTAGCCGTGGGTCCAGATCGCCACGTCGGCGCTGATCCCCACGTCCGACCCGATCGTGATGGGCTCGGTCGCGTTGAAGACGACGTCCGGGGCGATCTGGCACCGGTCCCCCACGGTGAGCCTGGACCGTTCCTCCATCGACGCCCCGGCCCCCACCCGCCACCGCTGCCCCACATAGCAGCCGTCCCCCACCGCGAGTTCGCGGCAGACCACCCCGGCCCCGGTATCCACCCGGGTCCCGGCGCCCACGGTGAACCGGTCCGCCACCAACACCCGCACCGAGGCGCCGATCTCCGCCCCGCGCCCCAGACGCAGGCGGGCGGAGCGCAGATCACAGCCTTCCCCGATGCTCGCCCCGTCCTCCAGCACGAGGTCGTCCGCCACGATCACCGTGCCCGCGCCGATCCGCACCCCCTCCCCGATCCGCCGCCGCCCCACCCGGAACACCATTCTCGGGAAGTTCTCGTCCGTCGTCATCCTCCGGCCTTCCTTTCAGACTTCCGACCACCGAACACGGCACATCCCCCTTCCTTTCAGCAACGGGCACGATGCCCCGAACCCCCAGGAGAGCGAACTGTGGACCACACCCACCGGCCCGAGCGCGTGCTGGCCGTCGCGGCGCACGCCGACGACGAGATCCTCGGCGCGGGCGGCACCCTCGCCGTCCACACCCTGGCCGGCGACCCGCTGATGACCCTGATCCTGAGCCACTCCGCCACCAGCCGTCCCACCGGCGACGATCAGGTCCGGGCGCACCGCGCCGACAGCGCCCGCAAGGTCGCCGGCCTCTACAGGGCCGAACTGCGCCTGGCCGACTTCCCCGACAACGCCTTCGACACCGTCCCTCGTCTGGCCATCACCCAGACCGTCGAGGACGCCGTCCGCGCCTGGGCGCCGACCGTCGTCTACACCCACAGCACCGCCGATCTCAGCCACGACCACCGCCTCACCGCCGAAGCGGTGGCCGCCGCCACCCGGCCCCAGCCCGGCAGCACCGTGCGGACCGTCCTCGCCTTCGAGGTCCGCTCGGCCACCGAGTGGGGATGCGGACGCGTCTTCTCTCCCACCTGGTTCCAGACGCTGACGCCCGAAGCCGCAGAGCTGAAACGCCGGGCCCTGGCGGTGTACGGCTCCGAGATGCGGCCCTGGCCCCACACCCGCTCCACCCGCGCCCTCGACGCCCAGACGGCGGTGCGGGGCGCGCAGGTTGGGGTGCCCGAGGCGGAGGCGTTCGAGCTCATCCGCCACCGTCAGCCGCCGCGGCCCCCGGTGGTGTGAACCACGCCCGCTCCCGGCCGGACCGTGCCAGGGCGATCCGCTCCCGGACGCTGTCGCGCACCGGCGGCAGTCCGTCGGGGTCGAACCAGCCGACCTCGACGGACTCGTCGTCGTTGACCCGGGCCGCCTGCCCGGCGCCGGCCGGCAGGCACGCGAACACCAATTCCAGATACTGGGCGCGGTCCCCGTTGGGGTGCCGCACCCGCGGGGAGACGGTGACCCCGGCCAGCCGCTCCACCACGACCCGGACCCCGGTCTCCTCGAACACCTCGCGGACGACAGCGTCGGCGGGCTCCTCCCCGGGGTCGAGGATGCCGCTCAGCAGAGACCACTCGCCCGTGTCCGAACGCCGGTGCAGCAGCACCCGGCCCTCTCCGTCACGGACCACGGCGTTCACCCCGGGAAGCCACAGCAGATGGTCACTGCCCACCCGCTCACGCAGCCGGATGACGAAGTCGGGTGTCATGAGAGCCCCCTGGGAGTGCGCCGACCGGCCCTGGCGGCGCCGCGGGCCGTCCCCCAGCACACCGCAGAATCCGCCAGCCCCGCGACCCGGCAGACCGTGAAGAACGCGAGCTTCGAGGAGGCCGTGTGAAAAGCCGTGAAAACCCGCCCCCGCCCGTCAACCGGCCTAGCCTCGCCACCGTGACGACGACTCCCCGAGTCCCCCGGTCGCACCCGCCGACCGCCACCACACCCGCCCCGCGCCACAACCAGTTCCTGGCCGCCGCCCTCGACCAGGCCGGCTGGACACCCCGCGACCTGATCCGCGCCCTCAACCCCCGACTCGACGCCGCCGGTGAAACCCGGCTCCACCCCACCGCCGCCTACAGCTGGCTCCGCGGATCCACCCCCCGCTCACCCGTCGTACGGCGCCTGACCACCACCGTCCTCACCGAAGCCACCGGCACCCCGTGCACCACCGCCCTGTGGGGCCCCGGCCACAAGCCCGTCACCGAACCCACCGCCACCGACCACCTCCTCGGATCCCGGACCCTGCCCGCCGTCCTCGACACCACCGCCGCCTGGGTCACCAGCCCCGACCAGCACATCACCGCCCACCCCGCCCCGCCCGACCGCCTCACCACCGCCGTCTGGGACGCCACCCACCACGACACCACCCCGCCCCCGCCCCGCCCGAGCGGACCGGACCGCGTACCACCCCCCTTAGCCGACGTCCTTGAGGACCAGCTCCACTCCCTGCGCCGGCTCGACGACCGCACCGGCGGCGGCCCCCTGTCCCAGCGCCACGTCCGCCTCGCCCTCGGCGAAGTGATCCACCTGCTGCGCACCTGCCGCTACGACGCCCACACCGGCACCCGGCTCCTGCGCACCGCCGCCGGACACGCCCAGCTCGCCGGCTGGATGGCCTTCGACGCCGACCTCACCGCCGCCGCCCAGCGCTACCAGCTCCTCGCCATCCGCCTCGCCCGCGCCGCCGGCGACCACGACACCGTCGCCAACGTCCTCGGCATGCTCTCCTACCAGCACGCCGCCCACGCCCAGCCCGACACAGCGCTGCGCTTCGCCGCCGCAGCCGTCGAGCACACCGCCCGCGGCCTGCCCCTCGTCCGCGCCCGCGCCCTGGGACGCCTGGCCACCGCCCACGCCAGCGCCGGAGACATCGACAACTTCCGCCGGGCCACCGACCAGTGCCACACCCTCCTCCAGCGCCGAAGCCCCGCAGACCCCCCGTCCCTCTACTACTTCACCGCCGAGCAGGTCGCCGCCGAGTCCGGCCAGGCCCTCGTCGACCTCGCCGCCGCCCACCCCGGCCGCGCACGGCGCCTGCTGGCCGAAGCCACCGAACTCCTCTCCCCCCTCGCCCACCAGACCTCCGCCTACCGGCGCTCCGCCCTGCTCCACTCCATCCACCTCGCCCGGGCCCGCCTCCTCAGCAAAGACCCCCACGCCACCGCACAGTCCCTCACCACCGTCGCCGACCGGCTCCCCCACGTCCAGTCGGTCCGCTGCCGGCTCCTGCTCACCCAGCTCGGCCGGCACGCCCGGCGGCACCTGTGCTCAGCCGACCGCGCCACTGCGATCCAGGCCCTGGAACGGGCAGTATCAACCCCATGACCGACCCCCACCCCCACCTCTCGGTCGTCCCCTACGACCACCCCGACGCGCACCGGCTCATGCGGCAGCTCCACGCCGAACAGACATCCCTCTACGGCTATGCCGACGACCCCGCCGACACACCGGCCGCAGAATTCGCACCACCCCGGGGGCTCTTCCTCCTCGCCCACATCCACCCCGCGACGGAGCCCGTCGCCTGCGGCGGATGGCACCTGATCGACAGCCGTACAGCCGAGATCAAACGCATGTACGTACAACCGGAGGCCCGGGGACTCTCCCTCGGACAGCACCTCCTCACCCGACTCGAACACGACGCCCGGCACAGCGGCGCCACCCGCATCCTGCTGGAAACCGGCGTCAGCAACACCGCCGCCCTCGCGCTCTACCACTCCGCCGGCTACAGCCCCGTCCCCTCCTACCGCAAGGGCCGCAACCCCTCGGTCAACCGCGCGCTTCACAAACTGCTGTGACCTTCAGACGGCCCCGGCAGCGCCGTCACCGCATCACAGGACCTACCCGGGCCCTAAAGTCATCCCCATGACCTGGAACCATCTGGCAATCGACCTCGGAGCCCAAAAGCCGGGCCAGGCAGCCGAGTTCACTTCCGGACCCGGTGACCTCATCTACGAGGCGGCCCGTCTGGACGTGCAGGAGACCCTGGACCGTCTCACCGGCGAGGACAGCGGCTTCCGGGGCGCCAACCGGGCCTGGCGAGCAGGCCCGGAAGACCACTTCGTCATGAGCCACGGCCGCTACGTGTGGTGCCTGTACGAGGAGAAGCCCGGCGAGCCCACCGGGGACACGGCCCAGCGCCTCGCCGAAAAGCTGATCACCCACCAGCGGCAGCGCACCGAGTAACCATCACCCCAGGGCCACCCGCCCTGGACCGGCTCAATCCCGGCAGAACCCCGGACTGGATGAGGAGAGACACCTCCGCGTGCGATGAACCACCGTGACAAGCTGCGTGCCGAACACCTGGGGCAGTCCCTGGCGGACGCGGACACAGTCCTCCAGCAGGCCCCGTGCCGGACATCGGCCCCGCACATGGTGGTAATATAATGCATGTCGAATCAGGGAGGGCAAGTCCTGGTCGGCCACCACGCACACCAGCCGAGGAGGAAATCGTGACCACCGCAGCCCCCGCCAGTTCCCGGGTTTCCGGATGACAGAGGAACTGCTTACCCCGACCGGGGCCGCGATCCTGCTGGCCGCCGGTGACGACGGGGCTGTCTCCGGCGCCGGAGCAGCGCTCGTACGCCTGCGGCGCGAGAGCCTGATCGTCCGTGAGCACCCCGGAGGCCCCTACCGGATCACCCGGGACGGCCAGGAAGCGGCAGCCGAGTGGCTGCGCCGCAACCCTCCGGAGGACCCCGCACTGCCGCGACTCCTTCCCAAGACCCAGCACGCGGCGATCCAGGCGGCCGCCCTGCGCCCGGACCAGCGTCTCCCCGGCTACCACGACCCGAATCCGCTGCCGCGCGACGCGTGCTTCCGCGCGCCCACCCTCAACGCCTTGCGGGAGGAGGAGTACGGGGACTACGGACGCCTCCCGGGCGAGCGGAGCTTGCCCGTCGCCGAGGCCCGCAGGCCGCTGTACCTGACGGCCGCGGGCCGGGAGTACGCGCGCCAGCGCTGCGGCATCACCGTGGGCCGCCGCCGGGTCGTCATCATCCCGGCAGCCCGGTCCCAGCCGTCGGCGCCGCCTTCGCTGCGCCTCGCGGCGGAGGCCCTGACCGCTTGGGCTCTGATCGTGGAGATCGGCGACGACCACGCGGCCGATCCGGAACGGACCGCCCGCGTGGTCGCGGACAACGCGCTGGCCGACGCGGACGTGATCCTCCTCGGCGACGGCGAGTACGCCGATCGCCTGTCCGCGCACCTGCCCCATCTCCTGGCGCCGCTCGCCGGGAGCGCGGAGGGCGGTGCGGACCTCTGCGAACAGGTCCAGGGCGACCCCGGGCTGCGCGAGGAGTGGTGGCGCGAGGCGGCCGCGCGGCACGCTCGGCACCACCCCGCCTGACAGGGCTCGCCGGTAGCCGACGGGACGGGCGCCCGGGTCAGCGAGGGACCGGGTCGCGCCCGCCCCGGCGGCGGGCCGCGCCGGGGCGGCAGCGCAGAAGCCGCCCCGCGATGAGCCGGACGCCTCTGACCGCCCCGTGCTGGTGGAGGGCCTTGATCGCGTAGGTCGAGCAGCTCGGGGTGTAGGGGCAGCACGGCGGCTTGGTGGGGCTGATGCGGGTGCGGTAGTGGTGGACCGCTCCGTACAGCGTGCCGGCCACCCGGCCGGTGGGCCGCGGCGCCGCGGCGTCCACCGGGGCGGGCCCGTGGCTGGCGGACAGCCGGACGGCGGCGGTGAGGGCGTAGATCATCTTGAGCGGGCAGGGACCGCAGTAGGCCACGTACGTGTCCATGCACGTCATGCAGCAGCCCTCGTCCTCCTCATCCCCGTGGCCGCGCCGCTGCCGGTCTGCGCCCCGTCGGGCCATGACTCCCCCTCGTTTCGCCTGGTCGCGGCATCGTAAGGGGGTGACGTCGCCGGCCAGACGGGCGGGTCCGTCCTCGGCGTCCGTACGGGATCTCGCCTTCCCTGCTTTTCGATTTTGGGGGTCGGGGGGCTGCGTGCAAGGTCGTTCGGTGCGTGTCCTCGCCGGCCCGCTCCTTCGTCGCTCTACC
>NZ_JBEPCY010000012.1:0-214211 GCF_040299965.1 Streptomyces sp. NPDC000594 | reverse complement strand
CATGGACTCCCTCCTCCGCCTTGCGATTGCACGCACCAGACCCCGCCCGGCCCGCCCTCCGGGCGAACGACGCTACTTTGAAGACACTCCCTAGGCCTCGCCCGCACCGCCCTGGTCCGCGCCCTCCGGCTTCCGCCGGGGGGCCGCGGTCCGCTTACGGCCCGACTTCGCCGCCTTGTCCCGCTCGGCCGGCTCGTCCCGCTTGCGGGCCGCGACGGTCTGCGCCATCCCCGGCAGCAGATCGGTGACCAGCTCGTGCATGTCGTGGACCAGGGGCCGCAGCACCCGGAAGCGCGACAGGACGATGCCCCGGGCGGTCAGCCTGGCCCCCTGCTCCGCCAGCTTCCGGCTGCGCTCACGGCCCTCCGAGCGGTCGAAGACCCAGTAGAGGACGAGCCCCATCTGGGAGAGCCACATCAGCTCCGGGAAGGCGTCGTGCAACTCCGCCGGCACCTTGGTCCGCGCCCCGGCCAGGACCTCCCGGTGCACCGAGAGGGCCTCCTCGCGGGCGGGCCCGGACTCGGGCGAGAAGGGGCTCAGCGGACTCTCCGGGTCCGCCGCGTTCTTGAAGAACTGCGCGGCGAACTCGTGGTACGGCTCCGCGATGTCCAGCCAGGTCAGCAGCACCCCGGAGATCCGCTTGTCCAGCGCCGTCTCCCGGTCCAGGACCGACCGGACCGCGGCCTGGTGCTCGGCGGCGATCCGGTGGTAGAAGCCCTGGATCAGATGTTCCTTGGAGGAGAAGTAGTAGTACGCGTTCCCCACCGAGACGCCCGCCTCCTGGGCGATGGCCCGCATGGTGGTTCTGTCGTAACCACGCTCCTGGAACAGCCTGAGGGCCGTTTCGAGGATGAGCGTACGGGTCTGCTCGCTCTTGGGAGCGCTCTTCGCGGGGGGCTGTGCGTCCGTCACGGGGACCGAGCCTAGCCGGGGACCGCGCAGTGGCCGTCGCAGGGATCGGTACCCCACCCGCCGTTCGCCCCGGCGCGCCGCTCGCGGTACTTGGCCGCCGCGAGCATCGTCACCCGGACGAAGGGCCGCCCCGCCGGGGTGGCCAGCCAGATCGCCCGGGACCTGTGGTCGCTCAGCGCCCACAGACAGACGATCCAGGCCGACTGCCCCCGGTAGATCTGCCCCCGGTCCCCGATCACGGTGACCTCCCGCAGGGTGCCGTGGTGGTCGAGGCCGGGGAAGAGCCGCTGTGCCTCCTCGGAGGCGGCGGGGACCATCCGCAGCGGTACGAGCTGGTGCTGGCGCTGGAGCCAGTGCCGCAGATGGACACAGAGCGGGCACTGGGCGTCGTACAGCACCGTCAGTCCCCCGACCGGGGTGCGCTCCGTGAGCGCACCCGTCGCCGCCACCGCCCCGGCCACCGGGGTCACACCCCGCCCTGGCCCGGTGCGGGCTGGAGTCCGGTCCAGCCCTGGGGCGCGACCGGGGGCACCATCTCCCGCTCCATCATGCGGCGGCGGCGGATCCTGCTGAGGACGTACACATTGCACAGATGCATCGCGCCGAGTGCCAGCAGGACGACGCCGAGCTTCATCGAGAGGGCGTCGAAGAGTTCGATCACCTCGGTCACCCGCCCGTCGCCGCGCAGATAGAGCACGACGAAGCCGAGGTTCACCAGGTAGAAGCCGACGACCAGCAGATGGTTGACGGCATCGGCGAGCTTCTCGTCGCCGCGCATCACATCGGCGAGGAAGACCCGGCCGTTTCTGCTGAGGGTGCGTGCGACCCATACCGTCAGCGCGATGCTGACGGTCAGGTAGACGACGTACGAGACCACGTTGAGGTCCATGCCCCCACGCTCCTTGAACGTGTTCAAAAGTTCCGACGGACCTGACCGTAGACCTCTTTTTGAACATGTTCAAGTCGACTGCGAGGACGGTGGAGTGATGGTCATGCGCATGACAACAAGCGGCGCGGCAGGACCCGGATCCCCGGCACCGGAAGGTGCCGGAGGACGCAGGGGAGGTGCCCGGGAGGGACTACGCGCTCAGCAGCCGGGCGTAGTTGATCTGCTCCATGATGTGGTGGATGGCGTAGGGGTTGTGCGCGGGGATCATCGTGGTGTGCTGCCGCCCGCCGCCCGCCACACTGACCTGGATGAAGCCCGTGACCTCCTTCTCCTTGATGAGGAGGAAGAAGAGCCCCAGCAGACAGGCGAGGGCGAAGGTGACGGCGAGGACCACGGCATAGGTCGGGATCTTCTCGGTGGTCTGCGAGAGATCCATCGCATGCCAGACCGCGCCCTTGAGGGGGATGGGCCCCGACGGGGTGAGGATCTGGTCCCCCACCACCGTGATGTCACCGATCGTCAGCACCGGCGCCATGCCCGCCAGGGGCGCCCCGTAGGCGGGGACGGCCATCCCGGAGAGCTGGGCCGGCGGATACGGCTGCTGCGCCGGATACGGCTGGGTCGGCGGCCCCGGCTGCACCGGGGGCGGGTAGCCCTGCGTCGGCGGGTACGGGTGAGGCTGCGGCGGATACGGCCCCGGCGGCGGGGCCTGGGGGTACCCGTACCCCGGCCCGTACCCGGGCGGCTCCGACGGCCCCCACCGGTACTCCGGCTCGCCCTCCGGCCCCGCCGGCTCCCCCGACCCCTCCGACCGGTACGGATTCGGTTCGTTCATCTCCGTGCCCCCGTTCCCTGTCCACGGCCCCCAGGTCGTCTCCCCGCGGCCGTACCCACGATCCTGCCAGGTCCGCCGATCCCCGGTGAAGCCTCCCGGACCGCGCTCCGCCCGGGAGGGTACGCCGAGGGCCCCGGTCCCGGGCGGGATCGGGGCCCTGACGGCCGTGCGCGCCCCGGTCGGGGCGATGGCGGCCGGGATCAGAAGCGGCGCGTGATCAGCGCCCGCTTGACCTCCTGGATCGCCTTGGTGACCTCGATGCCACGCGGACAGGCGTCCGTGCAGTTGAAGGTCGTACGGCAGCGCCAGACGCCGTCCTTGTCGTTCAGGATCTCCAGCCGCTGCTCCCCGGCCTCGTCACGCGAGTCGAAGATGAAGCGGTGGGCGTTGACGATCGCCGCCGGGCCGAAGTACTGGCCGTCGTTCCAGAAGACCGGGCACGACGTGGTGCAGGCGGCGCAGAGGATGCACTTCGTGGTGTCGTCGAAGCGCTCGCGGTCCTCGGCGGTCTGGAAGCGCTCACGGGTGGGCTCATTGCCCTTGGTGATCAGGAAGGGCATGACATCGCGGTACGCCTGGAAGAACGGCTCCATGTCCACGACCAGGTCCTTCAGGACCGTCAGGCCCTTGATGGCCTCGACCGTGATGGGCTTCTCCGGGTTGATGTCCTTGATCAGCGTCTTGCAGGCGAGCCTGTTCTTGCCGTTGATCCGCATCGCGTCGGAGCCGCAGATGCCGTGCGCGCAGGAGCGGCGGAAGGTCAGGGTGCCGTCCTGGTCCCACTTGATCTTGTGCAGACCGTCGAGGACCCGCTCCTTGGGGTCGATCTCCAGCTCGAAGTCCTCCCAGACCGCGTGCTCGGAGATCTCCGGGTTGAACCGCCGGATCCGGAAGGTGACCGTGATGTACGGCGAGGCGGCGGACTCGGCGGGGGCGGACTCGGCCTTGTCCATGACAGGGGTAGCCATCAGTACTTACGCTCCATCGGCTGGTAGCGGGTCTGGACGACCGGCTTGTAGTCGAGGCGGACGGTCTCGGTGCCGTCGTCGCCGACCTCGCGGTACGCCATGGTGTGGCGCATGAAGTTGACGTCGTCCCGGTTGGGGTAGTCCTCGCGGTAGTGACCGCCGCGGGACTCCTTGCGGGCCAGCGCGGAGACGGCCATGACCTCGGCCAGTTCGAGCAGGTTGCCCAGCTCGATGGCTTCGAGGAGGTCCGTGTTGAACCGCTTGCCCTTGTCCTGGATGGAGACGTTCCGGTAGCGCTCGCGCAGCTCCGCGACCTTCTCGACCGCGGTCTTGATCGTCTGCTCGGTGCGGAAGACCATGACATTGGCGTCCATGGTCTCCTGGAGCTCGCGGCGGATCTCCGAGACCCGCTCGCCGCCCTCGGAGTCCCGCAGCTGCTCCACCATCTGCACGACGAGGGAGGCGGGGTTCTCCGGCAGCTCGACATAGTCGGCGGTGGCGGAGTACTCCGCGGCGGCGATGCCCGCGCGGCGCCCGAAGACATTGATGTCCAGGAGCGAGTTGGTGCCCAGGCGGTTGGCGCCGTGCACGGAGACACAGGCCACCTCGCCGGCGGCGTACAGGCCCGGCACGACGGTGGTGTTGTCGGCCAGCACCTCACCCTCGACATTGGTCGGGATGCCGCCCATGGCGTAGTGCGCGGTCGGCTGGATCGGGATCGGGTCCGTGTAGGGCTCGATGCCGAGGTAGGTCCGGGCGAACTCGGTGATGTCCGGGAGCTTGGCGTCCAGCTGCTCCGGCGGCAGGTGGGTCAGGTCCAGGAAGACATGGTCGCCCTCGGGACCGCAGCCGCGGCCCTCGCGGATCTCCGTGTAGATGGAGCGGGAGACCACGTCGCGCGAGGCGAGGTCCTTCATGACCGGCGCGTACTTCTCCATGAAGCGCTCGCCGTCCTTGTTGCGGAGGATGCCGCCCTCACCACGGGCGCCCTCCGTCAGCAGGATGCCCATCCGCCAGATGCCCGTCGGGTGGAACTGGAAGAACTCCATGTCCTCCAGCGGCAGCCCGCGCCGGTAGCAGGCGGCCTGGCCGTCGCCGGTGAGGGTGTGCGCGTTGGAGGTCACCTTGAAGAACTTGCCGGTGCCGCCGGAGGCGTAGATCACGGCCTTCGCCTGGAAGATGTGGATCTCGCCGGTGGCCAGCTCGTACGCCACCACGCCGGCGGACCTCTTGACGCCGTCGACCTCGGTGATCAGCTGGTCCAGGACGTAGAACTCGTTGAAGAACTCCACGCCCTCCTTGACGCAGTTCTGGTACAGCGTCTGGAGGATCATATGACCGGTGCGGTCGGCGGCGTAGCAGGACCGGCGGACCGGGGCCTCGCCGTGGTTGCGCGAGTGGCCGCCGAAGCGGCGCTGGTCGATGGTGCCGTTCGGGGTCCGGTTGAACGGCAGGCCCATCTTCTCCAGGTCGAGGACGGCGTCGATGGCCTCCTTCGCCAGGATCTCGGCGGCGTCCTGGTCGACCAGGTAGTCACCGCCCTTGACCGTGTCGAAGGTGTGCCACTCCCAGTTGTCCTCCTCCACATTGGCGAGCGCGGCGGCCATGCCGCCCTGCGCGGCGCCCGTGTGGGAGCGGGTGGGGTAGAGCTTGGTCAGCACGGCGGTACGGCTGCGCTTGGTGGCCTCGATGGCCGCGCGCATGCCGGCGCCACCGGCGCCGACGATGACGGTGTCGTACTTGTGGATCTTCATTGGTTCGTCAGCCCCGGCTTTAGCGGATGTTCGGGTCGAAGGTGAAGATCACCAGCGTGCCCAGCAGGATGGTGAACACCGTGGCGGTGTACAGCAGGCCCTTGAGCCACAGACGCGTGTTCGGGCGTTCGGCGTAGTCGTTGATGACGGTACGCAGGCCGTTGGCGCCGTGCAGCATGGCGAGCCACAGCATCAGCAGATCCCAGATCTGCCAGAACGGGGAGGCCCAGCGGCCCGCGACGAACGCGAAGCCGATCTTGGACACACCGCCGTCCAGCACCAGCTGGATGATCAGGTGGCCGATGACCAGGACGACGAGCACCACGCCGGAGAGGCGCATGAAGAGCCATGCGGCCATCTCGAAGTTGCCGCGGGTGGCGCGCGGGGTCCTGCCCGTGCGCTTGCGGGGTGCCTCGATCAGTGGAGCGGGGTTGTCCACGTCGTAGACGGGCGCGCCCTCGACGGAGCCGATGGCGGAAGAGGTGTCAGCAGACATGTCCGGACTCAGCTCCCGAAGACTTCGCGTGCGGCGTGACCGAGGACGGGGTAAAGGGCGCCCGCCATCAGCACGATCCAGATGCCCATCACGGTCCAGAGCATCTGCTTCTGGTAGCGCGGGCCCTTGGACCAGAAGTCCACGGCGATGACGCGCAGACCGTTGAGCGCGTGGAAGAGCACGGCGGCGACAAGCCCGTACTCCAGCAGCGCCACGAGTGGCGTCTTGTAGACGGCTACGACCTTGTCGTAGTCCTCGGGGGAGACACGGACGAGAGCGGTGTCCAGCACATGCACGAACAGGAAGAAGAAGATGAGGACGCCGGTGACTCGATGAGCCACCCAGGACCACATTCCTTCCCGGCCGCGGTACAGCGTTCCAGCCGGCACGGAAGAACCCTCCGGGAGCGGGGACTGGGGCCTGCCGGCTTGGGGTGTCGGTCTGGCCCGGCCGGGTACGGTCCACCGGCCCCGGCCATCGTAGCGACGAGTTGTCGGTTCGTTCGCGCGGGGTCCTCAGGTGTGATCAAACAGGCAATCAAACAGCCACGGACGGGCTATCGGGAAGGTGCCTCCCGGCCATGCTCCGGGGGCCTCCGGGGCCGTCGCCCGGGGACCTCCCGGACCCTCCGGGGCGCCGTGGGGTGCGGTGGGGTCCCGTCCCGGCGGTCACGGTGGCGATGGCGGGACCCCTGGGGCGGGTGTTCAATCGCCCCGGGCCCTGGGCTCCGCCCCGGGTGACGCCCCGGGCGGTGTCCCGGACGGCCCGGGGGCGCTTCGGCCCCCGGGTACGGAGATCGGGCAGGAGGTAGCGGAGTGATACGCCACCCTGGGCGGATCCGGTCCGCCGCGACCACGGCGGCCGTCCTGACCACCGTGTTGTCCCTGGCGCTCGGCGGCTGCGCGGAGAACGGATCGGGTGATTCCGGCGAACCCGGCATAGCGGGGGAAAGTCGCGAAACCGATCGTACGGCTGTCGGAGCGGAGGACCGTTCGGCAACCGGCGCCACTCCGAGCCCCTCACCCTCCCGGGTGTATCCGCTCTCCCGGGCTCCCGCGACCATCCCCGCCGTACGGAGCCATGAACCCGCCCGGGGCCCGGGGTGGCGTCCCGCGTCCGGCCGGGCGGTCGTCACCGCCCCGGGCGGCGCGGGGCTGACGGACGAGGCCCGGCTGCTCGCCGGGGAGCTGGGGCTCGCCTTCCGGGGGACGGCCGCCGCCCGCGCGGGCGATGTGGAGCTGGCGCTCACCCCGGGGGCCCCGACCGCCCCCAGGCCCGCCGCGCCGCCCGGAGCGGTGGGCTCCGAGTCGTACACCCTCACCGTCTCGGGCGACCGGGTGCGGATCGCCGCCCCCACCGAGGCGGGGGTCTTCTACGGCACCCGCACCCTCAAGCAGGCGGTCCGCTCCGGCGGCTCGATGCCCGAGGGAACCGTCCGCGACGGCCCCGACCGGCCCCAGCGCGGATTCATGGTCGACACCGCCCGCAAGTTCTTCGACGCCGCCTGGATCGAGGACCGGCTGCGCGAGATGGCCGACCTCAAGCTGAACCAGCTGGGGCTGCACTTCTCCGACGACCAGGGGTTCCGGATCGCCTCCACGACCCATCCGGAGATCGTCTCCCCGCAGCATCTGACCAAGGCCGAGGTACGGCGGATCATCGAGCTGGCCGCCTCGCTCCACATCACCGTGATCCCGGAGATCGACTCACCCGGCCATCTGGGCGCGGTGCTGGCGAAGCACCCCGCGCTCCAGCTCCGGGACGCGGCGGGCCGGGCGGTGCCGGGCGCGGTCGACATCGGGGACCCGGCCTCCGGACGGCTCGTGGACGAGCTGCTGCGGGAGTACGCGGACCTCTTCGACGGGGCGTACTGGCATCTCGGCGGCGACGAGTACCAGGCGCTGACCCGGCGGGACCCGGAGGCCTCCTTCCCGGAGCTGGCCGCCCTGGCCCGGGAGCGGTACGGGCCCCAGGGGCGCGTCCAGGACCTCGCCGCCGCCTGGGTCAACGACCGGGCCGATGTGCTCCGCCCCGACGGCCGCACCCTGAAGGCCTGGAACGACGGCTACACCCGGGGCGGCCGGGAGAGCGTCGCCGAGGACATCGAGGTCGAGTACTGGACCGGCAAGGAGATCGGGGCGCGGCCCCCGGCGGAGTATCTGGCCGAGGGCCGTCCGGTGGTCAACCTCAACGACGAGTACCTCTACTACGTACTCGGCGAGCCCAATGACTTCGTCTATCCGACCGGCCGGCGGATCTACGAGGAGTGGACCCCGCTGGTGCTGCGCGGCACCCGGCCGGTCCCGGCGCGCCACTCGGCGCTGATCCTGGGCGGGCGGTTCGCCGTCTGGTGCGATCTGTCGAAGGCGCAGACCCCGGAGCGGATCGCCCGGGGGATCGCCCTGCCGCTGCGGGCGACCGCGCAGAAGCTGTGGGACCCGCGGACCCCGGCCCGGAGCTGGGCGGAGTTCCGGGGTCTCGCCGACCGTCTCGGGGAGTGAGACCGGGCCCGGATACGGGCAGGGGGGGTGAGGCGGCGCCCGGTTATGGGCAGGGGTGCGCGGTGTGAGTCCGCTCGGGGGTGCGCGGGCCCACACCGCGGCTGCCCGGTGGGCTCGGTGGGCGGGGCGCGCGCCGGACAACGCCGGGCCCCCCGCGCCGAGTTCCGGGTGCGACGAATCTAACAGAAGAACGTGCATATGCGCCTGGCTCATGCCTACCCGGGGGATATCGCCGTACGGGCCACCGGTGATGGGCACAACCGCTCAGCTCCGGACAACCCATGGCGGCGGGGGTGCGGACGGGGTACTTTGCGCCAAGCGGCCCGAAAACCGCGCCGCGAGGGGAGGGGTCGGCGGTGTCGAAGTGCCTGAGGGAACTGATCGCGGAGGCGGATGAGCGAGGGCTGGCCGCCAGCGGGGTGGCCTGCCTGGAACGATGCCTGCCGCTGCTCGCGGCGGAGGCGGACGCCCTGCGTCCGCTCTGGTCCGGCCTGGCCCGGGGCGGCGGGGTCTGGCCCGCGTCGCTCGCCGCCGCGGCCGAGGGTCTCGCGGTGGCCGGGGCGTCGGGAAACGGCGCGGACGCCGCCGGTGAGCCGGCCGCCGCGCTGGTCCGGCAGATGCTGGACGCGGCGCCCGCCGCCTGGGAGGCGGAGCCGCTGCGGGAGTGGGCCGACGACTGCTCGGTGGCCGCGCTCGAACTCCACCACCGGCTCGACGCGGGCCCGGGGCGCGGGGAGCCCGCCGCCACCGATGTGGTGGAGGTCCTCAAGAGCTGCCGTACGGGTGAACCGGCCGGGGCCGGCCCGCTGGTCGCGGGGGAGCTGCGGCGGCAGGTGCGGGTCCTGGAGATCCTGGCCGACGGCACCGGCGGCGCCGGGCTCCGCCAGGTGCTGCGGGTGTCGACCGAGGGACAGCGGGTCCTGCGGGCGGTGGTCTCCCGGCGCTCCCGGGTCGGCGGCTGACCCCCGGTCACCCCGGCTCGTGATCAGTCGTGATCGGGACGGACCGATGGGCGATATGTACGGGTACGGAGTGATCTGCCGGGCGGAGCCCGAGGATCCGGCCATCACCCGGGTGATGGCCACGGGTGCCCGGGGCCGCAGCGGGGAACGAACAGGTAACGGGCCGGGCGGCACACGGGCGAACGGGCCCGGGGCCGGACCGAGGGAACCGGGGGCGCGATGGCGGCGACGGGGACACCCTTGACGGACGCCCGCGGCGGAGAGGTGTATCCGCCGTGAGGGCGGGAAGGCGTCCGCCGGAAGCGGCGGACGGGCGGGCGCGGAACGGCCGCGGGACCGCCGGTTCGTGGCGGGACGCGGGCACCGGCGAGGGAGGACGACCGGGGTCGCCACCCCCCACAGGAGAGACCCCGGCCGTCGTCCGACGGGTGCGCTGTGCGTCCCCGTACTCCACTCAGCGCCGGGCCGGCGATTTCTGTCACACCCGGTCGGGTGACCATATTGTTGCAAGTTGTACGAAGTCATGGACGCGGCTGACGGAACGCCGTAGCGTGCTGATCGCGTCCTGGGGCGCGGGCAGTGGTGACCAGCTGCGATTCGGAACAGGTTGAGGTAGTGCTGGGGGACGACGCGGAGCTGACGGCCGCGGTGCTCGCGGCACAGCAGGGGGACGAGAGCGCCTTCCGGGCTGTGTACCGCGCGGTGCATCCGCGCCTGCTCGGCTATGTACGGACGCTGGTCGGCGATCCGGACGCCGAGGACGTCACATCCGAGGCATGGCTCCAGATCGCACGTGACCTGGACGGCTTCAGCGGTGACGCGGACCGGTTCCGGGGCTGGGCCGCGCGGATAGCCCGTAACCGCGCACTCGACCACATCAGGATGAGGGGCCGCCGCCCGGCGGTCGGCGGCGACGAGACCGAACTGACCGGACGCCCGGCCGAGTCGGACACCGCCGACGAGGCGATGGAGGCCCTCTCCACCGGCAGCACCATGGCACTGATCGCCCGGCTGCCGCAGGACCAGGCCGAGGCGGTGGTGCTCCGGGTGGTGGTCGGCCTCGACGCCAAGAGCGCCGCCCGGACCCTCGGCAAACGCCCCGGGGCCGTGCGGACCGCCGCCCATCGCGGGCTCAAACGGCTGGCGGAGCTGCTGGGGGCGGAGGACCCCGGGGCCCCCGAGGGGACGGCCCGCGCGGAGGGCCGCAGGCAGGACGGGTACACCAAGTACACGGACCGGGCCGGGAGAGCGTACGGTGCGGACGGCGTCGGCGGGGAGGACGGGCGTTCCCCAGGGACGGCTCGGCCCGACCGCCCCCACGACCGCAGTATGGATCTGAACGGCATGCCTCCGCAGCGCGCGTCCCGGCCCGGTGCCACCGCACCCGCCGGTGCGACGCGTACCCGGCTGCGGGCGCAGAGGGACGTGTGATGGCCGAGGACGCGCAAGGCGGGCAGGACTGGCTGGACAGGGCCACGGCCGAGTGGCTGTTGCGCGGGGGGACGGCCGGGGTGCCCGAAGGGCCCGTGACCCCGGCCGCCGGGCGGCTGAACGAGGCGCTGTCCGGGGTCCGCAGGGCGCGGGACGCCCTGCCCGGCGGCGGTGCGGGGGAGCTGCCGGGGGAGGCCGCCGCGCTGGCCGCGTTCCGTGCGGCACGGGAGCGGGCGGACGGCCCGGTCGGGGCGGGCGCGCTCAGTCTGGGGGTCGTACGGCTCGCTCGTCAGCCGCGCCCGGTGCCGTTCGGCGGCCGGATGTCCCGGTCGGCGCGCTCCGGGGTGATCGCCCTGGTGGCCGCGTTCGCCTTCAGCGGGGTCGCGGTGGCGACCGGTACGGGGCTGCTGCCCTCCCCGTTCGCCCAGAGCCGGCCGGGCGTCTCGGGCCAGGGCCCGGTGCTGCCGGATCCGGTCGGCGGGGGTACGCCGGGGGGCTCGGTGCAGGGGTTCGCCCCTCCGTCGCCGCCCGCCGACCGGGACCCGTCCCCCGGGCGGAGCGGGAAGCTCCAGCGGGAGGGCGATCCGGACGGCGCCGGTGACGACGGCGACGACGACGGTGACCGGGACCGGGACCGGCGCCCCGGGGACCACCGGGGTGTGGAGAAGGACTGGCGGCACGGCCCCGACCGGCATCCCTGGATGGGGAAGGCCTGCCGCAAGTACCGGGACGACACCATCGCCGACCGGTGGCGGCAGCGACTGGAGCGGCACGCGGGGAGCGGCGGCGTGGAGGCGTTCTGCGACCAGATCCTGGGCCGTCCCGACCCGGAGACCCGGGGGAGCGGTACGGACGGCGCGGGCGGTGGCCGGGGGTACGGCGGGCGTACGGCGGACGGCTGGCCGGGCCCCGACGGCGGCCCCGACCGGCACCCCGGCGCGGACGGACCCGGCGGCGCGGCCCGGCCCCAGAACGGCGGCGCGGGGGCCGGTTCCGGTGCCCACCACCGCCCGGGTGGGGCGGACCGACCCACTCGCCCGGACCGGGGTGACCAGCCGTACCGGGCCAATGAGCCGTCCACCGGGGACGGCCGCTACGACCGCCCCGCCCACCGGGACACCGACGACGACCGGGGAACCGGTGCGGGCCGGGACCCGGGCAGGACCGCCCGGACCGAGCACCCGGCCCCGTACCCCCTCTTCCCCGCCCCGCAGACCGACCCCACCCGGGCTCCGGTCACCGGACCGCACCATCCGGATTCCGGTCCCCTGGTCCTTGGAGAGCGCCTTTGACCTGCGTCTTTGTAAAAAGACGCAGAGAGGTGTGACGTTTCGCGGGCCGATGGCGCAGTACAGAGTGAGCCGACTGGTCATCGGCGGCGCCAGAAGCCGGGGTTCCCCCCGTACCTACGGCTCGGCGCATCGGCGCGGGTGGGACTCGTTCCCCCGGTCCCACCCGCGCCACTTCTCTTTTTTCCCCCGCCACTTCTCTTTCCCTCCTGCGCCCGGGTGTACTTCCGGTGTCCCGGAGGGGATCTTCCCCGTGTCCTGATCAGGGCCTCACCGGTGGACGACGACCTTGTCGCCCGTACGGACCGCCGCGAACAGCGCCGCGATCCCGGCCTTGTCCCGGACATTGACACAGCCGTGCGAGGCGCCGTTGTACCCCTGGGCCGCGAAGTCCGCCGAGTAGTGCACCGCCTGGCCGCCGCTGAAGAACATCGCGTACGGCATCGGGGTGTCGTACAGCGTCGAGACATGGTGCCGGGACTTCCAGAAGACCTGGAACACCCCCTCCCGGGTGGGGGTGTACTCCGAACCGAAGCGCACATCCAGCGTGGCCCGGACGGTGCCGTCGACCACCCAGGACAGGCTCCGCGTGGCCTTGCTGACACAGAGCACCCGACCGTTCAGACAGCGCGGGTCGAGCCGGGGGCGCGGGGGACGGGGCTTCTCGCCGGAGAGTTCGGCGGCGGTCGGCCGGGTCGTCATCCCGAGCAGCCTCGCCCAGGTCACCGTGTCCGCCTGCCCGGTCCGGGGCAGTCCCCGCCGGGCCTGGAAGCCGTCCACGGCGCTCGCCGTGAGCCGCCCGTAGAACCCGGTGGGGGCCGAGTCGAACCAGCTGATCTGGGCCAGCCTCGCCTGGAGTTCGCGGACCCCGGCACCTTCGTCGCCCCGGCCGAAGAGCACCCGGGGCGCCGGTGTCCGGGACGCGGTGGCCGACGCCGAGGGCTGCACCGGCGCCTCCGGCGACGCCGAGGACGGCGGGGCGGTGGACGGCGGGGCGGTGGACGGCGGGGCGGTGGACGGCGGGGCGGTAGTGGGGGGAGCGGTGGACGGCGGGGCCGTGGTCGGCCGTTGGGTGGGCGACGGAGCCGCCCCGGCACCCGGCGGCCCCGTGGGGGCGGCCGAGGCCGCCGGCTCCTCGCCACGGTCCGAGCAGCTCGCGACGGCGGCGAACGCCAGCAGGAGCGCCGTCGCCGCGACGGACCACCGTGCCCCCGCCCTCGGCCCGTGCGCCGCCCCGGGTTCTCCCGTATACGTCATGACCTTCCCCCACTCCCCGTACCCGCTGTGCGGGCATCCCTCCGTACGGCGTTCTCCGGTACTCCCCGGTACTCCCCGGCGATTCCCACCCCGCCGGGTCCCGCGTTCCCGCGCATTATGGGGAAAACATCCCGGCACGGAAACAGGGAAGGCCGAAAATGACACGCCAGTCCGAGTCCGGGCAGCCCATCGAGCCGGTATACGACCAGAAATCGCTGACGGGCTGGGATCCGGCGGTGAAACTGGGCGCACCCGGTTCGTACCCGTACACCCGGGGTGTGTACCCCACCATGTACACCGGCCGCCCCTGGACGATGCGGCAGTACGCGGGATTCGGCACCGCCACCGAGTCCAACGCCCGCTACCGGCGGCTCATCGACCATGGCACCACCGGGCTCTCGGTCGCCTTCGACCTGCCGACCCAGATGGGCCACGACTCCGACGCGCCCCTCGCCCGGGGCGAGGTCGGCAAGGTGGGGGTGGCGATCGACTCCATCGAGGACATGCGGGTGCTCTTCGACGGGATCCCGCTGGACCGGGTCTCCACCTCGATGACGATCAACGCTCCCGCCGCCGTGCTGCTGCTCCTCTACCAACTGGTCGCCGAGGAACAGGGCGTACCGGGCGACCGGCTCACCGGCACCGTCCAGAACGACATCCTCAAGGAATACATCGCGCGCGGCACCTATATCTTTCCGCCGGAACCCTCGCTGCGGCTGGCCGCCGATGTCTTCCGCTACTGCCGTACCGAACTCCCGCAGTGGAACACCATCTCCGTATCCGGCTATCACATGGCCGAAGCCGGGGCGACCCCCGTACAGGAGATCGCTTTCACCCTGGCCAACGCCATCGCCTATGTCCGTACCGCACTGGACGCCGGAATGGAGGTGGACGCATTCGCACCCCGTCTCTCCTTCTTCTTTGTCGCGCGGACCACCCTGCTCGAAGAAGTGGCGAAATTCCGGGCCGCCCGCCGGATCTGGGCCCGGGTGATGCGGGAGGACTTCGGAGCCCGCGACCCCCGGTCCTGGATGCTCCGCTTCCACACCCAGACCGCGGGGGTGCAGCTCACCGCCCAGCAGCCCGAGGTCAATCTGGTACGGGTGGCCCTCCAGGGCCTCGGCGCCGTCCTCGGCGGCACCCAGTCGCTGCACACCAACGCCTATGACGAGGCCATCGCCCTCCCGACGGAGCGGGCCGCCCGGCTCGCCCTCCGTACCCAGCAGGTCCTGGCGTACGAGACGGATGTCACCGCCACCGTCGACCCCTTCGCCGGTTCCTACGCTGTCGAGTCGCTCACCGACCGCACGGAGACGGAGGTGCTCGCCCTGATGGAACGGATCGAGGAGCTGGGCGGCGCGGTGCGCGCGATCGAGCACGGCTTCCAGAAGGAGCGGATCGAGGAGAGTGCCTATCGCGTCGCCCGGGAGACCGAGTCCGGGGAACGGGTGGTGGTCGGCGTCAACCGTTTCGTCCTGGACGAGGAGGAGCCCTACCGGCCGCTCCGGGTCGACCCCGGGATCGAGGCCCGGCAGACCGAGCGGCTGGCCGCGCTGCGGGCCGGGCGGGACGGGGCGGCCGTCACCCGGGCCCTGGCGGAGGTGCGCTCGGCGGCCCGGGGCACGGCCGGACTGCTGCCACCGCTGCGGGAGGCCCTGCGGGCCCGGGCCACGGTGGGGGAGGTCTGCGACGCGCTGCGCGCGGAGTGGGGCGAGTACACGCCCCGCTGAGGTTTCCAGCCCCTGGGTATCGGTTCTGACCAGGGCCTTCCGTCCCTATGGCCGATTCGCATCCCTGTGCGACACTCCCACTCATGCTCGGCGTCACTGACCTCCCCACGTACCTCGCCGGCCTTGTGCTGATCATCCTGATCCCGGGGCCGAATTCGCTCTATGTGCTCTCGGTGGCCGCCCGCCGCGGAGTGCGACAGGCGTACGGGGCCGTCGCCGGGGTCTTCCTGGGCGACACGATCCTGATGGTGCTGGCCGCGGCGGGCGCGGCCTCGCTGCTCCAGACCAACGATCTGCTCTTCGGCGTGGTGAAGCTGCTGGGCGCGGGCTATCTGACCTGGATGGCGATCGGCATGCTCCGGGCGGCCTGGTCGATGTGGCGCACCCGCCACGAGCGCCGCGCCGAGGACCCCGGCACGGAGCCCGAGGCCGCGGGGACCCGGGAGCTGCCGTTCCGCCGGGCGCTGGTGATCAGCCTGCTCAACCCGAAGGCGATCCTGTTCCTCATCGCCTTCTTCGTGCAGTTCGTCGACCCGGCGTACGCCTATCCCGCGCTCTCGTTCCTGGTGCTCGGGAGCTGTCTCCAGCTCGCCAGCCTCCTCTACCTGAGCGGGCTGATATTCACCGGCACCAAGCTGGCCGCCGCCTTCCGGCGCCGCCGGGTGCTCTCGGCGGGGGCGACCTCGGCGGCGGGCGCGCTCTTCCTCGGCTTCGCGGTGAAGCTCTCGCTCAGCAGCGCGTGACCGCCCGCTCACCGCTGCGGTCGGCGCGGTCCGGGGGGATGCTGGAGGGAGTCGGCCAAGGAGGTGCGGCCATGGCTGCTGCACGGACCCATGAATGGACCGTCGGCCTCGTCCTCACGGAGGAGGACGGCACGACCCGGGCACGCGCGGTGCTCGACACCGGCACCACGACCCTCACGGGCCGGGGGAGCGCCCACTGCAATCCGCTCGATGTCGACATCCCCGAGATCGGCGAGGAACTGGCGGCGGGGCGCGCGATGCGCGATCTCTCCGGCCGCCTGATGCGGGCCGCCGACCGCGACCTCGAATCGGTGGGCGCGGGCCCCCCGAGCCACCCCGAACAGACCCCTCTCTTCGGTTGGCCTCCGGAGCCCTGCTAGGCCGTGCCGCCGGCGTCCCCGAGGTAGCTCGTTCGAGCGACTGGCGTCCGGTTCGGCCGCCGGTGCTGTCGCCGGGGCGTTAGTTACGTGCGGTGTACCTACCCCTCGGCTCCGGCTGCGTGGCCGGGGGTGTCGATCGATGCACCCGGAGGCACGAGAGCTGTGCGTAGCTGGCGCTTCACCTTGCATATTCAGGGCCCACTGACGCCGGAGCAGTCCGACGCCCTCGACTGGTCGGACAGTTTCAGCGATGGCCGGGCCACCCCGGTCACGGGCCCGGGAACGGCGGAGTTCTGGTGCCACTTCGACGCGGAGCACCTGACGGAGGCCATCGCGGAAGCTCTCGAAAGGTTCGAGGACCTTCCTGGTGTCCTCGTCCGCAGTGTCGAGCTGGACGAGATGGCGCTGGAGGACAACGGCATGTCGACCCCGGCCGTGGTCCCCGCGCCGCCTCCGGTGGGAGCCACCCCTCCGGCAGTCTGACAGCAGCCCGTCGACGGCGGTCAGTGCAGTCCGGACGAGCAAGGCCCCCGCTCCACGGACATCAAGTTGGCGTCGTCGTCGTACACATGCCGCGTCACCACCTCCCCGTGACACTCGGGGTCGGGGCACGGCTCGTTCATCTCGATCACGGCCCCGAGCTGACGCACGCGTTCCCAGGTGTGGCCGCACCGACCGCACCGGCCGTGGAAGACCACGCCGTCGCACCGGTCGCAGAGGTGCCCCAGGGACGGCTGGAACGGCCCTGACGGGGGTGGGGGGTTGAACGGTGATGGAGGATTCAGACTCACGGTGTTCTCTCCCTTCCCCTTCACCATGCCCGCGCCGAGGGGCCCGTATCTCAGGTTCGGTCAGGGTGACACCCCAACCCCATCGACTGGCCCCCGGAGCCCCGCTGGATTCTGCCGCCGGTGTCCCCGAGGTAGCTCGTTCGGGCGACTGGCGTCCGGTTCGGTCGCCGGTGCTGTCGCCGGGGCGTTAGTACGTGGTGGCATGGGACTTGGTGACCGGCACCAGAAGAAGGATGTCGAGGCGGCGCTGAGGCGTGCGGAGGCGGCGGGGCTCAAGGTGACGCACGACAAGAACCGCCATCGGTGGGGCTGGGTCATCTGCTGCCCCTGCACCAAAAGGCATCGGGTGCACTGCACCCCCCAGAACCAGGGAAGAGAGGCACGCTCGATCGATGATTTCGTCAAGGACCACCGTGGCTGTTCGTGAGTGGGACTTCATCCTGCATCTTCAAGCGCCGCTGACGCCGGAGCAGTCCGACACCCTGGATGGCCTGGACAGTTTCAATGACGGGCGCATGAGCTTGGTCGAGGGCCCGGACTCGGCAGAGTTCTGGTGCTCCTTCGACGCGGAAACACTCACCGGGGCCATCGCGTCCGCGCTCGATCTCTTCCAGGACTTCCCGGGGGTTCTGGTCCGCAGCGTCGAGCTGGGCCCGCGTGCCCTTGAGTACAACGGCATGGCAACACCTGCCGTGGTCCCCGCGCCACAGTAGTCGGGGTAGCCGCTGGGACACCTCGTGCGGTCACTCAACTGGGTGACGGGCACGAGGTTTCTTTTACGCTCATTGGCGCCAACTCCGTTGCAGAGAAGGGGCGGAGAGTTCCCTGTCGGCGTACTCTCGATGGTATGAGCGACGCGGGTAGGCACGTCAAGGATGTACGTAAGCGCCGGGGGCTCACGCAGCGGGGCCTTGCCGATGCCTCGGGTGTCTCACTGTCGATCATCCGGAAGCTTGAACAAGGTGAGCGCGAGACCGTTCGCCTGGAAACCCTGAGGAAGCTGGCGGCGGCACTCCGGGTACCGACCATGCGCTTGTCGGGCGGCCCTAACGAAGAGGGCCCTCGGGAAGGAACCAAGGAGCGATGGGCGGCCTTGCGTGCCGCACTTGAACAGCCCCCGCTCGCCCTGGGGTCAGATGATGATCAGCCGACGGTGGCCGGCCTGCGAAACGCCCTGACCGCCGCTGAGCCCATGCTCAGGAAAGACGAATTCGCCAAACTCGCTGTTGTGCTGCCACCGCTCCTGCATGACGCCGAAGCGCTGGGGAGCGATGGCCGGGCCATCCGTGTACGGCTCTTGCAGCTCGCCGGGTGGCTCATGGTCCAGACGCGTCAGTTTGCATCGGCGGAGGTGGCCCTCAATCGTGCACTCGATGACGCGGGAGACCGTATGGAGGGGGCGGCCACAGTAAATACACAGTGCTTTCTCCTGCTTCGTCAGGGAAAGCTCGATTCTGCTTTGGATCTTGCCGTTAAATGGGCGGATGAGACAGAGCCCAGGGTGACTCGGGCGACCCCTTCCGAGCTGAGTTCATGGGGGTGGATGCTTCTTCGGGTGTCAGCGGCCGCGATGCGGAACTCCCAGGATGGACAGGCTGCCGATGCGCTTAGATTCGCCCGCGCTGCGGCCGTTGCGCTGGGGCGCGAGTTCGCTCCCGAAAATGACTTCCTCCGCACCTTTGGGCCTACGACTGTGCATCTCAAGCGTACGGAGAATGCGAGCATCGCAGATCGCCCGGACGTCGTTCTGCGTCTCGCTGATAAAATTCCTGCCTACGCGCTGAAGCCAACCAGCACCAACCGGAATCGTCACTACTTGGACGTGGCCGAAGCGTACGCGAAAACGGGACAGTATGCCGAGGCATTCGGAAAGCTGGAGCAGATCAGGGCCAGCAGTCCGGAGTGGCTGCCCAATCAGCGATATGCCCGCGACATCTTTGCCAGGATCGCCAAGGGTCGCCGGACCCTGACCAGTGAGATGCGGACCATGGCCGATGCCGTGGGGATGCCCCTGTAGTTCAACCCTTGGCGTATGTCACTGAGGTGAGTGGTCTGAGTGCTGCGGGGCCACGAGGCTCATGCCCGTCACCCAGTTGGGTGACGGGCGCAGATCGTTTCCGGACCGTCCGGCGCCAACTCTGTTGCAGAGAAGGGGTGGAGAGTTCCCTGTCGGCGTACTCTCGATGGTATGAGCGACGCGGGTAGGCACGTCAAGGATGTACGTAAGCGCCGGGGGCTCACGCAGCGGGGCCTTGCCGATGCCTCGGGTGTCTCACTGTCGATCATCCGGAAGCTTGAACAAGGTGAGCGCGAGACCGTTCGCCTGGAAACCCTGAGGAAGCTGGCGGCGGCACTCCGGGTACCGACCATGCGCTTGTCGGGCGGTCCCAACGAAGAAGGCCCCCGGGAAGGAACCAAGGAGCGCTGGGAGTCTCTCCGTTCCGCACTCGAACAGCCCCCTCGAATGCCTCAGTCGGATGACGATCAACCCACCGTGGCTGGTGTACGAGATGCATTGAGCGCCACTGAGCCCATGTTCAGGAAAGACGAATTCGCTAAGCTCGCCCTTGCTCTTCCATCACTTCTGCAAGACGCTGAAGCACTGGGAGATGCCGGACGTGAGCTTCGGGTCCGACTGCTGGAGCTTTCCGGATGGCTCATGGTTCAGACGCGTCAGTTTGATGTCGCTGAAACTGCTCTGCAACGCGCCATGAGTGAAGCATCTGACCGCCTGGAAGGGGCGGCTGTCATGAATACATGGTCCTGGCTGCTGATGCGCCAGGGAGAGCTGGAGAAGGCTCATGACCTTGCCGTGAAGTGGGCGGACGAGACCGAGCCTCGCATCACCCGCGCGACTCCCGAAGAGCTGAGCGCTTGGGGAATCATGCTCCTCAGAGTGTCGGGGTCGGCCATCCGCAACGCTCATCCTGGCGTCGCCCAGAATGCACTGCGTTTCGCCAATTCAGCTGCTGCGGCTCTTGGGCGGGAGTACACACCCCGAAACATCGGCCGGTCGAGCACATTCGGCCCCACCAGAGTCAGGCTCCATGCCGCAGAGAACGCATCTGTAATGGATCAGCCCGATCTGGTGTTGCGTATTGCGCGAAAAATCTCGGTACGATCGCAAGGGTCGAACAATCGCAATCGTCACTTCCTCGATGTGGCGGATGCCTACGCCAAGACGGGAATGTATATGGAGGCGTTCGGGCAGTTGGAGCAGATCAGGGCCAGCAGCCCGGAGTGGCTGCCCAATCAGCGATATGCCCGCGACATCTTTGCCAGGATCGCCAAGGGTCGCCGGACCCTGACCAGTGAGATGCGGGCCATGGCCGATGTCGTGGGGATGCCCCTGTAGTTGAACCATTGGGGTACTTCACGGGGGTGAGCGGTCGGAGTGCCACAGACGCCACCCCTTTCGCTGAGTAGTTTCTTCGTCACTTAGCCGAACAATGAGCAGGTGGCGAAGTGGCAACTGAGGTCTTATGGACCCTCTCAACCTGGACCGCATGGTTCCTTGTGCCCAAGAGGCGCGAATACCATGTACCCCGTGCTGAATTGCGGCAGCCGAAGCGGGATTCAGAGTTCGCATTCGAGCAGCGGGTGATCGCCGGACCTCCCTACCGGGAGGTGATCCGTGAGCGAGCACCCACCGTCTGACGACGCCCCGCCCTCGACTGGGGACAGTCCTCTCCTCCTCGCTCTCCGTCGGCGGATACAGCGCGATCACGAACTCCGCGCGAGGTTCGGACCGTTCCACTCCATGGTCGGAAGGACACCGCCATGCGTGAGCAGCGGCGACGACACCGCCGGTCGATAGCCCGGACCGTGGCCCTGCTCACGGCGTGGTCGCTCTCCGTCGGTCTGCACGCCCTGGGCGTCGCCGACCGGCTCTAGAGACCCCGTCCTCCGTGGCGCCGGCAGGTTCAGCGGTGTTCCTCTCACCGGCGCCACGGAGGGCGGTTCCCCAAGCGGGTCCGCCCGAACCCCTGCCCTGGGCGGGCCTTGTTCCCGGACGCACCCCACGCCCTTCCCAGGGGTTCCCGGGAACACCAGGGCCCCGGCCGTTCACCCCCGCACGGACGGCCGGGGCCCGTCCAGCCAACACACCCCCACTTTCAGGGAGACAGCCATGTCCCTCAATGCCACTCCGTCCCCCGATGGCCCCTACGGTCTGCGCATGATCCGCCTGCGTGACTGCGACAGCCCCCAGCCCGCGCTGATCGTCCCCCGGGTCGCCCTCACCGTCTTCGCCGCCGACATCCGTGCCGGAAGGCTGGACCACCTCCTGGCGACCGACGCCGAGATGGCCGAGGCACGGAAGACCGCCCGCTGGTCCCACCAGACGCCCGAGCCGGACCTCCTCTGACCCCTCCCCGTCGCGGTCTGCCCGCACCACAAGGGGGTCCGTTCCTCGTGCAACGAGGTCGGGGGGTGCAGGGTCGCCCCCGCAGGGGACCGGCGGACGGCCCCCGAGCTTGGCCTTCTCCTCAGTCTGCCGGCCCCGAGGAGGTGAGCCCGGAGGCCCCCGCCCCCGCACATGCGAGTCACCTCGCGTCCAATCCCCCTTGTGGCAAGGGCTGCCCGCACAAATCAAGCCTGTCCGGCGTTTGAGGACGGACCCCAGCCCCGAGTCACCTCGGGCGGACGTCGGGGCCAACCCCGAACCCCGCTCCTCAAACGCCGGAGGGGCTGAGATTGAGGCACCTGTCGGGGGCCAGCCCCCGAGACCCCCGCGCCTCAAGCGCCGGCGAGGCTGAGTTTCGAGGCCCCTGCGCCTCAAGCGCCGCAGAGGCTTGCTTCAGCTGGGGGTCGGGTCCTCGTACACCAGGCGGTCGGCCACCTCGACCACCCCGTCGACGCTCTCGCAGAGCCTGAGGAGGACCGGGCGCAGGTCGTCGCGGTCCACCGTGCCGCTGAGGGTGACGCGGCCGTCCGTGACGTCGACGGTCAGGGCGGAGGGGGAGAGGCCGAGGGTGTGGGTGAGGACGTCCTCCAGGATCTCCTCCTGGATCGCCCGGTCCCGGCGGAGGAAGAGCCGGAGGAGATCGCTGCGGCTCACCACCCCGGTCAGCCGCCCCGCCCGGTCCACCACGGGCAGTCGTTTGATCCGGTGCTCCTCCATGACCTTCGCCGCGCGGATCACGCTCCAGTCCGGCTCGGCGACGATCGCCGGGCTGGACATCAGGCCCTCGGCGGTGCTCGCGGTGGTCCGGGAGGTCTGGCGGCGCAGCAGGTCCGCCTCCGAGACCACCCCGATCGGGCGCTCCTCGTCGTCGATCACCGGTACGGCCGTGATCCCGTACTCGTCCAGCAGCCGCGCGATCTCCTTGAACGCGGTGCCGGGCTGTACGGCCACGGCCACGGGGGTCATCAGATCGGCGATCGTACGGTGCCTCATCGCCCGCCCGCCCCTTTCGTATCCGCTGGTCACATCGTGGGTCCCGGCTCAAGCCTGCGGTGTGCGGCGGCTTCGCGCACAGGGACCTTGGGCCCCTTGTGCGGCGTACCGGACCCCCCATGATCGTCCATGGGCGTCCCGACAGCGGTTCGTGGGTCGGACATCAATGGGCAAAAGTGAACCATTCACCCTCATGGGTCGGGCCAGCCGGCCAGGGGCGTCAGCGGCGGGCAGCCGCGCGCTTCAGACGGCGGGCGCGGCGGATCACCTCCCGGACGGCTGCGTTCCGGGGCACCGGGACCCCGCCGGGCAGCCCCAGCGCGGTCAGCCGCCGCCGCTTGAAGTAGCGGCGCGTCCGCGCCTCCCCCGACCGCTCCGCGAGAAAGCGCTCGGCCCGCTCCCGCAGATCCGGCCTGATCTGCGGCTGCATGGCGAAGCCGACCGCCGCCACCAGCCCGGGCAGGTCCCGGTACGGACCTTCGCCCCCGGAACCCGGCCCGGCCGCGTCCCCGTCCGACGGTGCCAGCGAAGGCACCACCGCGTCGACGATCGTCAGCGGCACCCGGTTGCTGTTCTGGTACGGCGCCAGCCGGTCGAGCAGCGGTCCGGTCCCCACCCGGGCCACCGCCAGGCCGAAGAGCCGGGACGCCGTCATCAGCGCCGTCGAGAAGCACCCCACCACCAGCGCGGGCCGCTCCCGCAGACAGACCACCTCCGCGAGGACGGGCCGCTCCACCACCTCCAGCTCCGCGTCCAGCGCCGCCGCCTCCTGCTCCAGGGCGCGGGTCCAGGCGGCGGGCGCCGTCGGATGCGGCTTGAAGAGGAGCCGGCGATGGCCCCGCGCGACCGCTCCGCGCACCATCCGCAGATGCAGCTCCTCCTCCTCGTCGGCGGTGAGGATGCCCAGCGCCGCCAGATACTGGCCGAGCAGCAGCGCCCGCCCGCCATCGGACTCCGCCAGGGACAACGGCTCCCCCGGGGACGACGGCTCCGCCAGGGCCAGCTCCTGGAACACCTTCACCAGCGCGTCCGACGGCACCACCTCCGCCACCGCCCCGAACTCCGCCAGCAGCAGCGGTTCGAGGCCCGGCACCAGATCGGGGTGGAGCACCCGCCGTACCCGCTCGCCCACCAGCGGATCGATCCTGTTCCGCGTCGGCCCGTAACTCATCAGCCCATCCGCGTACACATCCAGCGCCGCGTCCGGGAAGAGCTGGGCGATCGTCAGCCCCGGGCTGACCTGGATCGACTCCACGGCCAGCTCGATCCTGTCCTCACCCAGCCCCCAGAGCATCCGCAGCTGGCGGCTCCACAGCGGACGGTCGTCCGCGCGCGGGGTCCAGCCCCCCGGATGGAACGGGGCGATCGTCTCGTTCCAGGACACCACCTCGTCGAAGCGCCCGCGAAGCCGCTCGAACCCCGGCATCTGGGTCGGCCCGGGCGAGGTCTCCGGCACCACCGCGTTATTGGCGACCAGCAGCAGCCGCCGGTCCGCCGCCGGAAAGGCCCCGCTGTCGATCGCCGCCGCCAGCGTCGCGATCCCGTACAGCGAGGAGGCGTAGAAGATCTGCGTGGTCCGCCGCGCCATCACGCCGCCACCTCCGCACCGGTCAGCGGATGACGGCGACGCAGCCGGCGCAGCCGTCCGGCCCGCTCCCCGCCCATCGCGCCCAGCACCTCGTCCAGCACATCCTGGGGCATCCGCCGCAGCGCCGCCCCGCCCTGTGCACGCAGCGCACGTGCCACGGCGGGCTCGAAACGGTCCGATCCCAGATGATGGGCCATTACCGCGCAATATGTACGGACCGCTTTCGGCAGCAGCCGCGCGGAATCCCGGTCGGCCGCCGTCTCCGCCAGTACCTGATCGAAAGCCCGAAGGAAATCCAGCTGCCGGACATCGCCTATCTGCGTCAATGAGGAGGCGATTCCCCGGCGGTAGAAGATGCTCAAACCACTGACCACCGCAAAGGAATCCGCCTCCCGGTGCAGACGCCAGATCCAGGGCCGGTCCTCGGCGGTCCGCAATCCGTCGGTGAAGTGCAGAAGCCCCTTTTCCAGCAGCTCCCGGCGATACATTCCGGCCCAGGCGTACGGATAGTCGACGGCGGTGGAACGGTCCGCCGGGAGAATCGTGTCCCGGGGGTCGAGCACCTCACCGCGCCGCCCCACCGGCACCCGGCACACGGTCCGGGCCCTGGCGGTGCACTGCACATGGTCGGTACGGACGAAGGCGCAGTCCAGCTCCTCCAGCGCCGCCAGCAAACCGGCGAAGTGGCCGGGCGCCACCCAGTCGTCCCCGTCCAGAAAGGCGAGAAAGTCGCCGCGCGCCGCGTCCAGACCGGTGTTGCGCGCGGTCGCCAGACCGCCGTTGCGCTCGTGCCGGATCAGCCGGGCACCGGGGATCTCCTCCGCCGCGCGTTCCAGTATCCCGTCGGTGCCGTCCGTCGAACAGTCGTCGACCAGCAGGAATTCATAGTCCTCCCGGGCATTGAGCCGAAGACTTCGCAGAGTTTCTGACGCGTATGCCCGGACGTTGTAGAACGGCACGATGACGGAGAGCTTGACCACCCGCATGACCTTATGGACCCTCGCCGTCATCCGCTCTTTCCATCAGGCGGATGGCAGATGAACGAAGAGCGACGATCACGTTTCCCGAACCCGGGTCCCCATGCGTAGGCGCGCTGTTAACCATCCGTTGCGATCGAGTTGGGCCGGTCAACGGAATCGATTTCTAGCGTCCTCGGTGTGCCATCACCTACCAGCGAGGCCGAACGCGGGACCCCCCGGGTCGCCGTGCTCGCCGACTCCGACACCCGGTGGAAATGGGGCGCGCTCACCGCCCGCCGCATCGCCCCCGAGGCCCCCGCGCCGACCGGCTTCCTGCTGCGCGGCCGGGCCACCCCCACCGCCCGCCAGCTTGCCGAGATCGGCGCCGAGGCGACGGCGCCACGCGAGGTGACCGGCACCGAATTCCTGCGGGCCGTCGTGGCCGAGGGATACGACGTGATCGTCCTCGCCCTGGTCGGCGGCGGTGTCCAGGCCATGCTCCACGGTCTGGCCGCGCTCGCCCCCGACCCCCGTCCCGTCGTGGTCACCGGCTATGTCGGGGTGGTGTACGAGAAGCTCGCCGACGGGCTGCTGCTGCGCCATGGCGCCGATCTCGTCCTCGCCAACTCCCGTCAGGACGCGGAGCGCTTCCGTGCGGTGTACGAGGGGGTCGGCGCCGATCCGTCCCCCGTGGCCGAGGCCGCGCTGCCGTTCCTCGGCGGTGACCCCTACCGGCCCGAGGCCGGCCGGGACACCCTGTGCTTCGCCACCCAGCCCTCCGTCCCCGCGAGCCGCGCCGACCGCTCGTACATCCTGGAACGGCTCATCGGGCACGCCCGGCTGCACCCCGGCCGTGAGGTGCTGGTCAAGCTGCGCTCCCGCCCCGGTGAGCACACCACCCACCTCGAAGAACTCCCGTACCAGCGGCTCGCCGCCCGGATCCCCGGCGGTCCGCCGCCCAACCTCCGACTGGTCCACGGCCATATGGGCGAGGTACTGGACCGGACCGATCTGCTGGTCACCCTCTCCTCCACGGCCGCCCTGGAGGCCCTGCACCGGGGCATCCCCACCGCCGTCCTCACCGATCTCGGCATCCGTGAGGCCCATGGCAACCACCACTTCATCGGCTCCGGGCTGCTCACCAGCTTCGACCGGCTGGACGCCGGGCACCGGCCGGTGCCCGATCCGCGCTGGCTGGCGCTCCAGGGGGTGGCGGCCGACGGGCGGTACGCCACCGCCTTCGACACCGTCCGGGAGCGGCTGACCCGGCTCCTCGCGGGCCCGCCGCTGCCGCCGATCCGGCCGTACTACACGCTCACCAGCGCACCCGGCTATCTCCCCGGGATACTCGCCCGCCACCGGCTCGCCCCCGACGGCACCCCACTGCCCGGCCCGGAGACGGCGGGAGCGGCGGGGGACACCGCGCCCGGGAACGGGGTGCGCCGGGTGATGCGCGAGGCGGTACGGGGGGCCGCGCGCGGCGCGTACCGGCAGGGCGTCCAGCGGGTCGCGCCCGTCATCCGCCGGATGGGCGAGCTGTGACCCCGCCCCCGGCCCCCGATCCGGGCCATACGGACCCCGTACCGAACGACTCCGTGCCGACCGGTCCCGTACCGAACGACTCCGTACCGACCATCTCAGGAGAGCAGCGCATGACCGTCCTCGCCGTGATCCCCGCCCGGGGCGGCTCCCAGGGCGTCCCCGGCAAGAACCTCGCACCCGTGGGGGGCGTCCCCCTGGTGGCCAGGGCGGTACGGGAGTGCCTCGCCGCCGGGCCCGTCACCGATGTCGTGGTCACCACCGACGACCCCGGGATCGCCGCCGCCGCCCGCGAGGCGGGCGCCTTGGCGGTGATCCGGCCCGCCGCGCTCGCGGGCCCCACCGCGACCAGCGAGTCGGCGGTGCTGCACGCGCTGGACACCTTCGAGGAGTTGCGCGGCACCCGGGTGGACACGGTCCTCCTGGTGCAGTGCACCAGCCCCTTCCTCACCCGCGAGGACGTGGCGGGCGTGGCCGCCGCCGTGGCGGAGGGCGGCGCCGACACCGCCGTGACCGTGGCCCCCTTCCACGGCTTCGTCTGGCGCGCGGCCCCGGGAGACAACGGCGGGGGCGGTACGGGGGATACGGGCGGTACGGGGGTCAACCACGATCCCGCCGTCCGGCCCCGCCGCCAGGACCGGCCCCAGGACTATCTGGAGACCGGCGCCGCCTACGCCATGGACGCCCGGGGCTTCCGGACCGCCCGGCACCGCTTCTTCGGCCGGACCGCCCTCGTCCGCACCGACCCCGCCCGGGTGCTGGAGATCGACGACCCGCACGATCTCGACCGGGCCCGCGCCCTCGCCCCGCTGCTGGACGCCGCCGGCCCGGCCGGTGCCCCCGCACTCCCCACCCGCGACGACATCGACGCCGTCGTCCTGGACTTCGACGGCACCCAGACCGACGACCGCGCCCAGATCGACGCCGACGGCCGGGAGACCGTCTCCGTCCACCGGGGCGACGGGCTCGGTATCGCCCGGCTCCGCGCGGCCGGTCTCGATCTGCTGATCCTCTCCACCGAACGGAACCCGGTGGTCGCCGCCCGGGGGCGCAAGCTCCACATCCCCGTACTCCAGGGCATCGACCGCAAGGACCTGGCCCTCAAGGAGTGGTGCGCGGAGCGGGGCATCGACCCCGGGCGGGTCCTCTACGCGGGCAACGACGTCAACGATCTGCCCTGCTTCGGCCTGGTCGGCTGGCCCGTCGCGGTCGCCGACGCCCATGCGCCGGTACGGGCGGCGGCCCGCGCGGTCACCGTCACCCCCGGCGGCCGGGGCGCGGTCCGGGAGATCGCCGGATGGCTGCTCGGCCCCTCCCTCACCCCGCACCCCTGACCACCCACACCCTCCCCGAAACCCCTCATCACGTAAGGAACCACCCCATGAGCACCTCCCGTCTGCGCACCCTCGGCACCCGGACCGCCGGACCCGGCCGCCCCGTCTATGTCACCGGCGAGATCGGCATCAACCACAACGGCGACCTGGACAACGCCCTCGCCCTCATCGACGCCGCCGTCGAGGCCGGCTGCGACGCCGTCAAGTTCCAGAAGCGCACCCCGGAGATCTGCACCCCGCGCGACCAGTGGGACATCGAGCGCGACACCCCCTGGGGCCGCATGACCTACATCGACTACCGCCACCGCGTCGAGTTCGGCGAGGAGGAGTACCGCCGGATCGACGCCTACTGCGCCCAGCGCGGCATCGACTGGTTCGCCTCCCCGTGGGACACCGAGGCCGTCGCCTTCCTGGAGAAGTTCGACGTACCCGCCCACAAGGTGGCCTCCGCCTCCCTCACCGACGACGAGCTGCTGCGGGCGCTGCGCGCCACCGGCCGGACCGTCATCCTCTCCACCGGGATGTCCACCCCACGCCAGATCCGCCACGCGGTGGAGGTGCTGGGCAGCGACAACATCGTCCTCTGCCACGCCACCTCGACCTACCCCGCCCGCGCCGAGGAGCTGAACCTCAACGTCATCCGGAGCCTCCAGGACGCCTACCCGAACGTCCCCATCGGCTACTCCGGCCATGAGACCGGGCTCCAGACCACCCTCGCCGCCGTCGCCCTCGGCGCGGTCTTCGTGGAGCGGCACATCACCCTCGACCGCGCGATGTGGGGCTCCGACCAGGCCGCCTCCGTCGAGCCGGGGGGCCTCGCCCGGCTGGTCCGGGACATCCGCACCATCGAGGCCGCCCTCGGGGACGGGGTGAAGCGGGTGTACGAGTCCGAGCAGGCCCCGATGCGCAAGCTCCGCCGGGTCACGGGCGTCGTCGCCGAAGCCGAAGCCGAAGCCGAAGCCGAAGCGGGAGCCGAAGCCGCAGTCGAAACCGGCGCCGACGACCGCGAGCCCGTCGCCGTCTGAACCCGGCCGTCACCCGTCCCGCCCCCCCCCGCCACCACGACGGGCCGGATGCCCGGCGGCCGACACCGGACATCCGGCCCCGCACACCCCCGTACCCCCGTACCCCCGCACACCCCCGTACACCCCGGTACGCCTTCCCCGTACCCCCGGGTCCCTGAGGCCCCGACCGCAGACGCCCTCCCCCAACGAGGTGATCCGCAGTGAATCTCGCCTTTGTCGAGAGCCCGGTCCAGCTCCTCAATGTCCTGGAATGGGCCCATACCCGGCCGTACGCCCCCGAGGCGGTGACCGTGGTGGTCCTCTCTCCCACCGACCCGCTCTCCCGGGGCCAGCTGCGCCGCATGGCCGAGCTGGCCCGCGACGAGGGCTTCACCGTCCGCTGGCAGGAGGCCAGAGGCGGGCCCACCGCCCCGCTGCGCACCGTGCGCGAGCTGGCGCCGATGCTCCGCAGCGCCGACCGGATCGTCGTCGGCGACCCCTTCTCGCGCTATGTACAGCTGCTGCTCACCCTCGCGGGCGACCAGGAGCTGACCGTGGTGGACGACGGCACCGCCACCATGGAGTTCGCCGCCCAGCTGGCCCGGGGCGAGCGGCTGGTGCGCTGGCACCGGCGCGGCACCGGCGGCGCCCGGGAGCGGCTGCTCGCCCCGGTGAGCCTGCTGGCCCGCCGCCGTCTCGCCCCCCGCCCCGGCCGCGAGGTGGAGGTCTTCACCGCGATGCCGCTGGGGACGGCGCCCGAGGGCATCACCGTCACCCCCAACCTCTTCGGCTGGACCCGGGCGCGCTTCGGGCCGCCCACCCTGCTCGCCGGGGCCGATCTGGTCGGCACATCGCTGGTGGAGACCGGGGTGGTGGACGACGCCCGGTACGCGGAGGCGGTCCGGCGGCTGGCCCGCGCCCAGGGCGCCCGGCGCTATTTCGCCCACCGCCGGGAGAGCCCCGGCAAGCTCCAGCGGCTCTCCCGGCTGACCGGTCTGGAGATCGTCCGGCCCGAGCTGCCCCTGGAGCTGGTGGCCCGCCGGGGCCCGGTCGCCGCCACCGTGCTCAGCTTCCCCTCCACCGTGGTGCACACCCTCCCGCTCGCCCTGGCCGGTACCGCCGTCGAGGTCGCCGTCTGCGACATCGCGCCGGAGTGGCTCACCGAGGGGGTCTCGCCCCGGGCCGAGGGCTTCCTCGCGGCGGTCACCGGCACCGCCCGGGGCGTCCAGCGGCTGCCCGCCCCGGCCTGAAGGGATCACGAAGCGGATCTGGAAGACATCTGAGGGAGACGGCCCCCGCCGCTGTTTCGGCGGAGGGCCGCCGCCCCGGCCACCGGCCCGCCCGGCGGCGCCGGTGAGGGGCGGGGTCCGTGCAGGTGGGGTACGTTCGAGAGGGCCGCGCAGTGTACCCATGGCGGCCTGTGATCATGCCCCTTCGTACGGTGTTTCTTTCCCCTATCGGATGGAACTTTTGTTGATCAGTGGCCAGTTGGCACCCGTCTGGGCCTACTCTTCAACAGGTGAACAAGCTGATGTCCCGCGAGCCCGCAACCGATCTGCCCGGGAGTGCCGCGCTGCCCGGCACGCTGTCCACCGCCCTGCGTGACGAGCTGATCGCCTTCCGCCGCGATCTGCATATGCACCCGGAGCTGGGCAACCAGGAGTTCCGTACCACCGCCGCCCTCAAGGCCCGCCTGGAGAAGGCCGGTCTGAGGCCGAGGGTCCTGTCCACCGGCACCGGGCTCATGTGTGACATCGGGGTACGCGACGGCACACCGGAGCTGCCGCTGTTCGCCCTGCGCGCGGACATCGACGCGCTGCCCATTCCGGACACCAAGACCGGGGTCGCGTACCGCTCCACCGTCCCGGACCGGGCCCATGCCTGTGGCCACGATGTGCACACCACCACCGTGCTCGGCGCCGGTCTGGTCCTCGCCGAGCTGGACCGTCAGGGGCTGCTGACCCGCCCGGTGCGGCTGATCTTCCAGCCCGCCGAGGAGGTGCTGCCCGGCGGTGCCACCGACAGCATCGAGTCCGGGGTGCTGGAGGGCGTCGGGAAGATCATCGCGGTGCACTGCGACCCCCGGGTGGACGCCGGGGTGATCGGACTGCGCGCGGGCGCCATCACCTCCGCCTGCGACCGGCTGGAGATCAGCCTGGACGGCCCCGGCGGCCACACCGCCCGCCCGCATCTCACCACCGATCTGGTGACCGCCGTGGCGAAGGTGGCCACCGAGGTCCCGGCCCTGCTCGCGCGCCGGGTGGACACCCGTGCGGGCCTCGCCGTCACCTGGGGCCGGATCGAGGCCGGGCACGCCTGCAATGTCATCCCGCAGCACGCCGAGCTGTCCGGCACCGTGCGCTGCCTGGACCTGCCCAGCTGGCGGGCCGCCCCCGACCTGGTGCACACCGCCATCGACGAGATCGCGCGGCTGTACGGGGCGAAGACCGAGATCACCTATGTACGGGGCGTTCCGCCCGTGGTCAACGACCCGGCCGTGGCCGAGCTGCTGCGCGAGGCCCAGACCGCCCGCCGGGGCGCCTCCGCGATCGAGGACACCGAGCAGAGCCTCGGCGGCGAGGACTTCTCCTGGTATCTGGAGCAGGTGCCGGGGGCGATGGCCCGGCTGGGGGTGCGCACCCCGGGGGACGACATCCAGCGGGATCTCCACCGGGGCGACTTCGATGTGGACGAGTACGCGATCGAGGTCGGGGTGGAGCTGTTCACGGCCGCCGCCCTGCTGGACGTCCCCCGGGACTGACCGCCTCCGCCGGCAGTGGACGGCCCCGCGCCCCGGGGCCGTCCGCCCGGCCCTCCGCCCGACCGGCCGGGGCCGTCCTCCCTGCCTCCCCCGGACCGGCCGCCCGCCGTGTCGACTACGGCCGGTGAGGGGTCCCCCGTACTGCCGTAGCCGTACCCGCCCCACCGCACCAGGTCGCCACGCGAGCCTGTACGCGACGATCCGATAACGACTCATGAACAGGGCTTTAACTGACATCTACGCGCGTTACGATCGCCGCAAAACCAGCGCCGGAAGAGGCGCTTTCGGTCAGTCTCGAAGGGACCCCTCCTCTTGCGCCGGGTATCCAAGATCACTGCCGCGTGCATCGCGACCGCGGCCCTCGCCTTTACCGCCACCGCCTGCGGGGAGTCCTCCACCGAGGACACCGGCTCCAGCAACGCCAGCGCGGACGCCAAGGGCAAGCTGAAGATCGGCATGGCCTACGACGTCGGCGGCCGTGGCGACAACTCCTTCAACGACTCCGCCGCCCGTGGCCTGGACAAGGCCAAGAGCGAGCTGGGCGCCGAGACCAAGGAGCTGACCGCCAAGCACGGCGAGACCCCCGCCGACCGTGAGGCGCGCCTCGCCTCGCTCGCCGAGAGCGGCTTCAGCCCCGTCATCGGTGTCGGCTTCGCCTACAAGGACTCGATCGACAAGGTCGCGCCCAAGTTCCCGAAGACCACCTTCGGTCTGGTGGACTCGGTCTCCGACGCCAAGAACGTCGACAGCATCGTCTTCACCGAGGAGCAGGGCTCCTACCTCGCCGGTGTCGCCGCCGCCCTGAAGTCGAAGGACGGCAAGGTCGGCTTCATCGGTGGTGTGGACCTCCCGCTGATCAAGAAGTTCGCGGCCGGCTTCGAGCAGGGCGTCCTGGAGACCAACCCGAAGGCGTCGGTCCAGATCCAGTACCTGACCACCGGTACGGACCTCTCCGGCTTCGGCAGCCCCGACAAGGGCAAGCACGCCGCCCAGGGCATGCTGGACAAGAACATCGACATCATCTACACCGCCGCCGGTGGCTCCGGCGCCGGCGCCATCGAGGCCGTCGCCGCCAAGAAGGGCGCGTGGGCCATCGGTGTCGACTCCGACCAGGCCAAGGACCCGGCCCTGTCGAAGTACGCCTCCTCGATCCTGACCTCGGTCGTGAAGAACGTCGACACCGGCGTCTTCGAGCTGGCCAAGTCCGTCAAGGACGGCAAGCCGCTGACCGGCGTCCACACCTACTCGCTCGCCGAGGACGGTGTCAGCCTCACCACCACGGGTGACCACCTCAAGGACATCCAGAGCAAGCTGGACGAGGCCAAGAAGAAGATCGTCGCGGGCGACATCAAGGTGAAGACCACCACCTGATCCACGCTGCCATCGGGGTCCGGATGTGCGGCCGAGCCGTCTCCGGGCCCCGACGCGCGTGCGGGATCTCGCTCCATACGTCCGGTTCTTCAACGATTCGGTGGCGCTACGCGCGTAGCTTCCGATCTACGCGGTAGTTTTCGCCACCGACCCGCCTCTGCTCCTCCGCTCCTGTCCTGGAGAGTGCGCCATCAAACCGTCCAGCAGTCCGCACGCCGTAGAGCTGCGCGGCATCACCAAGCGTTTCCCGGGTGTCGTGGCCAATCACGACATCGACATCACCGTCGCGCGCGGTACCGTCCATGCCCTTGTGGGTGAGAACGGCGCCGGCAAGTCCACCCTGATGAAGATCCTCTACGGCATGCAGAAGCCGGACGAGGGAACCATCACCATCGACGGCGAGCAGGTCTCCTTCCACAACCCCGGAGACGCCATCGCCCGCGGTATCGGCATGGTGCACCAGCACTTCATGCTCGCCGACTACCTCACGGTCCTGGAGAACGTCGTTCTCGGTTCCGAGAAGCTGTACGGGATCGGCGACCGGGCCCGCGCCAAGATCAAGGAGATCTCGGACGCGTACGGTCTCCAGGTGCGGCCCGACGCGATGGTCGAGGACCTTGGTGTCGCCGACCGCCAGCGGGTGGAGATCCTCAAGGTCCTCTACCGCGGCGCGCGCATCCTCATCCTGGACGAGCCCACCGCCGTGCTGGTGCCGCAGGAGGTCGACGCCCTCTTCGACAATCTGCGGGAGCTGAAGGCCGAGGGTCTGACCGTCATCTTCATCTCGCACAAGCTGGGCGAGGTGCTCTCGGTCGCCGATGACATCACCGTCATCCGCCGGGGCACCACGGTCGGCACCGCCGACCCCGCGACCACCACCCCCAAGCAGCTCGCCGAGCTGATGGTGGGCAGTGAGCTGCCCTCGCCGGAGACCCGCGAGTCCACCGTCACCGATGTCCCGATGCTCACCGTCGCGGATCTGCGGATGACGGCGACCGACCCCGACGGTGTCGTCCGCGCGGTCCTCGACGGCATCGACCTCACCATCCACAAGGGCGAGGTCCTCGGCATCGCCGGAGTGGAGGGCAACGGCCAGTCCGAGCTGGTCGAGGCGATCATGGGCATGCGCCCGCTGGACACCGGTGTCCTCACCCTCGACGGCACGGACATCGCCCAGCTGCCCACCCGCAGGCGCCGTGAGGACGGCATCGGGGTCATCCCCGAGGACCGCCACCGGCACGGTCTGCTCCTGGAGGCCCCCCTCTGGGAGAACCGCATCCTCGGCCATGTCACCGAGAAGCCCAACAGCAAGGGCGCCTTCCTCGACCTCAAGGCCGCCCGCGCCGACACCGAGCGGATCGTGCGCGAGTACGACGTGCGCACCCCCGGTATCGAGGTCACCGCGGCCTCGCTCTCCGGCGGCAACCAGCAGAAGCTGATCGTCGGCCGGGAGATGAGCCACAACCCCAAGCTGCTGATCGCGGCCCACCCCACCCGGGGTGTGGACGTCGGCGCGCAGGCCCAGATCTGGGACCAGATCCGGGCGGCCCGCCGGGAGGGCCTGGCGGTCCTGCTGATCTCCGCCGACCTCGATGAGCTGATCGGCCTCTCGGACACCCTGCGGGTGATGTACCGAGGCCGCCTGGTGGCGGACGCCGACCCCGCCACGATCACCCCGGAGGAGCTGGGCTCGGCCATGACCGGCGCGGCCACCGGCCATTTGGAACACCATTCCGACGGCACCGCAGACGGTGATGCCCCCCGGAACGGGGGAGAGGACCGATGAAGAAGTTCGACAAGGAGCGTCTGCTCCTGGGGATCGCCGCCCCGCTGCTCGCGATCGTCGTCGCCTTCCTGGTGACCGCGGTGGTGCTGCTGGCGACCGGCAAGGAGCCGTTCAACGCCTTCGGCATCATGTTCGACTACGGCATGAAGTCGGACAGCCAGGTCTACATCCTGAACAAGGCCACGACCTACTACCTCGCCGGTATCGCGGTCGCCGTCGGCTTCCGGATGAACCTGTTCAACATCGGTGTGGACGGTCAGTACCGGCTGGCGGCCTTCTTCGCCGCCGCCCTCGGTGGCGCGGTGACCCTGCCGGCCCCGTTCCAGATCCCGATGATCATCATCTGCGCCATGCTGGTCGGCGCGATGTGGGCCGGTATCGCCGGTCTCCTCAAGGTCACCCGGGGGGTCAGCGAGGTCGTCTCCACGATCATGCTGAACGCCATCGCCACCGCGATCATCGGCTACCTCCTCCAGGAGGGCCGCCTGGGCCATCTGGACAGCGCCGGGACCAAGGTCTCCACGAATCCGCTGCCCGAGTCCGCGCACTTCTTCGAGTTCCCGACCACGCCCGAGCCCGTCTGGGGCTTCATCGTGGTCGCCGTGATCGCGGGCGTCGGGTACTGGTTCACCCTCTCCCGTACCCGCTTCGGCTTCGATCTGCGCACCGTCGGCCAGTCCGGCTCGGCCGCGCAGGCCAGCGGTGTCAACGTCAAGCGCATGGTCGTCACCTCCATGCTGATCTCCGGCGCCATGGCCGGTCTGGTCGGTATGCCCACGCTCCTCAACGAGAGCTACGAGTACAGCGGCGACTTCCCGCTCGGTATCGGCTTCACCGGTATCGCCATCGCCCTCCTCGGCCGCAACCACCCCGTGGGCATCGCGCTCGGCGCGCTGCTCTGGGCCTTCCTGGAGCGCGGCAGCGGCCAGCTCGAATTCCAGGGCTACGACAAGGAGATCGTCGGCGTGATCCAGGGCGTGATCGTCCTGTGCGTCGTCATCGCCTACGAAGTGGTCCGCCGCTACGGCCTCAAGCTCCAGCAGCGGCAGGTCGGCGCCAAGCTCGCCGCCCAGGCCCGTAACTCCGACCAGAAGGAGGTGTCGGCGTGAGCGCCACGGCGACTTCCACTCCGCCGCCCTCCGCCCCCAAGGTGAGCGGTGGCAAGGGCGGCCGTGTCCGCCTCTCCTTCCCCGTCGTCCTGCTGATCATCGCGGGCGCGCTGCTGGCCCTGGCCGCGGTGCGGGCCATCACCGGCGCCCAGGACGTCACCTCCTCCGGCCAGATCAGCGCCGCGCTCGCGATGGCGGTGCCGATCGGTCTCGCCGGTCTCGGCGGTCTCTGGGCCGAGCGTGCGGGCATCGTCAACATCGGTCTCGAAGGCATGATGATCCTCGGCACCTTCTTCGGTGCCTGGGCCGGCTGGCAGACCAACCCCTGGATCGGTGTGCTCGCCGGTGTGCTGGGCGGCATGCTCGGCGGTCTGCTGCACGCGGTGGCCACGGTCACCTTCGGCGTGGACCACATCATCTCGGGTATCGCGATCAACATCCTGGCGCTGGGCTTCACCACCTACTTCGCCAAGCTCTGGTTCAACAGCGGCGAGGCGATGGCCAAGGGCGGCAGCCCCAAGCAGTCCCCGCCGTCGGACAGCATCACCACGGTCACCCTGCCCGGGGTCTCGGACTGGTTGAAGACGATCGAGAACCATGAGTGGTTCTTCGTCTCCGACCTCGCCGGGATCCTCGGCGGCCTGGTCACCAATGTCTCGCTGCTGACGATCGTGGCGGCGCTGCTCTTCGTCGCGACCTTCCTGGTGCTGTGGAAGACCGCCTTCGGTCTGCGGCTGCGCTCCTGCGGCGAGAACCCGATCGCGGCGGAGTCCCTCGGCGTCAATGTGTACAAGTACAAGTACATCGCCGTGATCATCTCCGGTGGTATGGCCGGCCTCGGCGGCGCCTTCCTCTCCCTGGTCACCTCGCACATCTACAACGAGGGCCAGACCGGCGGACGCGGCTACATCGGCCTCGCGGCGATGATCTTCGGTAACTGGCGGCCCGGCGGTCTCGCCATGGGCGCGGGGCTCTTCGGTTACGCCGACGCCCTCCAGCTCCGCAACGGCGGCCAGTCCGTCCACGCGCTGCTCCTGCTGCTCGTCGTGGTCCTCATCGGCCTGGCGATCTGGAAGTTCTACCGCAACAGCTACCTCCAGGCGGCCGTCAGCGCGGCCATCGGCGCCCTGGTCCTGGTCTGGTACCTGGGCACCGACACCGTGCCGACCGAGTTCGTGACCGCCACGCCGTATGTGGTGACGCTGCTGGTGCTGTCGCTCTCCGCGCAACGGCTGAGGATGCCCAAGGCGGACGGTATGCGGTACCGGAAGGGGCAGGGGAAGTGACCCCGCCCGGAGCCGAGCCGGCCGATGCCGCCGGCCGGCCCGGGGCCCACACGCCCCCGTCCGACCCGGCCGGGCCCGACCCGGCCGCCGACTGGGAGGCCCTGCGGGAGGCGGCACGCGCGGCGATGGCCCACGCGTACGCGCCCTACTCGGGCTTCGCGGTCGGTGCGGCGGCCCGGGTGGCCGACGGCCGGACGGTGACCGGCTGCAATGTCGAGAACGCCTCCTACGGCCTCTCGCTCTGCGCCGAGTGCGGTCTGGTCTCCCGGCTCCAGGCCACCGGCGGCGGCAGGCTGACCCACTTCACCTGCGTCGACGGCCAGGGTGCGAGCCTGGTGCCCTGTGGCCGCTGCCGTCAGCTGCTGTACGAGTTCGGGGGCGCCGAGCTGCTGCTCGACACCCCGGGCGGGATCGTGACCCTGGGGGAGCTGCTGCCCCAGCCGTTCGGCCCCGGCCATCTGGCGTGAGCCGACCGCCACGGCCCCTCCGCTCCGGAGGGGCCGTGGCCTTTGCCTTTCCATCTCTTACCCTCGGTCTCTACCGATCCCTATCGATCTCTGTCGATCTCTATGCGCGTAGAGAGCGCGAGCCGCGACTCTGGAGGAAACCCATGGACGTCATCTCCGTCATCCGCACCAAGCGGGACCGGGGCGAGCTGAGCCCCGAGCAGATCGACTGGGTCATCGACGCCTACACCCGGGGCGTGGTCGCCGACGAGCAGATGTCCGCCCTGGCGATGGCGATCCTGCTCAACGGCATGAACCGCACCGAGATCGCCCGCTGGACCGCGGCCATGATCGCCTCCGGTGAGCGGATGAACTTCGACACGCTCTCCCGTCCCACCGCCGACAAGCACTCCACCGGCGGGGTCGGCGACAAGATCACCCTGCCGCTCGCCCCGCTGGTCGCCGCGTGCGGCGCGGCCGTGCCGCAGCTCTCCGGCCGGGGCCTCGGCCACACCGGCGGCACCCTGGACAAGCTGGAGTCCATCCCCGGCTGGCGGGCGCTGCTGAGCAACGAGGAGATGCTGGACGTCCTCGACACCACCGGCGCGGTGATCTGCGCGGCGGGCGACGGGCTGGCCCCCGCCGACAAGAAGCTCTACGCGCTGCGCGATGTCACCGGCACGGTCGAGGCGATCCCGCTGATCGCCTCCTCCATCATGTCCAAGAAGATCGCCGAGGGCACCGGCTCCCTGGTGCTGGACGTCAAGGTCGGCTCCGGCGCCTTCATGAAGAACATCGAGGACGCCCGGGAGCTGGCCTCCACCATGGTCGCGCTGGGCACCGACAGCGGGGTGCGCACGGTGGCGCTCCTCACCGACATGGCGACCCCGCTCGGCCTCACCGCGGGCAACGCCCTGGAGGTCCGTGAGTCCGTCGAGGTCCTCGCGGGCGGCGGCCCGGCCGATGTGGTGGAGCTGACCCTGGCGCTCGCCCGGGAGATGCTGGACGCGGCCGGAATCAAGGACGCCGACCCGGCGAAGGCGCTCGCGGACGGCTCCGCGATGGACGTCTGGCGCCGGATGATCTCCGCCCAGGGCGGCGACCCGGACGCCGAGCTGCCCACCGCCCGGGAGCGCCATGTGATCACCGCCCCCGCCTCGGGTGTCCTCACCCGCCTCGACGCCTATGACATCGGCATCGCCGCCTGGCGCCTGGGCGCCGGCCGCGCCCGCAAGGAGGACCCGGTCCAGGCGGGCGCGGGCGTCGAACTCCACGCCAAGCCCGGCGACACCGTCACCGCGGGCACCCCCCTGCTGACCCTGCACACGGACACCCCGGAGAAGTTCGACTACGCCCTCGCCGCCCTGGGCTCGTCCTACGACATCGCCCCCGCCGGCACGGGCTTCACCCCCTCCCCGATCGTGCTGGACCGTATCGCCTGACCCTGCGTTTCCCGTACCGGCTCGCACGACCCGTACAGGTGAACGGGACCCGGCCCCGCGCCGGTCCCGTTCACCCCGGGTCGCACCGATGAGTCGGGGACGGCCCGCCGGTCTCAGGGGGCATGAGTGCTGACACCGCCGGGGAGACCGGCCCCCGATCTGTTCTGGTGATGCCCGCGCGGGTGGGGCTCGCGGATGTGCCGGGGCTGTGTGCGCGGCTGAGCGCGTTGTACGGGGGTGGCGCGCGGAGTGTGGTGTGCGATCTCGGGGCCGTGGAGCGGGCCGATCTCGCCGTGGTGGAGGCGCTGGCCAGGCTGCGGCTCACCGCGCGGCGGGCCGGGCGGGAGGTACGGGTGGTGAACGCGGGGAGCGGGATACGGGAGCTGCTCGCCCTGACGGGGCTCGGCTCCCTCGCCGAGCCCCCGGGGGCGTCCTAGGGTTTCCTAGCCGGCGGGCTCCAGCCGCAGCGGCAGGTCGAAGTGCGGGAAGAGCCGCGCGGTGTCCAGGAAGGAATGGATCCCGGCGACCCGCCCCTCGCGCAGATCCATCACCATCAGCGCCCAGGCGGTGTGACCCGGCAGGCCGTCCTCCGCCACGTGGTAGTGGGCGAAGGCGGGCATCCCATTGGCGGTCGTCGGCACCAGCCGGGAGCCGATACAGACCGAGCCGGTGCCCAGCAGCCAGCCCACGATGTTCTCGTGGCCCCGCAGCCACAGGTCGTACGGCGGCATGGAGAGGGTCGCGTCATCGTGCAGGACCCGCTTCAGGGCCTCCATGTCGTACCCCTCGAACGCGGCCACATACCGCTCCAGCAGCTTGCGCTGCTCCTCGTCCAGGGGGTCGGCGGGGTCGCTCCGCGCGGGCGGCGACTCCGCCAGGGTCGCCCGCGCCCGCTGGAGCGCGCTGTTGACCGCCGCCACCGAGGTGTCCAGGAGCTGTGCCACCTCGGACGCCTGCCAGGCCAGCACCTCGCGGAGGATCAGCACCGCCCGCTGCTTCGGCGGCAGATGCTGGAGGGCGGCGACAAAGGCCAGCCGGATGGTCTCCCGCTGCACCGCCCGCTCCGCCGGGTCCGCCACCGACGGCAGGATCCGCCCGTCGGGCACCGGCTCCAGCCAGGTCTCCTCCGGACGGGTCCGCAGCTGCGCCCGGTCGACCGGGGTGGGCGCGGACAGATCCATCGGGCGGGCCCGGCGGTTGCCCGCGTGCAGCATGTCGAGACAGACGTTCGTCGCGATGCGGTACAGCCAGGACCGCAGCGACGAACGCCCCTCGAACCCGTCCAGGCTCCGCCAGGCCCGTACCAGCGTGTCCTGGACCGCGTCCTCCGCCTCGAAGGACGAGCCGAGCATCCGGTAGCAGTACCCCGTCAGCTCCCGCCGGTACTTCTCCAACTCCGTGTCGAGGCCCTGCCCCGTCGCCGCGTCACCCATCGGGTCCACCCACCCCTGTCACCCCTGGCCGTCGAGCCACTACCGCTGTGGCGGGCAACCTACCGGAGCGGACCGGCCGCGGTGGCTCAGGTGCCGGGCTTCCGGCCGTAGACATACACGTCGTCGCCGTTCTTCAGCATGTTCCAGTAGGTCTTGGCATCCGAGGGACGCATATTGACGCACCCGGCCGACCCCGGCGGATTCCACATCGACTTGGTGGTCGAGTGGAACGCCTGCCCGCCGTCGAAGAACTGCGCGTACGGCATCGGCACGTCATAGATGGACGAGACATGGTCGATGTTCCGCCAGTAGATCTGCTTCAGCCCGCCACGGGTCTCCTCGCCGTCCCGTCCGGTCCGCACCGGCACCGGGCCGAACTTCAGCGTCCTGCCGTCCTGGATCCAGCTCAGCTGGCGGGTGAGGTCGACACAGGCGATCCGGCCCTTGTTCACCGGGCACTTGCCCGCCTTGTTGGGGTTCTTCCCGGCCGCGTCCTGCTGGATCATCGTGTTCATGACCTGCCAGGTGAGCGGGCCCGCGTAGCCGATCCCCGGGCTGATGCCGTGCTTCTGCTGGAAGGCCCGGATCGCCCGGCAGTCGGCCTTGGACTGCTTGCCGTCCACCGGGCGGCCCAGGAACTTCTCCACCTGCTTCTGATGCGGGCCCTTCTTCGCGTTGCACGCGGGCGCCGCGGCGGCCGGACCGGCGCCGATCGCCATCGTCAGCGGTACCAGCAGCCCGGTCAGACCGAGCAGCACACCCGCCCGGCGCGCCGATCTCCGTCCCTCACGTATCACGTTCCCCACCACTCTCAACTCCCCCTTCGCACACCGCTGGAGTGCGGTTGCTCACACCGTACGACGACGATACGGGACCCCCCGTTGTACGGGAAAATGTCTCGATCTCGCTACATCGCGGGCAGGTTGGCGGAAAATGGATCAGTGGATCGCCGATGTCGACGCCGCCGACGGCTCAGCGGGCCACCGGCACCGAGCCCGCCACCACCAGCGAGCGCCGCTCGGCGCGCGCCACCCGGGTGCCGTAGAGGGTGATCGAGACGACTCCGGCGACCGCCAGCAGCGCCAGCCCCACCGTCCCGGCCCAGCCGCCGGAGTGGAAGGCGATGGCCCCCAGGGTGCCGCCGACGCTGCTGCCCAGGTAGTACGCCGACTGGTAGAGCGCGGACGCCTGCGCCCGGCCGGTGGTGGCGGTACGGCTCACCGCCGCCGAGGCGACCGCGTGCCCGGCGAAGAAGCCCGCCGTGATCAGCACCAGACCGGCCAGCACCATCACCAGCTCGGTGGAGAGGGAGAGCAGCAGCCCCGCCGCCGTGGTGGTGACCGCCAGATAGAGCGCCCCGCGCCGGCCGAGCCGGTTCACCAGCCGCCCCGCCGCCGCCGAGGAGGCGGTACCGACGAGATAGACGAGGAAGACCGAGCCCACCACACCCTGTGCGAGACCGAACGGCTCCGCCACCAGCCGGTAGCCGATCACCGTGTAGACCGCGCCGAAGACGGTCATGAAGAGCGCGCCGATCGCGTACAGCCGCAGCAGCAGCGGATCCGACAGATGGCCGCGCACGGTCGCCGCCAGCGCCCGGGGGCTCAGCGTCCCGGCGGTGAAGTGCTGGGGCCTCGGGAGCAGCAGCCGGAAGGCGACCGCGCCCAGGAGCGCCAGCAGACCGACCGCGAGCAGCCCCGCCCGCCAGCCCCAGAGCTGGGACGCCCAGCCGGTGACGATCCGGCCGCTCATCCCGCCGACGCTGTTGCCCGCGACAAAGAGACCGATCGCGGCGACCAGCGCCTTGGGCCGCACCTCCTCGGCGAGATAGGCCATCGCGGAGGCGGGCAGCCCGGCCAGCGCCGCGCCCTGGAGGGCCCGCAGCGCCACCAGCCACTCCAGGCTCGGCGCGAAGGGCACCAGCAGCCCGAGGCCGACGGCGACGGTGAGGGAGAGCGTCATCATGGTGCGCCGCCCGTAGCGCTCGGAGAGCGCCGAGAGCGGCAGGACGAAGAGGGCCAGCGCGCCCGTCGCGGCCGAGACCGTCCAGCTCGCCGCCGACGCGCTCACGCCGTAGTCGGCGGAGATCGCGGGCAGCAGTGCCTGCGTGGAGTAGAGGAGGGCGAAGGCCGCCACACCGGCGGCGAAGAGCGCGAGGCTCATCCGGCGGTAGCCGGGGCGGCCCGGGGCGAGGAGGGAGGAAGCGGGGTCGGCGGCGGCGCCCACCGTGGTGGACGCCTTGGTACTGGCAGCAGGCATGCCACGAACGTACGACCGAACCTTTTCATGCGTCCAATGCATGGAATGCCGATAATCGTTCCCATGGTGCATGAACGCAGCTCACAGCCTCGGCTGTCACACGGCAGTTACGAAGAAGCAACCGAGGATTTCACCGAGGACACCGCACTGCTGCTGGTGCCGCGCCTCGCGTACTTCGCCGGGGTCGCCCGCCAGGAGCATGTGACCCGGGCCTCACTGGAGATGGGCGTCCCCCAGTCGACGCTCTCCCGGGCGATGGTCCGGCTGGAGCGCGATCTGGGGGTCGCCCTCTTCGCCCGCAGGGGCCGTACGGTCTCCCTCACCCCCGCCGGGCGCACCTTCCTCGGCGCCGTCGAACGGGCCCTCGCCGAGGTCGAGCGGGCCGCCGAGGTGGTCCGCGCCGACGCCGACCCGCGCGCCGGGAAGGTCGCCTTCGGCTTTCTGCACACCATGGGCTCGGAGACGGTCCCCGGGCTGCTGCGGGCCTTCCGTGCCGACCATCCGAAGGTCCGCTTCACCCTGGTGCAGAACTACGGCGAGGCGATGCTCGGCGGGCTGCGCTCCGGCGATCTCGACCTCTGTCTGACCTCTCCCGTCCCCGACGCCCCCGACCTGGTCGCCCGGCGCCTGGACGAACAGCGGCTGCGGCTCGTGGTCCCCGACGACCACCGGCTCGCCCGCCGCCGCAGGGTCCGGCTCGCCGAGGCCGCCGAGGACGTCTTCGTCACCCTGGAACCGGGGTACGGGCTGCGCCGGATCACCGACGATCTCTGCGCCCAGGCCGGATTCACCCCCAAGGTCGCCTTCGAGGGGGAGGAGGCCGAGACCCTGCGGGGGCTGGTCGCCGCCGGGCTCGGGGTCGCGCTGCTGCCCCCGCCGGCGGTGGCCCGGCCCGGGGTGGTGGAGCTGACGGTGACGGCGCCGAGGGCGGTACGGGAGATCGGGGTCGCCTGGCTGGACGGGCATCCCGACACCGCCCCCGTCGCCGCGTTCAAGAAGTTCCTGCTCTCCCGCCGGGGCCGGCTGCTCCCGGGCCTGCCGGAGTGACCCCCCGGGCCTCGCCGGGCCCGGAGGAGGGCCGTATCGGCCCGGGGTCACCGGCGGGTCAGGGCCGCAGCGACCGCCCGAACCCCGCCGCCAGCGGCATCCTCAGCCCCAGCGGCGGCGGCGCGGCCAGCGCGTCCGCGACCGGCCGGGCATAGGGGTGCGGAAAGAGCGACCCGAGGACGAAGTCCGTCGCCAGCGCCAGCACCTCCGCATGGTGCTGCCGCAGCGCGTTGCCGTCCGTGTGCACCTCGAAGCGGCATATGTTCCGGTTCACCTTCTTCGCCCGCTCGGCCAGCCGGTACGACAGATCCGGGGACGTCCGCTGGTCATTGGTGCCATGCACGATCAGCACCTGCCGCCCCACCAGCTGTTTCACCGGCTCCGGCGGTTCGTGCTCACCGGCGGGCAGCCAGGGCGCCAGCGCCAGGACCGACCCCACCGAGGCATGGTCCGCCGCCCGCAGCGCCGCCCGGCCGCCGAACCCGTGCCCGGCCAGACAGACCGGAACGTCCCCGTACCGCCGCACCACTTCCTCGGCCGCCTCGGTCGCGTCGGCCGCGAGCCGGGCCTCGGCGCCGTTCCACCCCCGTACCCGGTAGCGCACCGGGTGCACCACCAGACCGTAGGGGGAGCCCGCACGGGCCAGCGACCGGCCCAGCGGCAGCGACCGGCCCAGCGCCCAGCGGGACGGACCGCGCTCCGAGTCCGCCTCCCCGTCGGGCAGCAGCAGGACCACCCCGCCCACCATCGGGGCCCCGCCCGGCGGCGGAGCGCTCTGCCGGAAGGGCCGCCCCAGCCGCCCCGGGTCCACCCGCTCCCCCCGCCCTCCTGGTTCCAGCCGCTCCGCCCGCTCCCTCCGTTCCGTCCCGTCTGCGCCCGCCCGTCGCGCTTCCCGCGCCCGTGGCGATCCCTGCTCCTGACGACGCCCCCACCAGCGGGGCAGTGCACGGTCTGCCATGGCAGAACACTGGCAGAAGCGGAACGCCCAGCCACCCGTATGCGCGGGCATTGTTACGGAGCGCCCCAGGCCCCTTCTCCCCGGCGGGGCTAGAGTGCGCGAATGGAGACCAAGCCCCTGAACACCCCCACCGCGGAGCAGATCCGCCGTGCCCCGAAGGTGCTCCTCCACGACCATCTCGACGGCGGGCTGCGCCCCGGTACGGTCGTCGACCTCGCCCGGGCGGGCGGCTACACGGCGCTCCCCGAGACCGAGCCCGACCGGCTCGGGACGTGGTTCCACGACGCGGCCGACTCCGGCTCGCTGGAGCGCTATCTGGAGACCTTCGCCCATACCTGCGCCGTGATGCAGACCGCCGACGCGCTCTTCCGGGTCGCCGCCGAGTGCGCCGAGGACCTCGCCGAGGACGGGGTGGTGTACGCGGAGATCCGCTACGCCCCCGAACAGCATCTGGCGGGCGGGCTCACCCTCGAAGAGGTGGTGGCCGCGGTGAACGAGGGCTTCCGGGAGGGCGAGCGGCTGGCCCGCCAGGACGGCCGGCGCATCCGGGTCGGCGCCCTGCTCACCGCGATGCGGCACGCCGCCCGCTCCCTGGAGATCGCCGAACTCGCCAACCGCCACCGGGACGACGGCGTTGTCGGCTTCGACATCGCCGGGGCCGAGGCCGGCTATCCGCCCACCCGCCATCTGGACGCCTTCGAATACCTGAAGCGGGAGAACAACCACTTCACCATCCACGCGGGCGAGGCGTTCGGACTGCCGTCGATCTGGCAGGCGCTCCAGTGGTGCGGCGCCGACCGGCTCGGCCATGGCGTCCGTATCGTCGACGACATCACCGTCGACGACGACGGCACGGTCCGCCTGGGCCGGCTCGCCGCCTATGTGCGCGACAAGCGGATCCCGCTGGAACTCTGCCCCACCTCCAATATCCAGACCGGCGCCGTCGACTCCTACGCGGACCACCCCATCGGGCTGCTCCGCCGTCTCCATTTCCGGGCCACGGTCAACACCGACAACCGTCTGATGTCGGGGACCAGCATGTCCCAGGAGTTCGAGCGGCTGACCGAGGCGTTCGGATACTCGCTCGACGACATGCAGTGGTTCACCGTCAATGCCATGAAATCCGCGTTCATTCCTTTCGATGAACGGCTGGCCATGATCAATGATGTGATCAAGCCCGGATATGCGGAGCTGAAATCCGAATGGCTGTTCTCGCAGACCGTCGCGACCAGCGAATCCGCCCCCAGGGAAAGCTGACGGCGCCGGTAAAGGAAGAGGGGCGGAAGCACCGGAAGAGGTGAACGCCGCGCAGCTGCGGGGTGTTTGCCTCCCCGGCGGCGGTGTGCCTAGTTTACGGAGCCGCTGTTTCCCTTTCCGATGCCACGGCCGTCCCCTGTCATTCCCCTCATTCGCTGTCATTCGCTTTCCGAGGACATACTCCTGATGAAGCATTCTGCCGCCAGGTCCCTCGGCGCCGCCGCTCTCGGCGCCGCCTTCGCCGCCGCCGCCGCGGGCACCGCCTGCGCCGCCCCGCCGCCCGCCCCCTCCCTGGAGGAGGTCACCTCGCTCGACGCCGTCACCTCGGTGGTGCCGGTCCAGAAGGTCGTGAGCAAGCTCCCGGCCGGTGCCCCCCAGACCCTCCACGGGGTCCGCTCCAGCGCCCAGTCCGCCCTGGTGGAGGGCGCCTCCACGGTGCCCGGCACCCTCAGCACTGCCACCACCCGGGCGATGGCCCCCGGCGCCTCCCAGGAGGTGCTGAGCAGCCTGCTCGGCGGCCTCCCGGTGGGTGAGCTGGGCAAGCTCGCCCCCGCCCCGCTCAATCTGACCCCCCAGCTGAACACCGGGTCGCAGCCCGCCTGAGGGCGACCGGGCCCGTCCGCCGTCCCTTCCCCCTGTACGGCGGCCCGGCAGCGCCATGGGGCGCGCACCGATCTCCGGTGCGCGCCCCATGTGTGTGCGTCGGGCTACCAGGTCGTCCCGGCCGCCTTGGCCGCCCGGGCCGCCGCCTTGGCCTCGGACGGCAGCACCGCCCACAACACCCCGTACAGCAGGATCTGCGGGCCCGGCAGCAGACAGGACACCGCGAAGACCACCCTCACGGTGGCGGCGGAGGTGCCGAAGCGCCGGGCCAGCCCCGCGCACACCCCGCCGATCATGCGTCCCTCGCTGGGGCGGACAAGTGCGGACATGGTGTGCTCCTTCGTGAGCGGTGGACAGTGATCCGTGGGCAGTGAGCGGTGGACAGTCGTCCGTGGACGGTGATCCGTGGGCAGTGATCCGTGGACGGGCCGGACTCCCCGGCCCTCCGGGGCCACCCGGACCGCCGGATGTACCCCATGGCTCCATGATGCCCGTACAGAACAGGACAGAGCGTCCCTCTAAGGGGCGATCCCTACCCTGGAAATCTTCGGGGTCGGGCCCTGAGTGCCCCGCTCGCCCCGCTCCTCCCGCGCACCCTGGCCGCCGCCTGCGGCGTTCCGCCTGGCCTGCGAGAGCGCGACCGCTCGCCCCTGGGCCGCCGAGGCCGCCGAGGACACGGCGGACGCCTGATCCAGCGGAGTTCTCCGGGCCACCGTCCGCGACCGCGACCGTGATCCGTGGTGGGCACGCCGCAGCCGGACCCGCGCCAGCGGCACCACCAGCAGATGCGCGACCACGACCCCGGTGGTGTTCAGCAGCAGCGAGTCGACGTTCATCACCCGCCCCGGCACCCCGGTCTGGAGCAGCTCGATCGCGAGCGAGATCAGCGCCCCCGCGGCGGCCGTCCGCGCCAGCGACGCCACCGGGGAGACCATCAGCCGTCCGCCCGCCATCGGCAGCAGCACCCCCAGCGGGGAGAGCAGCAGCAGCCCCCCGCCGATCCGCACCGCCGCGTCCGCCGGGGGCAGCTCCAGATCGGCCCGGATCCCGGCGAACAGCTCCAGATTGGCCGGGGTCACCCAGGGAACGTCCAGCGGGCGCAGCGTCAGCCAGCAGACGAGCAGCAAGTGCGCGAGGAGGAGGACGACCCCCGCCACACGCAACCGGATCGCGGCTTTGCCGCTCTTACCTTGACCCTGCACGGCACACAAGACGCGCGGCACCCCGGAAACGGTTCCCCGTATGTCCCGCCCCTCCCACCGTCGGCTCCTCCCGCCCCGGCGGGGGCGTACGGAGGACTCGCGCCCCGGGGCTCATCCCAGGCCGCCGACGGGCGCTCCGGCGCCCGTGACCGGGGCGTGGAGGCCTGCGGCCGGCGGCACGCCCGCCGCCGGGGAGGGCAGCGGTGAGAGCGTCGGCACCGGCTCGCCCGGCCGTTCCCGGATCCGCTCCGGACAGGAGTACCCCCGGGCCGGATACTCCCCGGGCCCGCCGAGGATCACCGCGCCCCCGGCCGCCGCCGCCTGGCTCTCCGCGAAGGTGCAGACGATCTGCGCCAGCGCCGCCCCCGGCAGGTCCTCCGGCTGACGGCTCAGCCGCAGGGTGCCCGCCGGGTCCCCGGGGCGCGCCCCGCGCACTCCGATGGGGCCGGGCACATCGGTGGTGAACCCGGCCTCCCGCTCCGCCGCCGACGGCTCCCGCTCCAACTCGTCCAGGAGCAGCCGGGCGACGCGTACCTGTCCGTCGGGCGCCCCGTCGGCGGGCGGCTCGACCGACCGGTCCACCGCCTTCAGCCGGGAGGCGCACACCAGGTGCACCCGGTGCGGAAAGCCCTCCGCCGCCGTCTCCCCGCTCACCGCGCACGGCAGCCGGGACGGCGCGGGACCGGCGTCCACCGGCACCTGGGTGGTCCTGATCCCGCACCCGGCGAGCAGCAGCGCGCCCGCCGCCAGCACCAGGGCGGCACGCGGCCCCGCGAGCCCCGTCCTCACCGCGAGCCCCGTCCTCACCGTGCGTTCCCCTCTCCGGGCGCCTCGCCGTCGGGGGCGTCCGCCGTGTCCCCGGTCCCGTCCCCGGCGGTACCGGCGGTGCCGATGGGATCCTCCTTGGGTACGGGGGTGTCCTGCGGCAGCCGCAGCAGGAAGACCGCGCCGTCGCCGTCGGGGGAGTTGGCCGCGGTGATGGTGCCGCCGTGGGCCAGCGCGTTCTCCATTGCGATCGACAGGCCGAGACCGCTCCCCTCCGAGCGGGGCCGGGAGGCGCTCGCCTTGTAGAAGCGGTCGAAGACATGCGGCAGCACCTCGGCGGGGATGCCGGGCCCGTGGTCCCGCACCTCGATCAGCAGCTCGTTCCCGGCGGTCCGCACCGCGACCCGTACCGGCGAACCGCCGTGCTTGAGCGCGTTGCCGATCAGATTCGCCAGGATCACATCGAGCCGCCGGGGGTCGAGGCGGACCATGATCCCGCGCTCGGCGTCCAGCTCCACCGCGTCCAGCCAGGCCCGTGCGTCGATACAGGCCGTCACCTGGTCCGCGACATCGACCGTGTCCAGCACGACCTTGGCGGTGCCCGCGTCGAAGCGGGTGACCTCCATCAGATTCTCCACCAGGACACCGAGCCGGCGGGTCTCGCTCACCACCAGATTCACGGCGGGGGCGATCATCGGGTCCAGGGTGTCGATCTCGTCCTCCAGCACCTCGGTGACGGCGGTCAGCGCCGTCAGCGGGGTCCGCAGCTCATGCGACATGTCCGCCACGAAACGGCGGCTGGACTCCTCCCGGGCGCTCATGTCGGCGACCTTCTTCTCCAGCGCCTCCGCCGTTCTGTTGAAGGTCCGGGCCAGCTCCGCCAGTTCATCGGTGCCCGAGACGCGCAGCCGGGTGTCCAGCTTCCCCTCGCCCAGCCGGCGCGCGGCCTCCCCGAGCCGGCGCACCGGGCGCAGTACGGTCGTCGCCGCGGCCTGCGCCAGCAGCGCCGAACCCACCAGCGCCAGCGAGGTCGCGATCCCCAGCGACCAGCCCAGCGTGATGAGGTCCTCGCGCTCGTTCTCCAGCGACTTGAAGACATAGCCGGTCGGGCCGCCGCCCACGATCCGGGCGCCGCCCACCAGGTACGGCGTGCCGCGCAGCTCGGTGCGCTGCCAGTAGAGGTGGTACGGGGCCGAGTTGCCCGAACCCGTCGGCTGCCGCTTGTTCACGGCGGTCCGCAGGGTCCGCGGGACCTGGTCGAGCGTGTAGCGGTCCTGGTCGGAGGTGCCCACGACCGGCTTGCCCTTCGCCCGCTCGCCGAGGAGCAGGACCCCGTACCCCGCCTTGCCGTTGGCCATCTGGTGGGCGGTGGACTCCAGTTCCTCCTGGGAGGGGAGGAGCGGCAGCGCGGCGGCGCGGCTCTGCATGTCCTTGCGGAAGCTCTCCAGCGCGGAGTCCTGCACCCGGGTGAGCACGGCCTCGCGGTTGAGCCAGTAGGCGATCCCCGAGGCGGAGACGGCGGCGGTCAGCGCGACCGCGGCGAAGACCACGACCAGCCGCAGCCGCAGACTCGTCCAGCGCAGCCCGGCGACTATCGCGCGCTTGGCGGCTCCGCTCACCGGCCGGCGCCCTTCGCACGGCGCATGCGCACGGCGGGCTGTGGGGAGGCGCCGGTGGTGGTACGGAGGGTCACTGGGGCGCGTCCAGCCGGTAGCCCACACCGCGCACGGTACGGATCAGGGTCGGCGAGGACGGCACGTCCTCCACCTTCGCCCGCAGCCGCTGGACACACGCGTCCACCAGCCGGGAGTCGCCGAGATAGTCGTGCTCCCACACCAGCCGCAGCAGCTGCTGCCGGGAGAGCGCCTGCCCGGGGCGGCGGCTCAGCTCCAGGAGCAGCCGCAGCTCGGTCGGGGTGAGCTGGAGATCCTCACCGTTCTTGGTCACCGTCATGGCGGAGCGGTCGATCACCAGGGAGCCGAAGGTGGCCGAGTCGGTGGCCTCCCGCTCGCCCCGGCGCAGCACCGCGCGGATACGGGCGTCCAGCACCCGCCCCTGGACCGGCTTGACGACATAGTCGTCCGCACCGGATTCGAGGCCCACCACCACGTCGATGTCATCGCTGCGGGCGGTCAGCAGAATGATCGGCAGCTGGTCGGTGCGCCGGATACGGCGGCACACCTCGAAGCCGTCGATCCCGGGCAGCATCACATCCAGCACGATCAGATCCGGTCGCTGCTCCCGGAGCAGCTTCAGGCCGTCCTCGCCCGTCGCCGCGGTGGCCACACGGTGGCCCTGGCGGGAGAGCGAGAGTTCGAGGGCCGTGCGGATGGCGTCGTCGTCCTCGATCAGCAACAGGAAAGGCACAGGGCCATTCTGGCCCATGCCCCCGCCGGACTTCGACCGCCGCCCCCATGCCCCGGCGGCGGGGGCGCCCATGGCCCGGCGGCGGGAGCGCTCCGGCCCTCCCCGATCCGTCCTCCCCCGCCAGCCGTGCCCCAGCCGTCACATGAGTGTTCACCCCTTCCCCTGTGACAGCTCTGTGACAGTCGGCGGACACCGCCATGAAACTGCCTGGGCAAAGTTGCTGGCACATGGACGGGAACGGAATCCACTCGACGGGGGGCGCGGGATGAACGCACTGCACAGCACCACCTCAAGCGCAGTTGTCACGCGTCTGCACGACGTCGGGCGGACCACGGAGAAGTCCGGTGCCGTGAACGGACGGGGGTGCGTGCGCGGCACCGGGCGTCAGCACAAGCCGTCGTACATGACGGTCGTTGACGCGAACACGGGGAGCACGGGGACCGGGGCGGTCCCGTACCGGGAGAACGGGGGACGGCCGAGCCTGACCGAGGCGGAGTTCACCGCCTATGTGCAGGAACGTCGTTCCTCCCTGTACGCGACCGCCTACCACCTCACCGGTGACCGCTTCGAGGCCGAGGACCTGCTCCAGAGCGCGCTCTTCTCCACGTACCGCGCCTGGGAGCGGATCAGCGACAAGGCGGCCGTCGGCGGCTATCTCCGCCGGACCATGACCAATCTGCACATCAGCGCCTGGCGCCGGCGCAAGCTCAACGAGTACCCCACGGAGGAGCTGCCGGAGACGGCGAGCGACACCGACGCGATGCGGGGGACCGAGCTGCGTGCGGTGCTCTGGCAGGCGCTGGCCAGGCTGCCCGAACTCCAGCGGACGATGCTGGTCCTGCGGTACTACGAGGGACGCACCGACCCGGAGATCGCGAAGATCCTGGACATCAGTGTCGGCACGGTGAAGTCGAGCATCTGGCGGTCGCTCCGCCGGCTCCGCGAGGACCAGGTCCTCAGCTTCGGCCGTGACGAGGAGGAGTCCTTCGGCGAGCTGGTGGCCTGAAGGCACGGGGAACCCCACGGGGGAAATACCGGGGTGACCCGAACGGGGGAAGTGAGGGGGGCCGTCGACTCGGGGGAGCGACGGTGCACAAGGGGGGAGCCACGAGGGTCGGGGGACCCACGCGGCTCACGGGGGCAACGGGGGAGAGCGGGATCGGACGGGCCGGGGGGTCTTGTCCGATTCCGCTCTTCTTTTTGGCTTCTTTCCGCTTCCCCGGCTTCCGCTTCCCCGGCTTCGGCTTCCCCGGTTTTCGGTTGCTTCGGCCCTGTCAGCCCTGCCGGGCGGGGGTACGGCGCTGCCGCCGCCCCTGGCGCGCCGGGCGGTCCTGATGCCCCGGGTGCTCCTGACACCCCGGGTGGTCCGCGCGGTCGCCCGCCACCGCCGCCGCGACCCGGCCCAGTGCCTCGTCCCGTCCACAGGGATACGCCCCCAGACCCGCCTGACGGGCCACGATGGAACGCTCCGCGCGCATCAGCCGCCACCCCCGCCGCAGCAGGAACCCGACCGACTTCCGTCCCTCCCGCAGATCACGCGCCAGACGGCGGCGGAACGTGGTCGAGGGACGGCCGCGCAGACAGAGCGCGTCCGCCAGCAGCCCCAGCTCCCGGCAGCGGTCCACCAGCTCGGCGGCGAAGATCCCCTCCGCGACCACGACCGGCGCGCCGCCGCTCTCGAAGACGGTGCTCCCCGTCCGCGCGCTGGCGGCGATGTCGTACACCGGTACGGCGGTACGCCCGGTGCCGCACAGCTCGGCGATGGCGGCCACCGCCGTCTCGGTGTCCCAGGAGAGCGGGGAGTCCCAGTCGATGTCCGTACCCCCCGCGACCAGCGGCAGAGTGGGGTCGCCGACCTCCTTGTAGAAGTCGTCCAGGCGCAGTACGGGCAGTCCCGTACGGGCGGCGAGGGAGCTCTTTCCGGAACCGGAGGGACCCGTGAGCAGTACGACACGCGTCGGCGTGGGGGAGGCAGTCACGGGACACCAGTGTGAGGCATTGACCCGTGAAGGGGACCCTCCGGGGAGAGCGGTGGAGGGAGAATCACATCTCAACTACGCTCGGTGCCCTTCCGATGACACATACGGACATCCGGGCGCCGTCCGGGTGCTCACCCAGGCGGGAGCCTCGATCCATGGCACGTCACGCTTCACCCCATCCCCGGCGGGTCACCCTGCGCGCCGGACTGACCATGGCGGCGGTGGCCGCCTCCCTCGGCGCGGGCGCCACCGCCGCGCACGCGGCACCCGTACCGGTCGCCCCGGCCCCGGCCCCGGGTACCGCCACGGCGGCCGGCCCGGCGGACGCGCTGGGACCGCTGACCGGGGTGGTCACCAATTCGGTGACCGGCCTCGGGGAGCTGACCAGGCTCCAGCTGAACCCGCTGGCCAAGACCGGTGTCGACCCGCTCGCCAATGGGGTCGCGACCCAGATCGCCGACTTCAAGCCGATCTCCACCGAGGCGGCCACCGGGCCGCTGGCCCAGGGCGCCTCGCTCAGCGAGCTGCCGCTGATCGGCGGGGTGGTGGGCCAGCTGCCGCTGTAGACACACCGCTGTAGACACGACAGACGCCGGGCCGGTCTCCGCGACCGCCCCGGCGTCTTGTTCCTCTACTCCGGCGGTCCTCAGTACGAGGAACCGGCCGCGCCCAGCGCGCCCGTGGGGTGCCAGACCGTCTTGGTCTCCAGGAACGCGGTCATCCGGCGGGTACCGGGGTCGGCGGTCCACTCGTCGGCATCGGGCCGGGGCCGCAGCACCCGCTTGAGGTTGTCGGCGGCGGCCGTCTCCAGCTCCCGGGCCAGCTCGGGGCCCGCGCCGGTGAGATCGATCGCGTTGACGTCCTGGTGCGCGGCGAGCGGCGCGGCCAGTTCCGCCGTACGGCCGGAGAGGACATTGACCACACCGCCGGGCAGATCCGAGGTGGCCAGCACCTCGCCCAGGGAGAGCGCGGGCAGCGGGGCCCGCTCGCTCGCCACGACCACGGCGGTGTTACCGGTGGCGATCACCGGGGCGATCACCGAGACCAGACCCAGGAAGGACGACTCCTGCGGGGCCAGGACGGCGACCACACCGGTCGGCTCCGGGGTGGAGAGATTGAAGAACGGCCCCGCCACCGGGTTGGCCCCGCCGACGACCTGGGCGATCTTGTCGGTCCACCCGGCGTACCAGACCAGACGGTCGACGGCCGCGTCGACCTGCGCCGCCGCCTTCGTCTTGGAGATCCCCTCGGCCTGGGCGACCTCGGTGACGAACTGCGCCCGGCGGCCCTCCAGCATCTCGGCGGCGCGGTAGAGGATCTGTCCTCGGTTGTACGCGGTCGCCCCGGACCAGCCGCCGAACGCCTTGCGCGCGGCGACCACGGCGTCCCGGGCGTCCTTGCGGGAGGAGAGCGGGGCGTTCGCCAGCCACTGGCCCTTTGCGTCGGTCACCTCGTACACCCGGCCGCTCTCGGAACGCGGGAACTTACCACCCACGTACAGCTTGTACGTCTTGAATACGCTCAGTCGTGCGATCTCAGACATCGAGGTAAGCCTCCAGGCCGTGACGGCCGCCCTCGCGGCCGAAGCCCGACTCCTTGTAACCGCCGAAGGGCGAGGTCGGGTCGAACTTGTTGAACGTATTGGCCCAGACGACACCCGCCCGGAGCTTGCTCGCGACAGCGAGGATCCGCGAGCCCTTCTCGGTCCAGATCCCCGCCGACAGGCCGTACTGGCTGTTGTTGGCCTTGGCGACGGCTTCGTCCGGGGTACGGAAGGTCAGCACCGACAGCACCGGGCCGAAGATCTCGTCCCGGGCGATCGTGTGCGCCTGGGTGACCCCGGTGAAGAGGGTCGGGGCGAACCAGTACCCCGAGGACGGCAGCTCGCACGGGGCGGACCAGCGCTCGGCGCCCTCCGCCTCGCCCGTACCCGCCAGTGCGGTGATCCGGGCCAGCTGCTCGGCGGAGTTGATGGCACCGATATCGGTGTTCTTGTCCAGCGGATCGCCCAGCCGCAGGGTGGAGAGCCGGCGCTTCAGCGCGTCCAGCAGCTCCTCCTCGATCGACTCCTGGACCAGCAGCCGGGAGCCCGCGCAGCAGACCTGGCCCTGGTTGAAGAAGATGCCGCTGACGATGCCCTCGACCGCCTGGTCGATGGGGGCGTCGTCGAAGACGATGTTGGCGCCCTTGCCGCCCAGCTCCAGGGTGAGCCGCTTGCCGGTCCCGGCGACCTGGCGGGCGATGGCCTTGCCGACCGCCGTGGAGCCGGTGAAGGCCGCCTTGTCGATGCCGGGGTGGGTCACCAGCGCCTCACCGGTACGGCCGTCACCGGTGACGATGTTCACCACACCCCGGGGCAGACCCGCCTGGCGGCAGATGTCCGCGAAGAAGAGCGCGGAGAGCGGGGTGGTCTCGGCGGGCTTGAGGACCACCGTATTGCCGGTGGCCAGCGCCGGGGCGATCTTCCACGCCAGCATCAGCAGCGGGAAGTTCCAGGGGATGACTTGGCCCGCGACACCCAGCGGACGGGGGTCGGGGCCGAACCCCGCGTGGCCCAGCTTGTCGGCCCACCCCGCGTAGTAGAAGAAGTGCGCGGCGACCAGCGGAAGGTCGGCGTCACGGGTCTCGCGGATCGGCTTGCCGTTGTCCAGGGTCTCCAGAACGGCCAGCTCACGGCTGCGCTCCTGGATGATCCGGGCGATCCGGTAGAGATACTTGGCGCGCTCGGAGCCGGGCAGTGCCGACCACTTCCCGAACGCCTTGCGGGCGGCGGCGACCGCGCGCTCCACATCCTCGGCGGTGCCCTGGGTGTACTCCGCCAGGACCTCCTCGGTCGCGGGGGAGACGGTCTTGTGCATCTCCCGGCCGCTGGACTCCGTGAACTCCCCGTCGATGAAGAGGCCGTAGGAGGGGGCGATGTCGACGACCGCGCGGGATTCCGGCGCGGGGGCGTAGGCGAACGGGTTGCCCGCCGCTGTCTGGGTCATATCGCTGGTCATCTCGCTCAGTCCACAGTCACATAGTCGGGGCCGGAGTAGCGGCCGGTGGCCAGCTTCTGGCGCTGCATCAGCAGATCGTTGAGCAGGCTGGAGGCGCCGAAACGGAACCAGTGGTTGTCCAGCCAGTCGGGACCGGCGGTCTCGTTGACCAGGACCAGGAACTTGATCGCGTCCTTGGTGGTACGGATGCCTCCGGCGGGCTTCACCCCGACCTGGATCCCGGTCTGGAGCCGGAAGTCACGCACGGCCTCCAGCATCAGCAGGGTGTTGGCCGGGGTGGCGTTGACCGCGACCTTGCCCGTGGAGGTCTTGATGAAGTCGGCGCCCGCGAGCATGCCGAGCCAGCTGGCGCGGCGGATGTTGTCGTACGTCGACAGCTCGCCCGTCTCGAAGATGACCTTCAGCCGGGCGTCGCCCGAGGCCTCCCGGACGGCGACGATCTCCTCGTACACCTTCAGATACCTCCCGGAGAGGAAGGCACCACGGTCGATCACCATGTCGATCTCGTCCGCCCCGGCGGCGACGGCGTCCCGGGTGTCGGCGAGCTTCACATCGAGCGCGGCGCGCCCGGCGGGGAAGGCGGTGGCGACGGAGGCGACCTTGACGCCGGAGCCCTTCAGCCCGGCCTTGGCGGTCGCCACCATGTCGGGATAGACGCAGACGGCGGCGGTGGCCGGGGTGGTCCGGTCGATCGGATCGGGGTGCACGGCCTTGGCGGCGAGGGCCCGGACCTTGCCGGGGGTGTCGGCGCCTTCCAGGGTGGTGAGGTCGATCATCGAGATCGCCAGATCGATGGCGTACGCCTTGGCGGTGGTCTTGATCGACCGCGTGCCGAGGGACGCGGCGCGTGCTTCGAGCCCGACGGGGTCGACCCCCGGGAGCCCGTGCAGAAAGCGACGGAGGGCCTGGTCGGAGGCGGTGACCTCCGGGAGGGCGGATGCGGGTGCGGTGGGCATGCTCACCAGCGGAGCATATCTACGCGCGTAGCTGCCTGTACAGGGGGGTGTGAGAAGCGACGGAATGCGGGTCCGTCGCCCGCTTTCGGCTTCCGCCCGGTGTCTTCCTGGCTTCTGCCCGGCGTCCTCCCGGGGTCCTCCCGGGGTCCTCCTGGCCTCATCCCGGCTTCTGCCCGGCGTCCTCCCAGGGAGGCGGGCGCGGCCCCGGCGGACCGTGGGGCAGAATCGGGGGTATGACCAGCTCGAAGTCTCCCGAGGCGCGCACCTACGCGGATCGGGCGTTCCGATCCCCCGCCGGACTGGTGGGCGGCGTCCTGCTGCTCGGCCTCGCCCTGTGGCTGGGCACGGACGCCATTCTGCGCGGCGAGGGGCGGACGCCCTGGTTCGCCGTCGCCTGGCTGCTCGTGGTGGTGCCGTCGGTGCTGGCGTTCACCCTGCGGCCCGTGGTCCTCGCGGGCGACGACCGGGTACGGGTCCGCAATCCGCTCCGTACCATCGACATCCCCTGGGGCGCCGTGGACGACTTCCGCGCCGCCTACTCGTCCGAGGTGATCACCGAGGACGGGACCAAGTACCCGATGTGGGCCATCCCGGTCTCGCTGCGCCAGCGGAAGAAGGCCAACCGCCAGCAGATGAAGGCCGCCCGGACCGCCGGGACCGGCACCGACCCGGTCGGCGAGATCAAGCAGGCCCAGGTCGACCAGACCATCCGCGAGCTGCGGCTGCTCTGCGAGCACCACGCCGAGCGGAAGTCCGCGCAGGGCGAGCCCGTGGTGCGGTGGGCGTTCGAACTGATCGCCCCGATCGCCGCCGGCGCGGTGCTGCTGATCGCGCTCTTCGCGACCGGCTGACCCGCCTTCCGCCGTCGGACCGGCCATGATCATCTATAGGATCTGGCCATGCCCGCCGTCGAACACGTGACGCGCTCCTCCTTCGCCTGCGGCGTCGAGTGGATGTCGGACCCTCGTCCGCTGTCGGAGCTGCCCCAGCGGATCTGGTCGGAGGACGACTGGCAACGCATCCGGAGCGGCTACCGCTCGGGGGACATGGACGAGAAGTGGGACGTCTTCACCGAGGACGGTGTCGTCTTCCTGCACCGCAGCTGGACCGGCCTCGGGATCTTCGAGGCGGCCTTCGCCCCGGCCGAGGGCGGAGGATGGCGGATCATCGGAGCGATGGCCGAACGCGACCCGGAGCGCTACGGCGGAACCGACGACCACCATGACTGTCTGATGATCGAACTGGTGATCAGCACCGTCGTCCTGGGTGAACCGGCCACCGGGCTGCGCGCGGAGGTGGCGGAGGGGGCGCGCCGGCGGAGGGGCCGTCCCGATATTCCCGCCGGGCCCTATCTGCACAGTGTGCTGGGGCTCCGCTCGGGCTCCTGAGGGGCCGGGAACGGCCGGGGAACATCCGACTGGCTTTGCCTCCCCCTGTCACGGCGGACCGTTCCACACCAGGAGCATGTAGGCGCCCGCCCAGGCCGAGAGGGCCGTCATCGACGTCAGGATCACCCCCGCCGTCACCGCCCGCGCCCCGGCCAGCGCGCGGGCGACGGGCAGCAGCAGGGGGAAGGCGGGCAGCAGGAAGCGGGCCCGGGGGAAGTAGACGCCCTCGCTGCCCAGGACCACCAGCAGCAGCACCCCGCTGAGGACCAGCAGCGGCAGCGGCTGACGATCGGCCAGACACAGCGCGTACAGCACCAGCGACACCACCAGCACCGCCGACACCAGCAGCAGAAAGAGCGGCGGGCGGCTCGCGTACACCAGCTGCTGGCGCAGTTCCAGCAGGGTCGCCCGGCCGCCGTCCCACTCGTTCTTCCAGAGTCGCTGCACCGCGAAGTAGCCGTCCGGGCGGCCCACCCGTACCCCCACCCAGATCAGATACGCGAGCCACCCCAGCGGTGCCAGCAGTGCGCCCGCCACGGCGGGTGCGCGGGGTCGGCGGCGGCAGGCGAGCAGCGCGGCGAGGGAGATCGCGGCGGCCACCGCGATCCCGGTGGGCCGGGTGAGCCCGGCGAGCGAGGCGAGGGCTCCGGCGAGCAGCCAGCGGCGGGTGAGCGCCGCGTACAGGGACCACGCGGTCAACGCTGTGAACAGTGACTCCGTGTACGCCATCCACTGCACCACCGCGACCGGCAGGGCGCCCCACACCATGGCCAGCAGGGTGCCGGTGCGCCGCCCGTGGAGATGGTCGCCGACGGCGAAGATCCCCCACGCCGCCGCGCCGGAGCAGACCACGGCGACGCCGAGGGCCACCGATCCGGCCGACCCGGGCAGGACGGCGGCGAGCCCCCGGACCAGGAAGGGGTAGAGCGGGAAGAACGCCAGATTGTTGGCGTTGACCCGGGTGCCCAGCTCGTCCGCGTAGCCGTGCGCGGCGATGTCCAGATACCAGCGGGAGTCCCAGGAGCCGGCGAGCACCGGCCAGACCCCGTGGTCCTGGGCGTGCGCCAGCCGGGCGACGGCCAGCAGCCCGCAGAGCCGCACCACCAGATACCCGGCGAGCGCGGGCCCGGCCCACCGCAACGACCGCACCAGCCGCGCCCCCGCCCCAGGCCCCGCCGTGCCCTTGGGGGGAGCGGGCCGCCGGGACGCGGGCACGCGCGGATACGGACGAGCGGTCGCGGCGGGGGACAACGGCGGCGCTCCTCGATTCGGCGGGTCCTACCGGGTCACCCTGTCCAAACGACCGCGCGACGCGGGGGTGGGCCCCGGGGTGCCGTGCCAGATTCACCCGTACGCCCCGACCCGCCGGTGCCGCGCCCGCCGAGGTCGCTCGTTCGGGCGACTCGCCTTCTGTTCGGCTGCGGGTGCTGTCGCCGGGGCGTTAGGACGTGGTGGCATGGGACTTGGTGACCGGCACCAGAAGAAGGACGTCGAGGCGGCGCTGAGGCGCGCGGAGGCGGCGGGGCTCAAGGTGACGCATACGGGGAAGGGGCACCGCTGGGGGCTCGTCGTCTGCTGTCCCTGCAATCGCAGGTACCCGGTGGCCTGCACCCCGCAGAATCCGAGCGAAGAGGCTCGGGACATCGATCGATTCACTCGGAGGCATCGGAACTGTGCGTAACTGGTACTTCAGCCTGGTCCTTCAGGATGCCCTTACCGAAGAGCAGGATGACAGGCTGACGGAGTTGGCCAGCTTCCACGACGGGCGCATCCACTTGGAGGAGGGGCCGGGCGATTCCCGGTTCACGTGCTCCTTCGAGGCCGAGACGCTGACCCAGGCGATTGCCGACGCGCTGGGCCGGTTCGAGGACTTCCCCGGTGTTCTGGTCCGCAGTGTCGAACTGGACGAGATCGCGTTGGAGGAGAACGGCATGGCGACCCCGGCCGTGGTCCCGGCACCTCCGCCGCTGTCCGTGTGAGAGGCATCGGAACTGTGCGTAACTGGTACTTCAGCCTGGTCCTTCAGGATGCCCTTACCGAAGAGCAGGATGACAGGCTGACGGAGTTGGCCAGCTTCCACGACGGGCGCATCCACCTGGCGGAGAGGCCGGGTTACTCCCGGTTCACGTGTTCCTTCGAGGCCGAGACGCTGACCCAGGCGATTGCCGACGCGCTGGGCCGGTTCGAGGACCTTCCGGGGGTACTTGTCCGGAGTGTCGAGCTGGACGAGATGGCGCTGGAGGAGAACGGCATGGCGACTCCGGCCGTTGTTCCCGCGCCTCCGCCGCTGTCCGTGTGAGAGGCATGGGAACTGTGCGCAGCTGGTACTTCAACCTTGTGCTGGATGCCCCGCTGACTGAGGAGCAGGCCAGCACTCTGGACCATCTCGACCGTTTCCATGACGGAGCCCTGGGGCTGGCCGAGAGGCCGGGCTACAGCCGGTTCATCTGCATCGTCTGGGCGGACACCCTCACGGCGGCCGTCGCGGACGCGCTGAGTCGGTTCGAGGACTTCCCCGGGGTCCTGGTCCGCAGTGTCGAAATGGGCCCCATCGCCCTGGAGGAGAACGGCATGGCGACCCCCGCCGTCGTCCCCGCCCCGCCCCCGCCGGAGGGCGCCCGCTCACCGGTGTGACCTGGAGGAACGGCGTCGCTCCGGGCGTGGCCGAGGGGCGTATGTGGATAATCCCGGCGCGGCGTCAAATGAATGGTGTAGACCTCTTGTCGACCTTCCGGGACTTTGGCTAGTTTCCTCCTTGGCCGCTGGTCGGGCGGCCTCCGCAAGCGCACGCTCCGTTCATGTCCCCCCTTCTGACAAGGGAGTTCTTCATGTTCAGACGCTCAGCCACTGCCATCGGAATCACCCTCGCCGGCGCCGCGCTGGCCCTCGGTGTCTCATCCACGACTGCCACGGCGGCCCCCGCCGAAGCCACGACGACTGCCTCGGTGCGGACCCCGTTCTATCCCGTCGCCTGGTACGGGACCGAACTGGAGTGCAAGAACGCGGGCAAGGCCGGCGAGTGGCGGTGGGGCATCATCTGGTGGTGTGAGCAGCGCGGCGTCGCCTGGGCGCTCATAGCGCGCTAGGAACCCCCGCACCGTCGGCCCCGTCCCCTTGTCCTGAGGGGGCGGGGCCGCTGCGTTTCCGGTGGGGCGGCGGGGGCGTTTGGTCCGTGCGTGGTTGCACGGTGCACATAGGTACGGAACCATCTACGGGAACCGGATCAGTGCGACTGCCGTGGACAGAAGGACGGGTGGTTCACCTGGGTCTCACCTGGCCTTATGCGCATGGTGTGAGAGAAGACCGTGCGTCGGCGCGCGTCCGCCCGACCCTCGGGGGCCCTCGATCTCCGCGTGATCACCGGCCCGTACGCGCCCTTGTGGCGCCCTTTCCCTTGCGCACCGGAGTTCCGAAACCGGTGCGGTCTGATCCGGTAGAGCGATCGTGGCAATCGTCCCATCGGTCCGATCACAAGGGAGCGCAGATGGAGATATCCCAACGGCGCAACACGCATCGTCCGCACCACGACGATGCGATCTTCTTCGCTCTGGCCCACCTCTGCATGGTGGATTATGCCCACAGGGAGAGGAGCAAGCTGGACAGACCCCCCGCTCATCAAGGTGTCGACGCCATCCTGAACAACTTCCTCGACTCTCTGATGTCGCATGGTCCAGCGTGTACTCCACGGGAGCTTCAGTCGCTGCAACAGTCCTTATTGGACATGACGTCAGATTTTCTTTCCCGGCATCTCGGTGCGTGTAACACGCTGCCGGCCGAGACCGGGGAAAAGACCGCACTCCAGCGTATCCACTCGTTCATCGAGACGAATCTCGCGGACCCCTGTCTCACCCCACAGGCTGTCGCGGACCGCCACCACATCTCGCTCAGTACCCTCTACGCCCTCTTCCGCACGCAGGAAGAGGGCGTCGCCGCGTGGATCCGCCGACGGCGCCTTGAGCGGTGCCGCGCCGACCTCGTCGCGGTGGATCAGCGGCAGCGGCCCATCCATGTCATCGCCGCGCGCTGGGGCTTCACCGACGCCGCCGCCTTCAGCCGGGCGTTCCGCAACGCGTACGGCGTGAGCCCGCGAGCGTTCCGACAGCAGGCCCGGGTCGCGTGATACGTGATACACGGACGGCCAAGTTCTCCACATGGATCGCCAACTCTTTCACTTGTCGCCTCCCTAATCTTTGAGTCAGCCCGCAGATTCACCGGGCTCGTTTCAGGAACGAGCCCTCCTGGGTCCGAACTCACAAGGAGATAATTGTGAATCGCACCATGTCGAGGAAGATTCCGGCGGCTGTAGCGCTCCTGGCGGCCATGGGAATGGGGATGGTCACCGCCGGCTCGGCCACCGCGGCCGAGAACCCCGCCGGCGCCGCGCCTGTTTCTGTCGAGGCATCGAAGAGTGGCGAGTCGGGGGCGGCACAGACGGGCCGGCTCCACCTCTATGGAGGCAACAACTTCTCCGGGTACACGGTGTCGTTCACCGCCACGAACCACTGGTTGGGCGACAACTATTGGGACGGCACCAGCATCTCGGTCGACAATGGAGCCAACTCGGCCAAGAACCGGACTGGCAGGTGGGTCCAGATGTACACCATCGGCAGCAGGGACGGAAACTGCCGCGGGGACAATGTCGGCTTTGCCAACGGCGTTGATTTCACCAATCTGGGCGGCTTCAACAACACGATCAGCTGCCTCATCTTCAGTTAAGTTCTCCCCGTCACAGGTGCCCCGGCGCGTCGCGCCGGGGCACCTCCCCGCCATGCCCTGAACGCGATTCCCGAAAGGGCTCTTGTGACCCGCGCCCGTCACATCACCCTCCTCATCTCAGCCGCCGTCGCCGTCGCCGTGGTCGTCACTCTCCTCACCACGCTCGGCCCTGGAGACCGGCCGGCCGCCGCGCCCCGTGCCACGCCCGCCCCCACTTTCCCGACGGGCCCGGTGGACATCGCGACCCTGGTTCTTCCGTTCGACGCGTATGAAACGACCCCTGCCGAGGGCCAGCTGATCCAGCGGGCGGAGGACCGTCTCCTCGGCGCCTGCATGCGCGACCGGGGCATGCGGTGGACACCGCTGCCGCCGCTCACCCGGGCGGACACGGGTGGGTCGCACGACCGCCGCTACGGGCTTGCCATTCCCGGCGACGCTGCCCGCTACGGATATCGCATGCCGCCCGCGACCCCGGCTCGTGAACGGCTGGAGGCCGTGTACGCCGGCCGGACCACCCTTCCGGCCGAGGAGCGTCGTGCCGCCTACGGCCCCGACGGCGCGACCGGAGGTTGCTGGAAGAAGGCGCATCTCCGTATGGAGCGGGATGTCCGGACCAGCCGCGGGGAACTGCTCGCCAGGCATTCGACGCAGACCTTCGCCACAGCCCGCCGACACCCCGATGTCCTCGACGCCAACCGGCGGTGGAGCGCCTGCATGAAGCGAGAGGGCCACGCCTACCCCGACCCGGACCGCCCCTTCGACGACCCCGCCTGGAAGAAGTCGCCCCGTCCCACGGCCCGTGAACTCTCCGTCGCCCGCGACGATGTGCGCTGCAAGCAGAGCACCGGCTTCCTCGCCACCTGGGTCCGCGTCGACCGCCAGGTGCAGAACGCCGCCATCCGGTCGGATCCCGACACCTTCCGGGACCTCGCGCACACCCGGACCGACCGGCTCGCCGCCGCGCGGAAGATCCTCCGCGATACGTCCTCCTGAGCCGGGCGCCGCCCGGCCGGCGACGGCCCCGCCCCGGAGCGGAGGGGGCGGGGCCGCTGTCGATCACATGGGAAGCGTCGATCTCGCGCGTTCGTGCAGCGCCTTCGCGTAGCGGTTTCCGAGGTAGGGGCGGATACGCTTGCGCATCTCCACCATCCGGGCATCGCAGCGGCCGGACTGCACACCGGGGTAGAGGTCGAGCGAACTCCCCCAGGTCTCACACGCCAGCTCCAGATTGCCCATTTCGAGCTGCCGCTCCGCGAGGAGTGCAAGATGCCGGACCTGGCCCCTGCGGAACTTGCTGGGCCGAAGCCTATTGCTTGCAGTAAGAGAGGCGATCGAACCCTTGGTGTCTCCCAGTTCGTAACGGACCTGCGCAGTGTGATAGGCGAGTGCCGCCGGATCGTACGAGCCGAAGGTCTTTTCCCGGGACTCGGCCTTCTCCATGGCCATTTCGGCGTCTTTAAGGAACCTCATCGCATTGGGCCGGTCCCCTACCTGCGCGTATGCGTGGGCCTGTTGTCCGGCGAGGAATGCACGCATCCTGGGACCTGCCTGCGGGGAGGCGGAAGCGGCGGCGTCACCGAGTCTCACTGCTATTGGTCCATGGCCGAGATCTACGGACTGCACGCTCATTCCGCGCAGTGTTGTGCAGTACGTGAGGTGATCCTCCGCCGCCCCGGCCAGCTCCAGGGCTTTCGTGTAGTAACGCTGGCCCAGTCCGTGTATCCCTTCATCGACGGCCATATAGCCCGTGAGATAGCACAGATCGGACGCAGCGGACATCATCGCCTTGCGTACTTCATCTTTAGCGTCTGTCCGTAGATAGGGCGACACCGTGTTCACCAGGAAGGCCGCCGCCATCGGCCGGGCATGTCTGCCGCCGAACTGATCGTCCAGGTCGGAGAGTCGCTCGGTCATGGCGGTCACCATGTCCACCTCGCCCATCCCCATGCGCGGCGTCTTCCCGCTCTGGACGGCCTCCATCCGGCCCACGACATCCTGCCAGTCGGGGACGGTCAGGGCGACGGAGAAGAGCGCCGCGCCCATGACACCTCGGCGTGACGGGTCCATGTCCGCGCTGCCCAGATCGATCAGACCTTCGACCGTTCCCGGTGGGGGACCGCCATCGGGAGGGGGCGGAAAGCCCGCCTGCATCGCGGTGATCGGCCGGCCGAGCCGCCGGGAGAGCGCCTCCAGGATCAGGGGGCGGGTGGCCGCTCTCGGCATTTGCCCATGGATCCATTGATGGACGGAGGGCGGCTGGTACCGGGTCGTATGGCCCTGTTCCGTACCGACGCGGTTGACCAGATGGGCGAACTGGCGCAAGGACCAGTCCGCTTCGGCGTGCAGGCGCTTTAAACATTCGTTCGATTCGCGGTCTGCCATGTGCAGACAACTCCCCTGTACGAGACGGTCCTTGGGTGCCTTTAACGCGCTTAAATGCCGTTTCTGCTTCCACGGTACCCCCGGCGCCGTCCGAGCGGTTTTCTCGATCACAGACACACCGAGATCGAAAGGTCGCTCATGGCGCGGCGCAGCGGTACTCCCCGACCTGGGGACAGTTCATTACCGGTGGGAGGTGACCGGTGAGTCAACCGCCCCCGCTCTTGCCCGAGCCCTCCGGGGACAGCGCGCTCCTCAGGGCCCTCCGCCTGCGGATACAGGACGATCACGAACTCCGCGTGCGGTTCGGTCCGTTCCACGCGATTGTCAGAAAGGCACATTCGTGCGAGAGCGACGAGGAAAGTCGATAGCCCGCACGGTGGCCTTGCTCGCCGCCTGGTCGCTCTCGGTCGGTCTGCACACCTTGAGCCTGGCCGAGCGGCTCTGAAAAGCCCCGTCCTCCGTGGCCCGCTGGTTCAGCGGTGATCCTCTCCGGGCCACGGAGGGCGGCTTCAAGCGGGTCCGCCCGTACCCCTGCCCTGGGCGGGCCCCCGGGCCCCGGCCGCCACCCCCGCATTCGGGCGGCCGGGGCCCACCCGTAGAACCCACCCCCCTCACCCTCAAGGGAGACACCCATGTCCCTCAACGCCACACCGGCCCCCGACGGACCGTACGGCCTGCGCATGATCCGGCTTCGCGACTGCGACAGCCCTCAGCCCGCGCTGGTCGTCCCCCGGGTCGCCTTCACCCTCTTCGTCACCGACACCCGCGCCGGACGGCTGGACCACCTCCTGGCCACCGAAGCCGAGATGGCCGACGCGCGAACGGTCGCCCGCTGGTCCCACACCACATCCGAGCCGGTCGACGACCCCCGCTGACCGTGCCTCAGCCGCCCGTCCGTTCGTCCAGGAGCAGGGCATTGAGCGTGGCGTAGTCGTACTTGCCCCGCAGCGCGGTCGTCGTGCCCTGGGTCAGCAGTTCGCGGGCGGCCCGGCTCACCAGCGCGTAGGCCGCCTCGGCGATGGAGGACCCCGCGCTGACGCGGGCGACTCCCGCGGCGGCCAGTTCGGGCACGGCGGGCGCGCCGGGTTCGGCCAGGACGTTCAGCGGCAGGGGGACGGACGCGGCGAGCGTTCCGATCGTCGCGACGTCCGGCGTGCCGAGGACGAAGATGCCGTCCGCGCCGGCCGCGGCGTAGGCGATGGCACGGGTGCGGGTCTCCGCCATCCACGCGGCGCGGTCGCCGGGGGGCAGGCGGTGGGTGTCGATGCGGGCGTTGATGAACAACGGGACGCCCGCGTCGTCCGCCGCGGTGCGGGCCGCCGCGATCCGTTCGGCCTGCTCGGCGATGGGGCGAAGGGTGTCCTCCAGGTTGATGCCGACCGCCCCGGCCGCGAGGACGCCGTGGACGGTCTCGGCGACGCCGGCGGGATCGGTCGCGTAGCCGCGTTCGATGTCGGCGGTGACCGGTACGTCCACGGCGGCGGTGATCCGGGAGATCGCGGCGAGTGCCTGGTCGCGGGTGAGGTGGTTCCCGTCGCCGTGGCCCAGTGACCAGGCGAGGCCGGCGCTGGTGGTGGCGACGGCGGGGGCGCCGGCGTCGGCGACGATGCGGGCGGTGGCGGCGTCCCAGGCGTTGGGGAGGATCAGGGGGGTGCCCGGGATGTGCAGGGAGCGGAAGGTTTGTGCCTTGTCGAGGAGGGTTGCCATGGGGGCATTGCACCATGGGGGCCGAGCCGGGCCCCCGTCCCCCGTCGCGGTCTGCCCGCGCCCCGGGGCGGTTGGCCTGGTGGCACGAGGGTGGGGGGTGCAGGGTCGCCCCCGCAGGGGACCGGCGGACGGTCCCTTGGGCTTGACCTTCTCCTCGGTCTGCCGGCCCCGAGGAGGTGAGCCCGGAGGCCCCCGCCCCCGCACTCGCGAGTCACCTCGCTCCAAGCCCCCTAGGTACGGGCTGCCCGCACAAAACCAGCCTGTCCGGCGCTTGAGGACGGACCTCAGCCCCGGGCGGGCTCGGGCACACGTCGGGGGCCAGCCCCCGAACCCCTGCTCCTCAATCGCCGGAGGGGCTGAGATTGAGGCACCTGTCGGGGCCAGCCCCGACCCCCGCTCCTCAAGCGCCGGAGGGGCTGGAGTTTGAGGCCCCCGCTTCTCAAACTCCCCCAGACTTCGTCCGGGGGGACCCCCACGAGGCTGGGATTGAGGCCCCCGCTCCTCAAACGCCGGAGGGGCTTGATTTACCTGGTGGTGAGGCTCAGGTCGACGGGAGGCCCGCCGCCGAGGCGAGGTCGTGCTTCAGGGTCGCGAGGACATCCGTGGCGCGGGTGCGGGCCGAGGGGAGGGCCGTTGGGGTGGGGACCGGGACGACGACCTCCAGGTAGCACTTGAGTTTGGGCTCGGTCCCGCTCGGGCGGACGATGACGCGGGCCTTGAGGGCGCCCGTGAGGTGGTAGCGGAGGCCGTCCGTGGGCGGAAGGGCGGCGCTGCCCTCGGCCAGATCCTCGGCGGAGGTGACGGTGAGCCCGGCCAGGGCGGTCGGCGGGGTGGCCCGCAGCGTGCGCATGGCGTCGGCGATGACGCCGAGGTCCTTCACCCGGACGGAGAGCTGGTCCGTGGCGTGGAGGCCGTGCTCGACGGCGAGGTCGTCCAGGAGGTCGGTGAGGGTGCGCCCCTCCTCCTTGAGGACCGACGCCAGCTCGGCGACGAGCAGCGCCGCCGTGATGCCGTCCTTGTCGCGGACGCCCTCGGGGTCGACGCAGTAGCCGAGCGCCTCCTCGTACCCGTACCGCAGCCCCTCCACGCGGGCGATCCACTTGAAGCCGGTGAGGGTCTCCTCGTACCCGACCCCCGCCGCCTCGGCGATCCGCCCCAGCAGCGAGGAGGAGACGATGGACTCGGCGAAGGTGCCGCGCGCGCCGCCGCGGACGAGGTGGGCGGCGAGCAGCGCGCCGACCTCGTCGCCGCGGAGCATCCGCCAGTCGCCCCCGTCGGGGACGGCGACGGCGCAGCGGTCCGCGTCGGGGTCGTTGGCGATCACGATGTCCGGGCCGGCCCGGCGCGCCGTCGCGAAGGCGAGGTCCATCGCGCCCGGCTCCTCCGGGTTGGGGAACGCGACCGTCGGGAACGCCGGGTCGGGCTCGGCCTGCTCCGCGACGAGGACCGGCTCGGGGAAGCCCGCGCGGGCGAACGCGGCGGTCAGCACGGCGGTGCCCACGCCGTGCAGGGCGGTGTGGACGACCCGGGCGGTCCGGGGGGAGCCGGGGGTGAGGACCGCGTCGGTACGGGCCAGATACGCGTCCAGGACCTCGTCGCCGAGGATCTCCCAGCCGGAGTCGGCGCGCGCCACATCCGCCAGGGCCTCGACGGCGGCGATCTCCGCCGCGATCTCCACGTCCGCGGGCGGCACGATCTGGGAGCCGTCGCCCAGATAGACCTTGTAGCCGTTGTCGCGCGGCGGGTTGTGGCTCGCGGTGACCTCCACGCCCGCCACGGCACCCAGCTGCCTTATGGCGAAGGCGAGGACGGGCGTCGGCAGCGGGCGCGGCAGCACGGCGGCGCGCAGCCCCGCGCCGACCATGACGGCCGCCGTGTCCCGGGCGAAGTCGGCGGACTTGTAGCGGGCGTCGTAGCCGACGACGACCAGCCCGTCGCCCTGCCCCTGGGCCTTCAGATACGCGGCGAGCCCGGCGGCGGCGCGGATCACCACGGCGCGGTTCATCCGCATGGGGCCCGCGCCCAGCTCGCCCCGGAGCCCGGCGGTCCCGAACTGGAGCGTCCCGGAGAACCGGTCGGCGAGCCCGTCGGTGTCGCCCGCCTCGATCAGTGCGCCGAGTTCCGCCCGGGTGTCCGGGTCGGGGTCCTCGGCCAGCCATGTCCGGGCCCGTGCCAAGAGATCCTGGTCCTGCTGCACGCTCGCTCCGCCTTTCGCGCTGTGGTGTCCATGCCCTGTGTACGGGCGCTGTGCCGTCCGTCGGTCCGCAAGGGGCCCGTACGGGCAGTGGTGCCCGCCGGCCCGGGGAACAGGAACGTCCGGGCGGGAAAGGGACCCCGCCCGGACGTGACCGGTTCCACCGGACGTGGCCGGTCCGCCCGGCGGTGCCGCCGGGCCCGTCGATCAGATGCGGGCCAGTACCCGCGTCAGCAGCTCGCCCATGTGCGCGGCCGAGTCACGGCCCGCCTGGAGCACCTCTTCATGGTTGAGCGGCTCGCCGCTCATCCCGGCCGCCAGATTGGTGACCAGGGAGATGCCCAGGACCTCGGCGCCCGCCTCACGGGCCGCGATGGCCTCCAGGACGGTGGACATGCCCACCAGGTCGCCGCCGAGGACCCGGACCATGTTGATCTCGGCGGGGGTCTCGTAGTGCGGGCCGGGGAACTGGACGTACACGCCCTCCTCCAGCGCCGGGTCGATCTCCTTGCAGAGCGTCCGCAGCCGGGGGGAGTACAGGTCGGTGAGGTCCACGAAGTTCGCGCCGACGATCGGCGAGGCGGCCGTGAGGTTGAGGTGGTCGCTGATCAGCACGGGCTGCCCGGGGCGCATGCCCTCGCGCAGACCGCCGCAGCCGTTGGTGAGGACCACGGTCTTGCAGCCCGCGGCGACGGCGGTGCGCACCCCGTGGGCGACGGAGGCGACGCCCCGGCCCTCGTAGTAGTGCGTACGGCCGAGGAAGACCAGGACGCGCTTCTCGCCGATCCGGTACGAGCGGATCCGGCCGCCGTGGCCCTGGACCACGGGCGGCGGGAAGCCGGGCAGGTCGGTCACCGGGAACTCGGCCTCGGGGGCGCCGAGCGCCTCCACGGCCGGGGCCCAGCCGGAGCCCATGACCAGGGCCACGTCGTGCGTCTCGGCACCGGTCAGCTCGCGCAGCCGCGCGGCGGCGGTATCGGCCGCGCGGTAGGGGTCGGCGCTGGCGCCGTCGTGCTCCGGATTCACATGTGCGTTCACGCGAATGAGAGTAACCGCTGATTCCCTACGCGCGTAGATGCTGTGGCACAAGGTCCCCGGATCGTTGTCTTGTCGTTTCCGACAAAGGGCTCCCCGAACGCCGGACAACCGCTCCGGAAACCTCCCGGGAACATCGGGGGAAGGTCCCGCGAAGGCGCCGGATCAAAGGGGCGCGAAAGGGGAGTGGGAGGGGAGTGGGAGAGGAGCGAAAGGGGGGGGGAAGAAGGGGGGGCAGGGGAGCGGAAGGGGAGTGAATACCGGCGCGCGGCCATTCCCCGGGGCCCGCCGCCCCGGGGGCCAGGGCTCAGCAGGGCCGCTTGCGCAGCTCCATCACATAGTCGTGCGGCGCCCCCGCCGACTCCGCCGCGTCGGCGAGTTCCCCGAGGTAGCGCGCCGACGGCAGCCCGCCCTCGTACCCGTTCAGGACATACACCCAGGCGGGCTCCTCGCCGTCCAGGGTGTGCACCCGGACCCGCATCCGCCGGTAGATGTCGAGCCCGACACCCTCCCAGCGGTCCATCGAGTCCTCGTCCATCGGGGCGATGTCGTAGAGGGCGACGAAGACCTGTGAGCGCGGCGCCTCCACGATCGTGGCCAGCGCGCCCTCCCAGCCCATCTGCTCCCCGCCGAACGTGAGCCGCCAGCCGTTGAGCCAGCCGGTGCCGCGCAGCGGGGAGTGCGGGGCGCGGCGGGTCATCAGCCGCGCGTCGAGGTTGCCGGCGTACGCGGCGTAGAGCGACATGGGATTGAGGGTACGGGAGGGGCATGGGTGGTCGCCCTTCCCCGCTGTGTTACGGAGGCGTCGGACCCCGCCCCCGTACCGCCGCCGGACATCCTTCCCGAAGGCCGTCCCGAGGACCTTCCGGAGGCGCCCCGGCGGTCCCGTCGGAGCCCTGGGCGGGGGCCCGGTCCCGGCCCTTCGCCCACATGGAGGGCCCCGGCGGCGAGCAACTTGAAGCGTGCGGGACAATGGGGTACGTACTCCAGCCCACCCGTGGGACTCAGCCCAGCGGGATGGACACCCCCGCAGCAACGAGAGCGCGAGGCGTAACCCCAGTGACCCGGATCGTGATCATCGGCGGCGGACCCGGCGGATACGAGGCGGCCCTGGTGGGCGCCCAACTCGGCGCGGAGGTGACCGTCGTCGACTGCGACGGCCTCGGCGGCGCGTCCGTGCTGACCGACTGCGTGCCCTCCAAGACCCTGATCGCCACGGCCGAGGTGATGACCACCTTCGACTCCTCCTACGAGGAGCTGGGCATCATCGTGGCCGACGACACCCCGCCGATGGAGCAGAGCGCCCGCGTCGTCGGTGTCGACCTCGGCAAGGTCAACCGCCGGGTGAAGCGTCTGGCGCTCGCCCAGTCGCACGACATCACCGCCTCGGTCACCCGGGCCGGCGCCCGGGTGGTGCGCGGCCGGGGCCGGCTGGAGGGCGGCCAGGCGGCGGACGGCTCCCGCAAGGTCGTGGTGCGCGCCGCCGACGGCACCGAGGAGACCCTCGTCGCCGACGCGGTGCTGATCGCGACCGGCGGTCACCCCCGGGAGATCCCCGACGCCCTCCCGGACGGCGAGCGGATCCTCAACTGGACCCAGGTCTACGACCTGGAGGAGCTGCCCGAGGAGCTGATCGTGGTCGGCTCCGGTGTCACCGGCGCCGAGTTCGCCGGTGCCTACCAGGCGCTGGGCTCCCGGGTCACCCTGGTCTCCTCCCGCGACCGGGTGCTCCCCGGCGAGGACCCGGACGCCGCCGCCGTGCTGGAGGACGTCTTCCGCCGCCGGGGCATGAATGTCATGGCCCGCTCCCGCGCCGAGTCCGCCAAGAGGGTCGGCGACCGGGTCGAGGTCACCCTCTCCGACGGCCGGGTGATCTCCGGTACGCACTGTCTGATGGCGGTCGGCGCGATCCCCAACAGCGCGGGCATGGGCCTGGAGGAGGCGGGTGTCCGGCTCAAGGAGTCCGGCCACATCTGGACCGACCGGGTCTCGCGGACCAGTGCCCAGGGTGTCTACGCGGCCGGCGATGTCACCGGGGTCTTCGCGCTGGCCTCGGTCGCCGCGATGCAGGGCCGGATCGCGATGTACCACTTCCTGGGCGACGCGGTCACCCCGCTCGACCTGAAGACCGTATCGGCCAATGTCTTCACCGACCCGGAGATCGCCACCGTCGGCTGCACCCAGGCCGATGTGGACGCGGGCACCATCGACGCGCGCGTCGTCAAGCTGCCGCTGCTCCGCAACCCCCGCGCGAAGATGCAGGGGATCCGCGACGGCTTTGTGAAGATCTTCAGTCGGCCGGGTACGGGAATCGTGGTCGGCGGCTGTGTGGTCGCCCCGCGCGCCAGTGAGCTGATCCATCCGATCTCGCTCGCGGTCGACAACAATCTGACGGTGGAGCAGATCGCCAACGCCTTCACCGTCTACCCCTCGCTGTCGGGATCGATCGCGGAGGTGGCCCGCCAGCTGCACACCCGCAAGACGTCCGGCGAGGGCTGACGGGGAATCCGCGCACGCGAAAAGGGGTGTCGCCCGGCCGGTCGGCCGGGCCGCACCCCTTCCGTGTCCGCCCCGCGCGGCCGACGCGTTCCGCTGTTCCGGCCGGAGTGTTCCGCTGTTCCGGTCGGTACGTTCTCCGCCGCGATCACCGTATTGGTCGTTCAAAAGCCAACTGCTGGCTCCCTCATACCACTTGATGGCCCTCGGTGAGCGCACTACTTATTATTCGGCGCATACTGCTGAAAACTATCGGCCGCTCAGGTTACTGTCAGTTTCGTGTTCGCTGCAGAACGTCGCCAATTGATCCTTGAAATGGTGCGTGCCAACGGAGCCGTGTCACTCCGTGAGCTCGCCCGCGTCGTCCAGACCTCCGAAGTGACCGTACGACGTGATGTGCGGGCGCTGGAGGCCGAAGGACTCCTCGACCGCCGGCACGGCGGTGCGGTCCTGCCGGGCGGGTTCACCCGCGAGTCCGGCTTTCCCCAGAAATCCCTGTCGGCCACCGCGGAGAAGACGGCCATCGCCGATCTCGCCGCCGGGCTTGTCGAAGAGGGCGAGGCCATCGTCGTCGGTGCCGGGACCACCACCCAGGAGCTGGCCAGACGGCTCGCCCGGGTGCCCGGACTGACCGTTGTCACCAACTCCCTGCTCGTCGCGCAGGCGCTCGCCCACGCCAACCGGGTCGAGGTCGTCATGACCGGAGGGACCCTGCGCGGCTCCAACTACGCCCTGGTGGGCAGTGGTGCCGAGCAGTCCCTCCAGGGGCTGCGGGTCTCCCGGGCCTTCCTCTCCGGCAGCGGGCTGACCGCCGAGCGGGGGCTCTCCACCTCCAACATGCTCTCGGCCAGCGTCGACCGGGCGCTGGTGCAGGCGGCGGGGGAGGTCGTGGTCCTCGCCGACCACACCAAGATCGGCGCCGACACCATGTTCCAGACCGTGCCCACGGATGTCATCACCCGGCTGGTGACGGACGAGCCCCCGGCCCATGACGAGCGGGCCGCCACGGAGCTTCAGGCGCTGGCGGACCAGGGGGTGCAGATCACCGTCGCCGGGGCCCCGGCGCCACCGCCCGCGAGCGGGGGTGCCCCGGGGGGCCAGAGCGGCGGGGCCGACCAGGAGAAGGCCCGGCCGCAGCGGCGCGAGGTGCCGCTGCCCGGGCAGCGCCGTACCCGGGGCGGGGCCGGTCCAGGGCCGCAGCGGCTCGGCCCGGCGGGCGGTCTTGAGCCGGGCACCGTGGCGGGGCCGGGCGGCGCGATGGAGCGTACGGCCAGGATGGCGGAGCTGAGGCGCCGCTGAGGCGCCGCCGAGGCGTCGCGAGTGGCCCCGGGCCGCCCGGGGGCGCCGGGACCGCCGGGGGCCGCCGGGGCGGTGGGCCTGCGGGGGCGCGCCCGCCCGCAGGTCCGTGCCGTGTGACCGTGGCGTCCGGGCGGGCCCGCCGTAGGGCTCCACCCGGCCGCCAAGGGCTGGACCCTCCCAGGTCAGAGGGGCGGCGCAGCCGGGGGACAGGGGGCCAGGCCCCGGAGCGTCAGACTCAGCAGACGGTCGGGGAGCCCGGGGTCGTCCGGTGTCTGCTCGGCCGCCAGCGCGATGGCGTTCGTCAGCTGCATCAGATCCCGGATCGACACATCGTCCCGTACCGCCCCCGTCTCCCGTGCCCGGTTCAGCAGCCGCTCCCCGGCCTCGTTCAGCGGCACACAGCACGGGGAGAGCGCCGAACCCGCGTCCTGCGAGGCGGACATGAGCGCCCGCGCGAGCCCTCGGTACTCACTCGCATGGGTGATGAGGGCGCGCAGCCACTCGATGAGCGCCGCACAGGGGCGCTCCGCGTACGCCAGCTCGCGGGAGTGGTCGAGCAGGGTCTCGGCCGCCTCCCGGAAGACCGCGTTCATGATCGCGTGGCGGTTGGGGAAGTGCCGGTAGAGGGTGCCGATGCCGACGCCCGAGCGGCGGGCGATCTCCTCCAGCGAGGCATCGGTGCCCCGCTCGGCGAAGACGGCACGGGCCTCGACGAGCAGCCGTTCGTAGTTGCGGCGGGCGTCCGCCCGCATGGGTCGTGCCGTGCCCGCCGTCGTGGTCGCCATCGCGCGGTCCTCCCTGAGGCTCGCCGGGTCGTCCCGGTTGGAGGACAGGATGCCATCGCGGGGGCGATGGGCCGAGAGAAAGCGGAGGACGGAGAGAGCGGAGGGGGGAGGACGGAAGCGGAGGACGGAGCCCCCCGGTCCGCGCGGGAGGCCGGAGTGCACAACGGCCCGGTGCCCGGGTGAGCCGGGCGGCCGGGCCGCTGTGGGACGGACGGGGGCGGTACGGGGGTCAGTCCTTGATCTCGCAGATGGCCGCGCCGGACGAGATGGAGGCGCCGACCTCGGCGCTCAGACCCTTGACGGTGCCCGCGCGGTGCGCGTTCAGGGGCTGCTCCATCTTCATGGCCTCCAGGACCACGATGAGGTCGCCCTCCTGGACCGCCTGGCCCTCCTCGACGGCGATCTTCACGATCGTGCCCTGCATCGGGGAGGCGAGGGTGTCACCGGAGACGGAGGAGGCGGACTTCTTCGCCGCCCGCCGCTTGGGCCGGGCACCCGCCGCGAGGCCGGTACGGGCCAGGGTCATCCCCAGCGAGGACGGCAGCGACACCTCCAGGCGCTTGCCGCCGACCTCGACCACGACCGTCTCACGGCCCGGCTCGTCCTCGGCCTCGGGCGCCGCGGGCACCGCGAAGGCGGGGATCTCATTGACGAACTCGGTCTCGATCCACCGGGTGTGGACCCGGAAGGGGTCACTGGTGAAGGCCGGGTCCCTGACCACCGCACGGTGGAACGGGATGGCGGTGGCCATGCCCTCCACGGTGAACTCGTCCAGCGCGCGGGCCGCCCGCTGGAGCGCCTGCTCCCGGGTGGCGCCGGTGACGATCAGCTTGGCGAGGAGCGAGTCCCACGCCGGGCCGATCACACTGCCGGACTCCACGCCCGCGTCCAGCCGGACACCGGGGCCGGTGGGCGGGTTGAAGGCGGTGACGGTGCCGGGCGCGGGCAGGAAGTTGCGGCCCGGGTCCTCGCCGTTGATACGGAACTCGAAGGAGTGGCCGCGCAGCGGCGGGTCGTCGTACCCCAGCTCCTCGCCGTCGGCGATCCGGAACATCTCGCGGACGAGGTCGATACCGGACACCTCCTCGGTGACCGGGTGCTCCACCTGGAGACGGGTGTTGACCTCCAGGAAGGAGATGGTGCCGTCGAGCCCGACCAGGAATTCGACCGTACCGGCGCCGACATAGCCGGCCTCCTTGAGGATCGCCTTGGAGGCGCTGTACAGCTCGGCGTTCTGCTTCTCCGAGAGGAAGGGGGCGGGGGCCTCCTCCACCAGCTTCTGGTGACGGCGCTGAAGGGAGCAGTCACGGGTGGAGACCACCACGACATTGCCGTGCCGGTCGGCCAGGCACTGGGTCTCCACATGGCGGGGCTTGTCGAGATAGCGCTCGACGAAGCACTCGCCCCGGCCGAAGGCGGCGACCGCCTCGCGGACGGCGGAGTCGTACAGCTCCGGCACCTCTTCCAGAGTGCGGGCCACCTTGAGTCCCCGGCCGCCACCGCCGAAGGCCGCCTTGATGGCGATCGGCAGACCGTGCTCCTCGGCGAAGGCGACGACCTCGTCCGCCCCGGAGACCGGGTCGGGGGTGCCCGCCACCAGCGGGGCTCCGGCGCGCTGGGCGATATGCCGGGCGGCCACCTTGTCACCGAGGTCGCGGATGGCCGACGGCGGGGGACCGATCCAGGTCAGCCCGGCGTCGATGACCGCCTGCGCGAACTCCGCGTTCTCGGAGAGGAATCCATAACCGGGGTGGATCGCGTCCGCCCCGGAATCCTGGGCGGCCTGGAGCACCTTGGCCATGTCGAGATAACTGGTGGCCGGGGTCTCACCGCCCAGGGCGAACGCCTCGTCTGCCGCGCGGACGTGCAGAGCGTCCCGGTCCGGGTCGGCGTAGACGGCTACGCTCCCGATTCCGGCGTCCCGGCAGGCACGGGCAACGCGTACAGCGATTTCGCCACGGTTGGCGATGAGCACCTTGCGCACGATGGCTCCCTCCATGAAACAAGCTGAGTTTAGGGACTACCGACACGGCCCTTCGACCCGTCCCCATTGGTGAGCTTGCCCACACGGAGCGTGATTCGAGGCTCGCGCAGGTCGCGAAATCCCTTGTCGCACCGAGGCACGACGGGCTTCCTCCTGGCAGCGTAGCCCTCCCGAGCGGTGCGGGTCTCTGTCAGGGAACCCATCTGCCCGACGTGTTTCTTTGTGGAGTGTCTACGAATGCCCCTGGGGTGTTTCCGGCTAGTCACGGCGGTGGCGGCTGGGCCGTCCGGGGGTGTCCGGGCCCCTGTACGGTCCGGTACCGGTCAGTGGTCCGCCCCGGCCCGCCAGGCCCTTACCGGCGGTAAGGGGGTGGGTCCCGCAGCTTCGGAAGAGGGCCGGACCCGGAGGGCGGCCGGACCGGGAAGGCCGTCAGCCCGGAAGGGGGCCGGGCCGGGAAGAGGGCCGGACCCGGAGGGCCGTCAGACCCAGAAGTCCGTCACCGAGCGGCCGTGCTCGGCGAGCAGCCCGCGCAGCAGCGGCAGCGACAGACCGATGACATTGCCGTGGTCCCCGTCGATGCCCTGGACGAACGGACCGGACCGCCCGTCCAGCGAGAACGCGCCCGCGAGCTGGAGCGGTTCACCGGTCGCCACATACGCGGCGATCTCCTGGTCGGTCGGCTCACCGAAGCGGACCGTGGTGGACGCGGTCGCCGAGGCGATCCGCCCGGTGACCGTGTCGGTCACACAGTGACCGGTCTGGAGCACCCCGCTCCGCCCGCGCATCGCCTTCCAGCGGGCGGTCGCCTCCTCGGCGTCCTTGGGCTTGCCGAGCGCGACCCCGTCGAGTTCGAGCACCGAGTCGCAGCCGATGACCAGCGCCCCGGCGGTCTCCGGGCGGGCGGCGACGACGGCCGCCTTCGCCTCGGCCAGGACCAGGGCCAGCTCGGCGGGGGTGGGGGCGCTGAGGGCGTCCTCGTCGACCCCGCTGACGATCACTTCGGGGGCGAAGCCCGCCTCGCGCAGCAGACGCAGCCGGGCGGGGGAGGCGGAGGCGAGGACGAGGCGGGGGGTTCGGGCGGTCATGCCAGCATGGTAGGGCGCGCTCAGCGCAGACCCAGCACGAACATCCCCACCACCATGGCGAGCGCGAGCAGCAGCCCCGCCCGGCGCATCATCGCCTGCGTCTCCCGCAGTTCCTTGGGGGGCTCGTTCTTCGGGTCGGACCACAGCATGTTTCCGATGGTGGCGCCGCCGGGCAGGGTCGCGCCTGAGTACGGGTACTCAAGCCGCGCGGGACCTTGGACACAGTCCGCAGTCCCGCGCAAGACCTATCGCGTGATCCTCCGTCCATCACTGGCGCCGGCACCCCGGGACCGGTGATAGCGCCCGGCGGAGCCCCCCGCCCCGGGTGCCCCTGTGAAGAGACGACCTAGCGCGGCCAGTAGGTCCGGGCCCAGGCCCGGGGCCCCGGGCGGGGGCGGCCGGTCCGGGCGATCCGCGCCGGGTCGGACCACTGCTCCGGTCCCGGAGCGGTGCTCTCGCCCGAGACGCCCGATGCACCCCCGGCGCCCGCAGCACCCACGGCGCCCGCGCCCGCCGAGGCCAGCGCACGCGCCCGTACCACCGCCAGCGCCGCCGCCAGCTCCTCCGGCGTCGGATTGCCCCGTACCACCCTGATCATCGCTTTGTCCTTCCGCTCGCCCCGCCGCACCCCGACAGCCTGGTGGGACCCCTCCGGGGATCCTCTGAGGGGATCCTCCGAGGGGAACCCCGCTCACAGCGGGATATTGCCGTGCTTCCTCGGCGGCAGGCTCTCCCGCTTGGTCCGCAGCTGGCGCAGGCCCCGGACGATCTGCACCCGGGTGTCCGACGGCAGCACCACCCGGTCGATATAGCCGCGCTCGGCCGCCGTGTACGGATTGAGCAGCGCGTCCTCGTACTCCTGGATCAGCTCGGCCCGCCGGGCCTCCTGCTCCTCGGCGTCCCCGGCCTCGGCGATGGTGCGCCGGTGCAGGATGTTGACCGCGCCCTGGGCGCCCATCACCGCGATCTGCGCCGTCGGCCAGGCCAGATTGAGGTCGGCCCCCAGATGCTTGGAGCCCATCACGTCGTACGCGCCCCCGAACGCCTTGCGGACGATGACGGTGATCAGCGGCACCGTCGCCTCCGCGTAGGCGTAGATCAGCTTGGCGCCCCGGCGGATGATCCCCCCGTACTCCTGGTCGACCCCGGGCAGGAAGCCGGGCACATCGACGAAGGTCAGCACCGGGATGTTGAAGGCGTCGCAGGTACGGACGAACCGCGCCGCCTTCTCCGAGGCGTTGATGTCCAGACAGCCCGCGAACTGGAGCGGCTGATTGGCCACCACCCCGACCGGATACCCCTCCACCCGGCCGAAGCCGGTGAGGATGTTCGGCGCGAAGAGCGCCTGGGTCTCCAGGAACTCGCCCTCGTCCAGGATGTGCTCGATCACCGTGTGCATGTCGTACGGCTGGTTCGCACTGTCCGGGACGAGGGTGTCCAGCTCCAGGTCCTCCGCCGTGGTCTCCAGCTCCGCCTCCTCCGGGAAGGCGGGCGGCTCGGAGAGGTTGTTCGACGGCAGATAGGAGAGGAGCGAGATCACATAGTCGATCGCGTCCTTCTCGTCGCCCGCCAGATGGTGGGCCACACCCGAGGTGGTGTTGTGGGTACGGGCCCCGCCCAGCGCCTCGAAGCCGACGTCCTCCCCGGTGACCGTCCTGATCACATCCGGACCGGTGATGAACATATGGGACGTCTGGTCCACCATCACCGTGAAGTCGGTGATCGCGGGGGAGTAGACGGCGCCGCCCGCGCACGGGCCCACCACCAGGGAGATCTGCGGGATCACCCCGGAGGCATGGGTGTTGCGCCGGAAGATCTCGCCGTACATCCCCAGTGCGCTGACCCCCTCCTGGATCCGCGCCCCGCCGGAGTCGTTGATGCCGACCACCGGGCAGCCGGTCTTGAGCGCGAAGTCCATCACCTTGATGATCTTCTGGCCGTAGACCTCGCCGAGCGCGCCGCCGAAGACCGTGAAGTCCTGCGAGAAGACGGCGACCGGACGCCCGTCGACGGTGCCGTACCCGGTGACGACACCGTCCCCGTATGGCCGGGTGCGCTCCAGGCCGAAGCTGGTGGAGCGGTGCCGGACCAGCTCGTCGAACTCGACGAAGGAACCCTCGTCCAGCAGCAGATCGATCCGCTCACGCGCGGTCAGCTTCCCCTTGGCGTGCTGTTTCTCCACCGCGCGCGCGGAGCCGGCGTGGACCGCCTCCTCCCGGCGCCGCCGTAGATCCGCGAGCTTCCCGGCGGTGGTGTGGACATCGATCGGATCCGGGATCGCCGCCGGGACCTCGGCGACGGCGACCTCTTCGCGGACCTTCTCCGGCTCGGACATCGGGATGCGGCTCCCCTGACTGACGGGTCGGCGCGACGGCGGCGGTGCCCCGGCGCGACGGCTGTGCGATGGCTGACGGCGGTACGGGCGGCTCTGCGGACGGGGCTCTACGGACGGCTCCGGGCAATGGGGTCGGCTCCGGTTCTCGGGGACGGCCTCCCACCTGGTACGGGACGGTCGGCCCGGCTGCTCGCGTACCCGCCGCCCTTGCTACCGACTCGTAGCGTATCGGCGCCGATACCTCTCGGCAGTGCGGCGTTTGCCACACCTACCCTGGCTTGCATGACGCCACGGAATACGCCCGGTCACCGCTGGTCCGACCTGGACCGGCCGCCGCTCGCCGCCCCTTCACTGCGCCGTGCCCTGGTCCGGCCCGGCGGGCTGTGGACCTCCCTCGACGTGGTCCCCACCACCGGCTCCACCAACTCCGACCTGGTGCGCCGCACCCCGCTCACCGAAGGGGCGGTGCTGGTCGCCGAGGAGCAGACCGCCGGACGGGGGCGGCTCGACCGCTCCTGGACCGCGCCGCCGCGCTCGGGCCTCTTCTTCTCGGTCGCGCTGCGGCCGGGCCCCGGGGTGCCGGTCGACCGGTGGGGCTGGCTGCCGCTGCTCGCCGGGGTCGCGGTGGCGACCGGGCTGAGCAGGTCCGCCGGGGTCGACATGTCCCTCAAATGGCCCAACGACCTGCTGGTCACCGTCGACGGCGAGGAGCGCAAGACCGGCGGCATCCTCGCGGAACGGGCGGGCGAGGAGATGGTGGTCGTCGGCATCGGCGTCAATGTCTCGCTCCGCGCCGATGAGCTGCCCGTCCCGACGGCGGGTTCGCTCGCCCTCGCGAACGCCGTCTCCACCGACCGCGATCCCCTGCTCCGGTCCGTGCTGCGCTCCCTGGAGGAGTGGTACGGGGAGTGGCGCTCGGCCGGCGGCGACCCGGTCGTCTCCCGGGTGCAGCCGGCGTACGCGGCGGGCTGTTCGACCCTCGGCCGGACCGTGCGGGCGCTGCTCCCCGGGGACCGCTCGCTCACCGGCGAGGCGGTGGCGCTGGACGGCGACGGACGGCTGGTGATCGCCCTCGCGGACGGGGGCCGGGAGGCGGTCGGGGCGGGGGACATCGTCCATCTGCGCCCGGCGGGAGACTGACCGGGCCGGCGGGGCCACTGGGGCGGAAGGTGCCGCCGGGCGGACAGGGCGGACAGGGCGGGCAGGGCGGTCGGGGCCGAAGGGGGACCGGGCCCCGGGGCGGGGTGCACACAGGGGCGCGGGGCCGCACCGAAGGGCGCGTGCGATGTGCGGCAAGGCGCTCACGGCGCGTCCCCCGTCCGCCCGGTGCCTCCCCGGATGAACCTCCCCCGCCGCCGGGACGTGAGCTAGGGCACACCTGTCGTATCGTTGAGGCGGTCGGCGACGGAGAGAGAAACGGCAGGACAGTGGGTAGGGAACGGGCAGGAGGCGGCGGGTGACGGGCGACCGAACCACGTCCGGCGCGGGCGCGTCCGGCGGGTCCGCCCGGTCCGTGCACCCGACGCCCCACCACGACGTCGACCACACGGCCGAGCCCACCGACGATCCCCTCGCCATCCGGCTGGAGCAGCTGATCCTCGGCGCGGAGCGCCGCTACACCCCCTTCCAGGCCGCCCGGACCGCCGGTGTCTCCATGGAGCTGGCCTCCCGCTTCTGGCGGGCCATGGGCTTCGCCGACATCGGTCAGGCCAAGGCGCTCACCGAGGCGGATGTGCTCGCCCTGCGGCGGCTCGCCGGTCTGGTGGAGGCGGGGCTGCTCAGCGAGCCGATGGCGATCCAGGTGGCGCGCTCCACCGGCCAGACCACCGCCCGGCTGGCCGAATGGCAGATCGACTCCTTCCTGGAGGGGCTGACCGAGCCGCCCGAGCCGGGGATGACCCGTACCGAGGTCACCTATCCGCTGATCGAGCTGCTCCTGCCGGAGCTGGAGGAGTTCCTGCGGTACGTCTGGCGCCGCCAGCTCGCCGCCGCGACCGGCCGGGTGGTGCAGGCGGCGGACGACGAGGAGATGGTCGACCGCAGGCTCGCGGTGGGCTTCGCCGACCTGGTCGGCTTCACCCGGCTGACCCGTCGGCTGGAGGAGGAGGAGCTGGGCGAGCTGGTCGAGTCCTTCGAGACCAGCGCCGCCGATCTGGTGGCCGCGCACGGCGGGCGGCTGATCAAGACCCTGGGCGACGAGGTCCTCTACGCGGCGGACGACGCGGGCACCGCCTCCGAGATCGCGCTGCGGCTGATCGACGCGATGAACCAGGACGAGACCATGCCCGCGCTCCGGGTGGGCCTCGCCTTCGGGACGGTCACCACCCGGATGGGCGATGTCTTCGGGACGACGGTGAATCTCGCCAGCCGGCTGACCTCGATAGCCCCGAAGGACGCGGTGCTGGTGGACGGCGCCTTCGCCGAGGAGCTGATCCGTACCGGCGACGCCCCGAAGTCGGAGGCGCAGGCGGCGGAGGACGCGGCGGCGGCGGAGAAGGAGGGCGTGACCCCGCCCGCGTACCGGTTCGCGCTCCAGCCGATGTGGCAGCGGCCCGTGCGCGGCCTCGGCGTGGTCGAGCCCTGGCTGCTCGCCCGCCGTCACTGAGCCCCGTACGCCCGTACGCCCGTACGCCCGTACGCCCGTACGCCCGTACCCGTCTCCGTCCCTCTCCGTTTCTGTTTCCGTTCCTGTTCCTGTTGGTACGTGTGTGTCCCCGCGCCCTTGTCCCGGTACGCCCCGGTGCCCCCTGGCGCCGGTCGCCCGTGCCCGTCGGGACCGCCCGGGGAGGCCTTCGGCGGGGGGCCTATGATCCGGGAGATGGTGAACCGTCGTTAACCGGGAGGGTGTCCCATGTCCGAGTCCGAGCAGCGGTTCGGCGAGTACGTCCTGGTCCGATCCCATGGTCATGTCGCCGAGCTGGTCCTGGACCGGCCGGGGGCGATGAACGCCGTCTCCACCGCCATGGCCCGCTCGATCAGCGCCGCCTGTGATGCCCTCGCCGGGGATCCGGCCGTCCGGGTCGCTGTGCTGACCTCCTCGAACGACCGGGCCTTCTGTGTCGGCGCCGATCTGAAGGAGCGCAACTCCTTCACCGACGAGGAGCTGCGGCGGCAGCGCCCGGTGACCCGGGCCGCCTATACGGGCGTGCTGGAGCTGCCGGTTCCGGCCGTCGCCGGGGTCCATGGCTTCGCGCTGGGCGGTGGGTTCGAGCTGGCGCTGGCGTGCGATGTGATCGTGGGTGACGCCACCACCGTGGTGGGGCTGCCGGAGGTCTCCGTCGGGGTGGTCCCCGGCGGTGGCGGGACCCAGCTGCTGCCCCGCCGGGTGGGCGCGGCCCGCGCCGCCGAGCTGGTCTTCACCGGCCGCAGGGTGGCCGCCAAGGAGGCCCGTGAGCTGGGTCTGGTCGACCAACTCGCGGAGGACGCGCGGACGGAGGCGCTGGCACTCGCCGCCCGGATGGCGGCCAACTCCCCGCTGGGGCTGCGGGCCGCCAAGCGCGCCCTGCGGCTGGGGCAGGGGCTCGATCTGCGCTCGGGTCTGGAGGTGGAGGACGCCGCCTGGCGTTCGGTCGCCTTCTCCGGGGACCGGGCGGAGGGGGTGGCCGCCTTCAACGAGAAGCGCAGGCCGCAGTGGCCCGGTGAGTGAGCCCCCGGAGGCAGGGCCCCCGACCCCCGGCCGGACGGTCCCGCCCCCGGACGGGCGACCTCGCTCTGAGCGGGCGGCCTCGCTCCGGCCGGGAGGCCCCGCGCTGACCGGGCGGGGCAGGGGCACATAACCGTTCACCGATCAAAACGCGCCAATCCTCCCTAAGCTGGTTTGATGGCTGAGGATCGGCGGCTGCGAGCCGTGGTGGCACTGGCGCAGGCGATGGCGGCGGCGCAGACGCCGCGCGAGTTCTGGCGGGCGGCGGCGCTGGGGGCGTGCTCGGCACTGTCGGGTTCCTTTGCCGCGCTCTCCGTGTGGGAGCGCGAGCTGGGCAGGCTCAAGGTGCTGGTCAATGCCGGTGAACGGGCCCCCGGCGAGGAGGAGTTCCCGGAGGCGGAGACCTATCCGGTCAACCGCTTCCCGGAGATCACCGAGTTTCTGCATGAGCGGTGGGCGGGGGGCGGTGAGCCGGACGCCTGGGTGGAGACGGCGGCCCGGTACCCCGGGGACGAGCCGCCGGGTGCCCCCGGGGCCCGGGTGGGGCGGCCGGTGGTGGTGGAGAACCCCGCCCAGGCCGGTTCCGGAACCGGGTCCGGGTCCGGGTCCGCCCTGGGTTCCGGATCCGCCCCCGCTTCCGGGGCCGGTGGTTCCGCCCCCGGTGGCCCCCCGCCCGGCTACCGCCACCCCTCCGCCCCCCGGGACGGCCGGGCCATGGCGCTCCGCCGCCGTGAGCGCGGCTGCTGTGTGGTGGCGCCGATCGTGCTCCACGGCCGGGCCTGGGGCGAGCTGTATGTGGCCCGCCCGCTCGGCGCTCCCCTCTTCGACCGGGACGACACGGATTTCGCGACCGTGCTCGCCTCGGTCGTCGCCTCCGGGATCGCCCAGACCGAGCGTCTGGAGGAGGTACGCCGGCTGGCCTTCACCGACCCCCTCACGGGCCTCGCCAACCGCCGGGCCGTGGACACCCGGCTCGACGAGGCGGTGGAGCGCCATCGCGCCGACGGCTCCGTGGTCAGCCTGGTCGTCTGCGACCTCAACGGCCTCAAGCAGGTGAACGACACCCAGGGCCATGCCGTCGGCGACCGTCTGCTGGAACGGTTCGGCTCGGTCCTCTCGCTCTGCGGGGCGATGCTCCCCGGCGCGCTCGCCGCCCGGCTGGGCGGCGACGAGTTCTGTCTGCTCTCGGTGGGTCCCACCGCCGACGAGGTGGTCCGGGTCGCCGGGGAACTCTGTGACCGGGCCGCCGCGTTGGAACTGGGGGAGGGGGTGGCCTGCGGAGTCGCCTCCACCGGGGACCCGATCGGCCAGATCCGCAGCGCCCGCCGGCTCTTCCGGCTGGCGGACGCCGCCCAGTACCGCGCCAAGGCCGAGCGCTCGCCCGGCCCGGTCGTCGCGGGCCGCGACGGCTCGGTGCTGCGTCTCGCCGACACCCCGCCGTCCCATCCCCACCGTGAGCGCCGCGCCTTCCGGGGCGTCCCGGCGGACGGCACCGACGAGCCCTAGCCGCCCCGCGCCTGTGGCCGGGTGCGCCTTGGGGCGCGACCGTCCCACCCGCCCCGATCGCCTCCCGTTCCTCTGATGACATGCTGCAATTCAATACGTACGCTGCTGAATATGGATATGCATACCGTCGTGGTGGGACCGTCCGGCGTCACCGCCGATGACGTGGTGGCCGTGGCCCGCCGGGGTGCCCGGGTCGAGCTGTCCCCCGAGGCCCTCGCCGCCCTCGCCGCCGCCCGCTCCATCGTGGACACGCTCGCCGCGACCCCCGAGCCCGTCTATGGCGTCTCCACCGGCTTCGGGGCGCTCGCCACCCGCCATATCGGGCCCGAACTCCGTACCCGGCTCCAGCGGAACATCGTCCGCTCGCACGCCGCCGGCATGGGCCCGAGGGTGGAGCGCGAAGTGGTCCGCGCCCTGATGTTCCTGCGGCTGAAGACGGTATGTTCCGGACATACCGGAGTCCGCCCCGGTACCGCCCTCGCCATGGCCGGTCTCCTCAACGCCGGGATCACCCCCGTCGTCCATGAGTACGGATCCCTCGGCTGCTCCGGCGATCTCGCCCCGCTCTCCCACTGCGCCCTCGCACTCATGGGCGAGGGCGACGCCGAAGGCCCCGACGGCCGGGTCCGCCCCGCCGCCGAACTCCTCGCCGAACACGGCCTCGCCCCCGTCGAACTCCGGGAGAAGGAGGGCCTCGCCCTCCTCAACGGCACCGACGGCATGCTCGGCATGCTGGTCCTCGCCCTCGCCGACCTCCACTCCCTCTACACCTCGGCCGACATCACCGCCGCGCTCAGCCTCGAAGCGCTGCTCGGCACCGACCGGGTCCTCGCACCCGAGCTGCACGCCGTCCGCCCCCACCCCGGCCAGTCCGCCGCCGCCGCCAATATGGCCGCCGTGCTCAAGGGGTCCGGCCTCACCGGCCACTTCCAGCAGGACGAGGCGCCCCGGGTGCAGGACGCCTACTCGGTGCGCTGCGCCCCCCAGGTGGCCGGGGCCGGCCGGGACACCCTCGCCCACGCCCGGCTGGTCGCCGACCGCGAACTCGCCTCCGCCGTCGACAACCCGGTGGTGCTGCCCGACGGCCGGGTGGAGTCCAACGGCAACTTCCACGGCGCCCCCGTCGCCTATGTCCTGGACTTCCTCGCCATCGCCGCCGCCGACCTCGCCTCCATCGCCGAACGCCGCACCGACCGGCTGCTGGACAAGAACCGCAGCCATGGCCTGCCGCCCTTCCTCGCGGACGACCCCGGCGTGGACTCGGGCCTGATGATCGCCCAGTACACCCAGGCGGCGCTGGTCAGTGAGATGAAGCGGCTCGCCGTCCCCGCCTCCGCCGACTCCATCCCGTCCTCGGCGATGCAGGAGGACCATGTCTCCATGGGCTGGTCGGCCGCGCGCAAGCTCCGTACCGCCGTCGCCGCCCTCGGCCGGGTCCTCGCCGTCGAGCTGTACGCGGCGACCCGCGCCATCGAGCTGCGGAGGGGGCTGACCCCGGCGCCCGCGTCCCGGGCGGCGATCGATGCCCTGCGCGCCGCCGGGGTCGAGGGGCCGGGGCCGGACCGTTTCCTCGCCCCCGAACTGGAGCTGGCCGACGCCTTCGTCCGCGACGGGGCGCTGCTCGCGGCGGTGGAGCGGGTCACCGGACCACTGGCCTGAACGGCGGAGGGCCGGCCCCGGTGTTGCGGGACCGGCCCTGCGTGGTTGTCCTCCGTACGGGCTCACCAGTACGGTCACGACCGTACCGGCTCATAGGTGTACGTACAGGCTTACATCGGGTCGGAACCGCGCCTGCGGACCGCATAGGCCACAAAGCCGATTCCCAGCCCCAGAAAGCCGGTGCCGCCGATCAGATAGGGCGTGGTGTTGAGGCTCCCGGTCTCCGCGAGCCGCAGCGCCCGCGCGGCGGCGGCCGCGCCGGTGCCCGGGGCGACCACGGATCCGCCCCCCGGGGTTCTCCGGTCCCCGCCCGGATCGACGGAGGCGTTCGCTGACGGGACGAACCACAGGGCACACAGCAGCAGCCCTGCGACGATGGCGGTCAGAAGCGGTCGGCGTGCGACGGACACGGACACGATCTCCCTTGAGGCGTCCTTGAGTTGGCCGGATGCGCAGATGCTAGTGAGAGGTGCACGTCAAAGAAAATCCGGGGTTCCCCGCCCCGCCGCCCGGCTCCGGAACCGTCCCAGGGAAGATGGTGCTCCGGAAAGGTTGACCGGATACAGCCGACAGGAGAGTGGCGTTCCCCACATCGCCCGGGTGAATGCAACCGCGAGGCCCGAAATGGGTGTTCAACTAAGTAGTTCGGTCAGGGGAAATCGGGGACGATGGAGAAGCGTGTGAAGACGGACAGCAAGCGGCGGCGGGGTTTCGCGGCGGCGGCGGCGGTGCTCAGCGGTGTCCTGGTGCTGTCGGCGTGCAGCGACGGCGGTGACAAGGGCGGGGACGACAAGTCCGGGAAGTCCCAGGCGCAGGTCGACAAGGCCGCTGCCGAGAAGGTCTCCAAGGCGCGAATAGCCATCGCGCCCAAGAACGGCGCCACCAACGCCAGCATCAACAACGCCGGCAAGGTCACCGTCACCGACGGCACCCTGGTCGAGGTCAAGCTCACCACCGCCGACGGCGCCCCGGTCAAGGGCACCCTCGCCGGCGACGCCAAGAGCTGGAAGCCCGACGCCCAGCTGGAGCGCTCCACCGGCTACAAGCTCGCGGCGAAGGCCAAGGACTCCGCCGGGCTCACCGCCCATGAGAACAGCTCCTTCACCACCGTCTCGCCCGACAACAGCTTCATCGGCAACTTCACCCCCGAGGCGAATTCCACCGTCGGTGTCGGAATGCCCGTCTCGATCAACTTCAACAAGCCGATCAAGGACCGCAAGGCGGTGCAGTCCGCGATCACCGTCTCCTCCACCGGGGGCCAGGAAATCGTCGGTCACTGGTTCAACAGCCAGCGCCTCGACTTCCGCCCCGAGCAGTACTGGAAGGAGAACACCAAGGTCACGCTGAAGCTCAACCTGGACGGTGTCGAGGGCGCCCCCGGCGTCGTCGGTGTCCAGCAGAAGACGGTGACCTTCAACATCGGCCGCAACCAGGTCTCCGTGGTCGACGCCGCCGCCAAGACCATGAAGATCCAGCGCGACGGCAAGACCGTCCGGACCATCCCGATCTCCGCGGGCGCCCCCGCCACCCCGACCTACAACGGTCAGATGGTGATCTCCGAGAAGTTCAAGGAGACCCGGATGAACGGCGCCACGGTCGGCTTCACCGACGCCAGCGGCAAGGGCGAGTACGACATCAAGGACGTGCCGCACGCCATGCGGCTCTCCACCTCCGGCACCTTCATCCACGGCAACTACTGGGGTCGCGGCGTCTTCGGCAACTCCAACACCAGCCACGGCTGTGTGGGCCTTGAGGATGTGCAGGGCGCCAACAACCCGGGCAAGCCCGGTGCCTGGTTCTACGACAACTCGCTGCTCGGCGATGTCGTGGTCGTGAAGAACTCCAAGGACGAGACCATCGCCCCGGACAACGGCCTCAACGGCTGGAACATGGACTGGGCGAAGTGGAAGGCCGGCTCGGCCGCCTGATCCGGTCGCCGTACCTCGTACCCACCACGGGTCCATCGCACCACCGCGAAGGCGGCGCTCCTCCCGGGGCGCCGCCTTCGCGCTGCCTGCCCGGCGGCCCGGCGGCCCGGCGGCTCAGTGGCTCAGTGGCTCAGTGGCCGACCGTCTCCTCCGCCGACCCGTCCGGCACCCCGTCGACCCCCCACCCCGACAGCAGCCGCAACAGCTCCGCCGAACGGGAGCCCGGCTCCGCGTGATAGGTCACCAGCGCCAGATCGTGGTCGTCGGGCAGGCGCAGCGTCTCGTACGAGAGCGTCATCGAGCCCACCAGCGGATGGCGGATCCGCTTGGTGCCATGGCCCTTGTCCGCCACCGTGTGCGCCGCCCACAGTCGCCGGAAGTCCTCGCTGCGCACCGACAGATCGCCGATCAGCTCCGGCAGCCGGGGGTCGTCCGGCGAGCACCCCGCGTACATCCGCAACATGCTGACCACCTGGGTTGCCTTGTTCTCCCAGTCCTCGTACAGATCGACCGCGTTGGGGTCGAGGAAGACGATCCGTGCCATGTTCCGATCGGCCGGGGCGAGCGCGGAGAGGTCGCCCAGCAGTGCGCGGGCCATCCTGTTCCAGCCCAGCACATCCAGCCGCCGGCCCAGCACATACGCCGGAACGGTCTCCATCGCGTCCAGCAGATGCCGCACCGCCGGGCGCAGCCGCTGCGGCCGGGCGGCAGTCCGCCGGTGCTTGGTCCGCTTCTGCCCGGCGAGATGGCTGAGATGGTCCCGTTCCGCGTCCGAGAGCCGGAGCGCCCGCGCTATCGAGTCCAGTACCTCCATGGAGACATTCCCGCCGTGGCCCTGTTCCAGCCGGGTGTAGTACGCCACCGAGACCCCCGCCAGCAGCGCCAGCTCCTCCCGGCGCAGCCCCGGCACCCGGCGGCGGTTGCCGAAGGAGGGCAGCCCCACATCCGAGGGGAGCAGCCGGGCTCGGCGGGACCGGAGGAATTCGCTGAGTTCGGCGCGCTGATCCATGGGGCCAGTATCGCCGGGGCGGGATTCTTCGGTACGGGTGCCCGAGTACGGGGAGCCTGTCCCTGTCAGTGGTAGGAACGGCGGTGGTACGCACAGCAGAGGGCTGGGCCCGGTTCCGGCGATCGACCAGGGTTCTCCCATGACCACCCAGGACTTCACCACCGTCTCCGCTGCCACCACCGTCTCCAATGCCTCTGCTGCCTCCGCCGTCACCACTGCTTCCGCTGTCACCACGGTCCCCGCCTATGCCGCCCCCGCCGCCCATGCCCCGCTGGAGCGGACCACCGTCCCCCGCCGTCCGGTCGGCGACCACGACGTACTGATCGAGATCGTCTACGCGGGCATCTGCCACTCCGACATCCACCAGGTGCGCGACGGCTGGGACGAGGGCATCTATCCGATGGTCCCGGGGCATGAGATCGCGGGTGTGGTCGCCGCCACCGGAGGGGCCGTCACCCGCTTCGCCGTCGGCGACCGGGTCGGGGTCGGCTGTCTGGTCGACTCCTGCCGCACCTGTGACGACTGCCGGGCCGGGCGGGAGCAGTACTGCACCGCCTCCGTCCCCACCTACAACGGCCGGGACAAGGAGGGCGAGCCCACCTACGGCGGCTACTCCACCCATGTCGTCGTGGACGAGTCCTTCACCGTCCGCATACCCGACGGCCTCGCCCTGGACGCCGCCGCGCCGCTGCTCTGCGCGGGCGTCACGCTCTACTCCCCGCTGGTCCACTGGAAGGCGGGCCCCGGCAAGCGGGTCGCGATCGTGGGCCTTGGCGGTCTCGGCCATATGGGAGTGAAGATCGCCCATGCGCTCGGCGCCGAGGTCACCGTGTTGAGCCAGTCGCTGCGCAAGCAGGAGGACGGGCTGCGGATGGGCGCCGACCACTACTACGCCACCGCCGACGAGAAGACCTTCGAGGAGCTGGCCGGGAGCTTCGACCTGATCGTCTCGACCGTCTCCGCGCCGCTGCCGATGGGCCGTTATCTGGGGCTGCTCGCCACGGACGGGGTGATGGTGAATGTCGGCGCCCCCGAGGAGCCCGTCGGGCTGAACCTCTTCGACCTGCTGGCGGGGCGGCGCACGCTGGCGGGGTCGATGATCGGCGGGATCGCGGAGACCCAGGAGATGCTGGACTTCTGCGCCCGGCACGGGATCGTGGCGGAGGTCGAGGTGATCCGCGCCGAGCAGATCAACGAGGCGTACGAGCGGGTCCTCGCCGGGGATGTGCGCTTTCGCTTCGTGATCGACGCGGCCACGATCTGAGCCCTGAGCCCTGAGCCCTGAGCCCTGCGGCTGGGGCCGGGGCGGGGGCCCGGGGCCGGGGGCGGTCGCGCGCACCGGGTGGTCGCGCGCGCCCGTTCCCGGCGGAGGGTCAGCAGCCGCCGTCGCCCGTGCCGGGGAACCGGTAGCGGGAGTCCAGCCGGTACTCACCGGCCCGTTCCACCGTCAGCCGGGTGTACTCGCCGTCCTCGCTCAGACACGCCCCCTCGGCACGGAGCCAGGGCGAGTACGCCACCCGTACCGTCACCGAACCGGCCGCCGGCATCCGTACCACCAACTCGGAGGCGTCCCCGCGGACCACCGTCGCCGGGGCCGGGACCAGCGGCACTGGATCCTTCACCCGGAAGATGCTCCAGCCCTCGTCGGACCAGACCCGCTCCAGCCACGCCGGTCCGGAGCGGACCAGCTCCGCCTCGTCCTCGGCGGGGCCGTCGATCCGGCCGTGCGGCAGCACCACCAGACCCACCGCCCAGCGGTCCAGCCACTGGCGGTAGCTCTCCTCGCTCAGCGAGCCGTCGTAGAAGAGCCGGCCGCGCTCCACATCGAGCTGGCGGTTCCAGCCACGGGCCATATTGAGGTGCGGGGCGAGGACGGTGGCCTCCCGGTGGTTACGGGCCGGGACCACCTCCACCCGCATCCGGTCGGAGCCGAGCCGCTTCAGCTCCCGTACCACCCCGTCGGTCTCCTCGGCCCACGCCGGGACCACGGTGGAGACCGTGAGATCGTCCTCGGTCTTGTCGCCCAGCCAGGAGACATTCACCGCGAGGACCGCCACCAGCAGCAGCCGGGCCAGCCCCGCCCGGGAGCGGGCGAACCAGGCCGAACGGGGCACCCCCGCGAAGGCGGTGAGAACGGCGGCCAGCAGCACCACCGGCCCCGCGAGCCCCGCCAGCCGCTCCACATTGGTCCCGATCGGGGTCGGGATGAAGAAGGTCAGCACCACCCCGACGGCATAGATCCCGGCCCCGTATCGCACCATCCGCCACGCGGGCGGAGCGGCCACCACCAGGGTGGCGCAGACCAGCAGGGGCAGCCAGAGCTTCCCCGACGGCATCGGCATCTCACCGGAGAACGGGAAGAGCACCGTGGTCACCGCCACCACCAGGGCGGGCGGTACGAGCAGCGCCAGGGCCCGGTGCCACCGCCGCTCCAGCAGCCAGGCCGCGCCCACGACCACCAGGAAGAGCCCGGCGACCGGGCTCGCCAGGGTGGCGAGGGCCGTACCCACCGCCGCCAGGGCGGGCCTGCGGATGTACACCAGGGCGACCAGACCGATCGCGAACCCCAGCGCGAAGGTGGTCCGGCCCGAGGCGATATTGCACCAGACGGCCAGGGCGCCCAGCAGCGCGGGCCACAGCGGCCGGGCCACCGGACTCCGGACCACCAGCAGGGCGAGCGCCCAGGTGCCGATCAGCCCGGCGGCGACGGAGACCGTCCGCACCCCGAGGAACGCCATCAGCGGCGGGGTCAGCACGCTGTAATTGACGGTGTGCATCCCCCCGTACCAGGAGAGGTTGTACGCCGACGAGGGATGCTCCCGGGCGAAGGCGGTCCAGGCGAACTGGGCGGCGAGATCGCCACCGCCGGTCGCCAGCCACACCGCCCACACCAGGTACAGCGGGGCCACGGCGGCCGTCACGATCAGCGGGATCCGCCACCAGGACGCGCCCCGCCCGGCGGGCCCACCGGATCCCTCCGCCGGGGCGTTACCGGGCCCGGGTTGCCCGGGGACCCGCTCGGGCGCGATCCGCGCGGAAACGGCGGTGGCCGGGTGCCCGGTGGTGCGTTCCCCCGCTTCCGGTGCCTCTCCCTCGGTCGTTCCGTTCCCGCCGGGCCTGGTCATCTCTGCCTGTCGTTCGCTGCTCCCCACGGTGACAACCCTACTGGCGGACCTTCGTACCCCCGGGGGCCCGGCCCTGTCCCGGCCGGGCCCCGGGGTCGGTCACCGAGCCGTGCCGGAGCACAGCTCCAGCCGCTCGCCGGGGAACGCGCCGCCGAACCCCCGGTCGTGCGAGACCGCGACGACCGCCCCCGGATAGGCGGTGAGGGCCGCCTCCAGCTCCTCCACCAGATCCGGGGCGAGATGGTTCGTCGGCTCGTCCAGGAGCAGCAGATCCACCGGGGCGGCCAGCAGCCGGGCCAGCGCCAGCCGCTGCCGCTGGCCGACCGAGAGCGCCGGTACCGGAACCGTCAGATCCGCCTCCCGGAAGAGGCCCAGACCGAGCAGTTCGTCCGTGTACTCCTCCGGGTGGCCCGGCCGGTCCCGTGCGTAGGCCTGCAGCAGCGGTACGGGGGAGGGGGCCGGGTCCAGTTCCTGTGCCAGCCGGCCGACGGCGGTCCCGGGGCCGTGGCGGACGGTGCCCCGGTCCGGGCGCAGCTCCCCGGCGAGCACCCGGAGCAGGGTGGTCTTGCCCGCGCCGTTGGGGCCGGTGACCAGCAGGCGGGCGCCCGCGCCGATCCGCAGCCGGTCCAGCCGGAGCCGGTCGCCGACGACGATGTCCCGTGCCTCGGCCACGATGCCGCCGCCACCGTCCCCCATCGGGGTGCCATCTGTGTCTGTGTCTATTTCCATGTCTGTGACCGGGTCGGTGGTACGGAGGCCGGCCCGGAAGCGCAGCGGCTCCGGCGGCGGGGGCACCGGCTCCCGCCGCAGCCGATCCAGCCGCTCGCGGGCGGCCCCGACCCGGCCGGAGAGCTTGGCCTCGGAGGAGCGCCGGTGCTTGCCGAAGCCCTCGCCCGGGTCCCCGCCCCCGCCGCGCAGCCGCTGTCCGGCCGCTGTGACCAGCTCCTCGGCGCGGGCCAGCTCGTCCAGCCACTCCCGGTGCTCCTGGGCCCAGCGGCGGCGGGCGGCGGCCTTCGCCTGGCGGTAGCCCTGCCAGCCGTCGCCGTAGCGGCGCACCGTACGGGTGTCGCGGTCGACCTCCAGGACGGTGGTCGCGATCCGGTCCAGGAAGACCCGGTCATGGGTGACGGCGACCACGGTGCCCCGGTGGTCGCGCAGCCGCCGCTCCAGCCAGTCGGTGGCGCGCCGGTCGAGATGGTTGGTCGGCTCGTCCAGGAGCAGCAGTTCGGGGTCGGAGGCGAGGACACAGGCGAGGGCGAGCCGGGAGCGCTCCCCGCCGGAGAGGGTGCCGACGGGGCGGTCGCGCCCGATGCCGGAGAGGCCGAGTCCGTCGAGGGAGGCGTCGACCCGGGCGTCGGCCTCGTATCCGCCGCGCTCCTCGAAGGCGGTCAGCAGTTCGCCGTAGGCGGCCAGCGCCGCCGGGTCGCCGGTGAGCCCGGCCTCGGCCGTCCGCAGCCGCTCCGCCAGCTCCCGCAGCTCGGCGAGGGCGGCGTCGACGGTCTCCGCCACGGTGTGGCCGTCGCCGACCCCGAAGGTCAGCTCCAGCGTCTGGGCGAGCCGCCCGGTCCCCCCGGGCGCCCGGACGGTGACCTCCCCGCTGTCGGGCGCCTCGGCCCCGGCCATCAGCCGGAGCAGGGTGGACTTGCCGGAGCCGTTCTCCCCGATGACCCCGGCCCGCTCACCGGGCCGGACCGCCAGGCTGATCCGGTCGAGCACCGTACGGGTGCCATAGCTCTTGGAGACGTCCTTCAAGGACAGCTGGGCCTTCAAGGACTGCTGGGACGGCTTGGATGCAGGGGAGTGCTGGGTGCGTGCGCGCATGATCGTTTCCCTCGGGAACACCGCCGGGGCAGGGCCCGCACAGCGGTACGAATGGGTTCGCCGGGCCCGGCATCGAAAAGCCGGACCACCGGTGAGAGGGACGACGGCACCGCACCGCGCCACCGTGCTCGGGGCGTGGTGCTACGAGGCCGCGTCCGCGCGCGGACTCAGACGAAGAAGAAGTGAGCGAACAAACCCATGGCCCCACTCTACGGAACGACCCCGCCCCCGGTCCTCCGGTTTTCCCGTGGCCGGTGACGACGGGGACAGCGGGGGCGGGGTCAGGGACGGGGCGGAGGACTCAGCTGCGGGCCGGACTCAGCTGTCGGCCGGGGCGACGCCGATGGGGCAGGAGACACCCGTACCTACCAACCTGTATCCATGTGACCCATGACGCTGGATGGCGTCCCGGTCCGCTTCGGGCAGGCGGCGCCGGCGCGCCGAGCGGTCGAGTTCGGCCCGCCTTCCCTCCGGGGTCGTGTCGTCGGGGGTGATGAAGCCGGAGACGGCTCAGTTGACGACGGAGTCGACGGTGAGGATCACCGGGGTCTGTCTGAGGTAGATCCCGAACAGGGTGATGACGACCGCCTGTCAGGCCTGCACGTCGCGTGAGCGCACGAGGAGGACGAGACGATCCCGAGGCGCAGGGCCAAGGGGAAGCGCTCTTCGGCGTGGACCGCACACTAACCGACCTGGCGACGGGCGCCCGCGCGCTGCACCGGCTGCTGCTGCCGTTCGCCACCGCCGACCAGGCGCCGGCCCTGGCGGAGAACCCCGGTGCTCCGGTGGAAGAGATCTATTCTGCTCTGGCGCGGGCCGGGCACGACCTGGCGTGGTCGGAGACCGTACGGGCCCGGATGCCGCAGGGCGACGAACGCGCGGCCCTCGAACTCCCCGACGCGACCCCGGTGATCCACGCGCTCCGCGTCACGCACGGCACGGAGAACGCCCCACTCCTGCTGGAAGAACTCCGCACCAGCGGCAGCAGGGCCCAGCTCAACTACCGCATCAGCCCCGGCGCCAGCCGCAGCCCGCAAGCTGTCCGGAGCTGACCGGGGCCACCGGTCGAAACTTTCTTCACTTCCTCAAGGCCCGCGCACAGCGCGGGTCGGCCCCGGCACCCGGGCCCGCCCCTGCCTCCGGCGGGCGGCCCGGCCGCCAGGCCGCCAACGTGGCAATCCGTTCAGGACAACCCCTCTGTGGCCGGGGCGGTCGGCTCCACGGCTTTAGGCAGCCACCATGGGGCGAGCCTCGAAGATCGGGGCCCACATCGGGCCTTACCGGGCAGGTTCACAGACCGCCCGAGTCGCCGACAGCTTACGGGCCCCGATCTCTCGCCCCATGGCAGCTCCCGCCCCAAAGCCGCTCCACCGAGCCATCGCAAGTCTTTCTAGAGCAACGCGGTTCCTACGAATCCGACTCGGAGCGCTGCTCCGCAAAGAGCTCTATCTGACCTTTAATCGAACCGCCTCGATGCTGTTTTGCATATCCAGAGATTGGGCCTAGCGTACGAAGTACATTCGCATCGTAGAGCCAGCTCAAGTTGCCCTCTTTTTCCAACCTACCGCTGACTTGCAACGCGAGATCTTCCTCGTGTGCCCTAACCGCTTCGTGATACTCCTCCTCATCCGAAAGTCGCACGCGAACTTTCTTAGTACGACCAGCCGCAAGCATCTCAATCCCAAAAACACCAGGACTTCCAGCAAGCTTCTTGGCAAGCAGGTGAACCCTGCCAATGACCGTTGTAATCTGCGAATCTTCACCTGCGGCAAGCTTCACAGCGGCCTTATTGAGAGGCTCAACATCCGAACCTCTCAGTTCAAATCGGGAATCCAGTGCAGAAGGCCCCGGAACAGTCGGATCCCAATCTACGCTGATGTCTGCACCGTCCGAGTTTTCCGCAATCCCCAGCAAGGCATTGGTCATTTCATACGAGATACCTTCGGAGACTCCGGAGTCGAAGCCTGAGAGCGATCCGCTGGATCTGTAGTGTTCGAGGGCCTCAACTGTCGCCTGGACCGCCTTAACCACGGCCTGGCTAACGTCGCGCACGCTCGCAATGCCGACCTCTGGCAACCCCATCGACGATCTGCCCGCTGAAGCAGAAAGCGTAACTCCGGCATTTGGTGGAGCATATGCGGTAATGATGTAACTTCCGGGTGCTGTCTGCCCCATGAGGATCTGATCGAGGTAGCGATGGGCAAACCGACCATGCTTGTTCACAAAGTGGCGGCCAGGCTCCACGTAGGATTTCGCGCCAGCGAGCAGCGTCCTGCGCGCCGATTCAACCAGGCGCTCCCCGCTCTTCCACTCAATGAAACCACTTGGCGCGGAGGATTCTTTCCGGAATCTAAACTCATCAGATGCATCAACAATGAGACGAGGATAGATCGATCTGATCCAGAATTCTCGATCCTGAGAGAGTTGATATAGTGCAGCCCTCATCGCCTCGCTAAATTCAGGCGCACCTTCATCAAGAGGCAACATGAGACTTGCCTCTTGCCAGGCATCAGTGAGATTAGGAGGGAGGTAGCGGGAGTAAATCCCTCTCCGGCCGCCCGCTCGTGTCCACCCGGCTTCTTCCAGTAGCGCACCTAGCTTCCCTGGATCAACTCGGGTAGGGAGCGCTACGCTCGACATGTCAGTCATTCAGCGATTCACCCCTGTCAATCTTGTCCAGGATCTCAATAAGGGAAGCGGCGTCTACTTTATTTTTGGTAGGAATGTGCACCGTCGGTTTCTTGATCGACGGATCAGCGTGCACTCCTTCAAGGTATGCCCAGTAACAAGATCGTCTAGTCCAAAGACCGTCGTGCGTCACCTCGGTCCAGTCAGACTGCCGAGTGGGCGTGGTCATGACGATGAGGATCGCCTTGGGATACCGGCGGGGCTTTACGAGGTGATCAAAGTATTGCCGCTTAGTGAACTGGTAACTGAAGTGTTCACGGGAAACATCGGGAACAATCTGAGTCGTGCACTTGAGCTGAGCAAGTAGCGCGGACTCCTCATCCATGGCATCGCGAGGCGGCTTGATTAGGCGGATGTCATAGCCGTACACATCGACGGGAACGACTTCGACTGCCAGACCGGCGGTGGCCGCCACGGACTTGATGTAGCCCTGCTGTAGCTGTTCCATCATCTGAGTGACATGGCGCTTGTCTACAGCTTCTATGTGGCTAGCCCGCGGCTTGCGTCCGCCTGCAGATCCTATTGCCCCCACCACAGGCAGTGCCCCTCCCCGAACACAACGAGGTTTCAGGCTAGATCAGCGGGAGGGCTCCTGGGTACTGCCGGCCTGAGACTCATGACCGAAACTCTAGCGATCCGCACTGACACCGGACCGGCAGCAGCGAGCACTTGAGCAGTACCACTAGGCCATACTTCATTAAAGTGACATAGTGCAAAATTAAGGAAAAGATGGACGTATGGCTCCTCGGGTAACTTCTGCGGGTACACCACACCACACCGCACGCCCGGCAGCGGACACCCATGGTCGGCTCCTGAGGACAAGAAGGGCCGTGCCAGATCAGTCGGTCAACCACGGTCCGCACCGGGTGGCCGGGGAGCACTTGAGATCAGCCTGGCGCGTATATCGCTAGTCAGGGCAGCACAGACCCAGCAAAGATCGCTGATTCCCAAGCTCGTGGCCTTGTTGGTGCTTTACCCGCCAGCCCGCCTCGAACCGATCTCCCCCGACTCGTCCCACTTCACCGCTCCCTCCCTGATCACTTGCGCCATGGCGAAGGCCGTCTCAGCAGGAAGCGACACTCGCAGCAGCCCCGCCCCATCCGGAGCCGCGCCCGCCGTCGCCGTCATCCCCGACGTGTCGATGCCAGCTGCGTCCATCGCGGCAGCCAGCTCCGCCGCCGCGTCCCTCGCGCGGCGCCACCCCGCCAGGTAGTCGACCCCTTGCGTCCACACCCAGGCGTCCGGGTCCAGGACCCCGTCGCCGTCGATGCCCGGGTCTATCGGCTCGTGCTGCACAGAACGTCCCCTCAGGAAGCTGAAGTTCAGCACCTGGGCCGTAGCTCCGCTGATCAGCGGCATGGCTGCGGCCCCAGTGCCATCGGCACTGGGGTCCGCGAGGGCTCCGGGCCGGATCACCCCCGGTAGCTGTCGAGGGCGAGGGGTGGTCCGGTCTCAATGTGTGGTGGGTCAGTGGGTGCTCGGGCCGCTGAGCAGGGAGGCGGGTACGACCACCGCCAGCCAGGAGATCAGCGCCAGAGCGTGGAGCAGGGTCTGGCTCACGGTCGATCCCCGCCAGTGGGGACCAGGCGCCAGGGGCGGGCGGCCATTTCGAAGTAGCGCAGGTGCGTGGGGTTCGCGTCGGTGTGGGCGAAGGCCCAGTCGCGTACGGCGTCGAACTCGCTCTGCGCTCCGGACGCCACTTCGCACGTCGCGCAGACCAGTTCGTGGATCATCTCCGGCGCGTCCCTGACGGGGTCCGGGTGCATGATCCACCGGGCGGGGTGTAAGCCGAAGCGCCTCACAGGGCCCGCTCACTGTTCGCGTTCCGTTCGGCCACCCGCTCCCGGAGCCGGTCGGAGGCACTGGCCGGCTGGATGTCCTCCGGGCAGGCGTCCCACTCCAAGCCGCCCTCGGGCGGGCGCAACTGCACATAGGGGCCTACATGGCCCATGACCGTGCCGACTCGCCGGGTCACCGAATCCAGCGCCAGCGTGCCCACTTCCGGGGCGGAGTTGTTCGTCATACGGGGAGGATCAGGCCGCTCGCCAGGACGTGGATACCTCCCCCAAAACCCATTTGGGGACGTCCTGGGTGCGGTAGAACGTCCCTAGCAACGTCCCCAGCTTCAGGGAGAGACTGCGATGCCGAACGAACGGCTCCGCGCCGCCATGGCAGCCGGTGGGTGGACCTACGCCACTCTCGCGACGAAGGCAGAGGTCGACCCGAAGTCCGTTGAACGGTGGGTCAATCTGGGCCGCACGCCACGTCGGACCACGGCCCTGCTCGCGGCAGAGACCCTAGGAGAAGACGTGCACACCCTGTGGCCCGCACTGCGTCAGGCCCGTGCCGCCCGCGCGGTCAGCCCGGAACTGGTCGCTCTCTACGAGAAGCGCGCGGACGTCCCGGTGTCGGCCATCACCGACATGTTCGCTCAGTCCCGCGAGCACATCGACGTACTCGTCTACGCCGCGATCTTCCTGCACGAGGCGTATCCGCGACTCAACGACCTGCTGCGGGAGCGCGCCGCCGACGGCTGCACGGTACGGATCGCTCTCGGGGACGCGGACAGCCAGAATGTCCGGCAGCGGGGTGAGGAGGAGAAGTTCGGGCACGGCATCGAGTCCCGGTGCCGACTGGCCCTGATGCACTACCGGCCGCTGATCGGGGTGCCGGGGATCGAGGTCCGGACCCATGGGACGACGCTCTACAACTCCCTCTTCCGGGCAGATGACCAATTGTTGGTCAACGCCCATGTCTGGGGAGTGAACGCCTACGGAGCCCCCGTCTGGCACCTCAGGCGCAACGGTGCCGGAGGGATCTTCGACACCTACGCGCAGAGCTTTGACGCCGTATGGGCGACGGCGTCCCTGATCCGCGAGGAGTGACCATGGCCCGTACCACCCGTACCGAGTATTACGACGACCCCCACGCCCCCGAGCCGAACAGTCTCGTCGTCGCCGCTTCGGCCGTCGTGACCGACGAGCGGGGACGCATCCTGCTCCAGCGGCGCCGGGACAACAATCTCTGGGCCCTGCCCGGAGGCGGCATGGAGATGACCGATTCCCTCCCCGGTACGGCGGTGCGTGAGGTCCGGGAGGAGACGGGCCTCACCGTCGAGATCACCGGGTTGGTCGGTACGTACACCGACCCCCGCCATGTGATCGCCTACTCGGACGGCGAGGTGCGCCGGCAGTTCAACGTCTGTTTCACGGCCCGGGTCACCGGCGGGGAGCTGAAGATCTCGGAGGAGTCCACCGAGCTGCGGTTCATCGCCCCCGACGATCTTCCCGACCTGCCCATGCACCACACTCAGCGGCTGCGCGTCCAGCACTTCCTGGACCACCGGGACCGGCCCCATCTGGGGTGACGGGGCCGGAGGACCGGTGCCCGGAAGTCGTAGGGGGCCAGGGGCTCAGCTGTCGGCCGGGGCGACGCCGATGGGGCAGGAGACGCCCGTACCGCCGATACCGCAGTATCCGCCGGGGTTCTTGTCGAGGTACTGCTGGTGGTACGCCTCGGCGGGAAAGAAGGGGCGGCCCTCGGCGGGCAGGATTTCGGTGGTGATGGTGCCATGGCCGGAGCCGGTCAGCACGCGCTGGTAGGCGGCGCGGGAGGCCTCGGCGGTGGCGGCCTGCTCGGGGGAGTGGGTGTACACCGCGGAGCGGTACTGCGTACCCACGTCATTGCCCTGGCGGAAGCCCTGGGTCGGGTTGTGGGCCTCCCAGAACACCTTGAGCAGCTGCTCATAGGTGATGACGGAGGGGTCGTACACCACCCGGACGGCCTCGGTGTGGCCGGTCAGACCGGAGCACGCCTCCTCGTACGTGGGGTTGGGCGTGGTGCCGCCCTGATAGCCCACGAGGGTGGTCCAGACGCCGGGGAGCCGCCAGAACGTGCGCTCGGCACCCCAGAAACAGCCCAGTCCGAAGTCGGCGGTCTCCAGGCCCTCCGGATAGGGGCCGAGCAGGGGGTTGCCGAGGACGGTGTGGCGCTCAGGGACGCCGAAAGTGGGCTCGGCGCGGCCCTTCAGCGCCTGCTCGGGGGTGGGGAGCACGGGGGTACGGGACGAGAGGAACATACGGGCTCCTTGAGATGGCCGGGCTACAGGGGGAACGCTCGGGATCGTGTCGGAATTCCCCCGTCCGCCCGGCTGGGCGTCCGCCTGCCCGCCCGCACTGCCGGTGCCCCGGGTGCCCCGGGAGGTCCGCGTCCCGTCAGCGGCCGGAGAGGTTGATCGCCCGGTCGCGGTACGAGCAGTACAGCGCCGCCGGGTCCGATGACGCGTTCCAGGGAAAGGCGCCCACATGCCCGTCGACCCGGCGGAACTGCTCCAGCGCCGGACCGGCCCGCCCCTGCCGTATCAGGAAGTAGGCGAGGACATGGCGGATCTCGGCGAGCCCGGGGTGGGCCGGGTCGGCGGCGGCGGCGTCCTCCTGGAGCCGTTCGACGGCGGCCATCACCTCCCGTTCGCGGAACTCCCGTCCGTCCCCCTCCCCCTCCTGGTGCTCCCACCACGCCGTCAGCCACAGCGAGCTGAGCAGGGTGCCCCGGGGGGCGGCGAGCCCGGCCCGTCCGGCGAAGGAGAAGGCCAGCTCACGGGAGCCGTGTCCATGCGCGGACCAGTAGTGGAGGGCGCTGCGGTGGGCCGGGAGGTGGTACGGGGCCAGGGCGACCACATGGCCCCACAGCCGGTCCATCTCCTCGCGCGGCCGGTTCAGACCGATCCCGCGCCAGATGTCGGCGACATAGGGGGAGGGGTCCCGGGCGCCCAGGGCCTTGGCGCGGGCGATGTCCTGGCCGGCGCGGCTGAGGATCCGGAAGAAGCCCTCCGACTGCTTCGGGGACATCTGCCCGTCCGGCGCCCCGCCCCGGATCTCCCAGGCGAGGTCGATCATGGCCTTGGCCTGCACCGCGGCGGCGCCGGGGTCATCGGGCCGGTCGGAGCGCCAGCGCTGGAGCCAGACGTCGTCGCGCCGGGCGGCGCCCGCCAGCTCCCCGATCACGGCGGTGCGGCGCTCCCAGCTCTCCGCGGTGGCGTCCAGGAAGTCCGCGCCGGGCCGCCAGTCCCCGGAGCGCGCCGCCGCCACCACCCGGTCGAGCGCGGGGTCGGGGGCGGCCCGTGCGGTGTTCTGGCGCTCCCGGGGGAGCAGTCCGAGGGCGGCGACCCGCTCGGGGCTCACCGGGCGGTCGGCCCGGCGGCCGAGCCGCAGACCGAAGACGGGGCCGGTACGGAACCGGGCCATCGGGCCGGGTTCGGGCGGCCCGCCGGGCCGCCATCGGGAGGCCGGTACGGAGCCGCCACCGGACGGGGGTCGGCGCGAGAAGAGGGGCATGGATCCGGACCTTTCCGTGGCCGCGGAGGCGCGTCCCCGGCCCGCTGCCCCTCGGAGTGGGCCCACCGCGGACCCATCGGACAGGACCGCGGTGTGAGCGCGGGGTGACGGATCCATGGCGAACTGGTGCGGGGTGGTCGGAGTATCACTCCACGCGGCCTCCACTGGCAACCACGCCTCCGGGCCACCGCGCCCCCCTTGGCAGGATCGGGCCGCCACCGCCCACGGGCCGCCGTCGCCGGGCCCGGGGTACCGGCGGGACTCGGGGTACCGGCGGTACCGGCGGGGCCCGGGGGGTCAGGGCGCCAGCGTCGCCGGGCTGCCCCCGTTCGCCTCGTATCCCGCCACCGCGAGATTGCGGTGGAGGGTGTACGCCGCCGCCGGGTCCTCCGTCGCCGTCCAGGGGAGCGCGCCCACATGGCCGTCCACCCGGACCAGCTGCTGCATCGCCTCGCCCCAGCGCTCCCCGCCGATCAGGAAGTGGATCAGCAGATGCCGGACGTGCGGCAGTACCGGATCGTCCGCGCGGGCCGCGTGCACCGCGTACAGCGCGCCCTCCATCGCCCGGCCCACCACCGCGGTCCGGTAGAAGTCCCGCACGATGACCAGATCGGGGAGGTGCTCGTACACCGCGAAGAGGGGCAGCGCCGCCAGCAGCGAGCCCTGCGGGGCGCGGGCCGCCGCCGAGGTCGCGAAGCGGTCCGCCTCCGCACGGCTGCCGTACCACTTCTCGCACCAGTAGTGCAGGGCCGCCAGATGCGCCCCCATGTGCTGCGGTGCGCGGTCGATCACCTTCGCCCACACCTGGTCGAACCGCTCGTGCGGATAGCCGAGCCCCCGGGCGATGGCCAGCTCCACGATGTACGGAACGGGGTCACCCGGGGCGAGCAGCGTCGCCTCCTCGCAGGCGGCGCGGGCCTCCTCCAGGATGATCCGGAAGTCGTCCGAGCCGACGGCGGAGGAGCGCCACGCCTGCTGCACCAGGAACTCGGCGTGCACCTGGGCGCCGCCCGCGTCCTTCGGCGACTCCAGCCGCCAGGTGCGCAGCCACGCCCCGCCCGCGCCGGGCTTCTGCTTCAGCTCCAGCGCCGCCGCCCCCGCGAACGCCTGCACCCGCTGCCAGCGCAGCTCGCCGTCCTTGGGGGTGCCGGCGAGCAGCTGGGAGGCGGCCCGCCAGTCCTGGGTCTGCTGGACGAGGTCGAGCACGTCCATGAGGTCCTGGTCGGGTCCGGGAAGCCGGATGTCCTGGAGCTCCTGGCGCAGAAATCCATAGGTGACCGGGTCCGCCGCGTCGGGGGCGTCCGGCGCCACCTGGTGGACGCCCACCGTCCGGCGGCGCAGCAGCCAGGGAAGGATGAGGGCCGTCATCAGTCCCATCGCGATCAGGAACCAGAGAATCTCCATGGGGACATTGTCCCGGACGCCACCGACAACCAGCCACGCCCCGGAGCCGCCCGCCGCCGGCCCCCCGGGCGCGGCTACCCTCGGGCCATGAGCCACCAGGACAGCAGCAGCTCCCAGCACCTCGAAACGCTCGCCATCCACGCGGGCAACACCGCCGACCCGCTGACCGGCGCGGTCGTCCCGCCCATCTACCAGGTCTCCACGTACAAGCAGGACGGCGTCGGCGGGCTGCGCGGCGGTTATGAGTACAGCCGCAGCGCCAATCCCACCCGTACCGCTCTGGAGGAGAATCTGGCGGCGCTGGAGGGCGGCCGTCGCGGCCTCGCCTTCGCGTCGGGGCTGGCCGCCGAGGACTGCCTGCTGCGGGCGGTGCTCAAGCCGGGCGACCATGTGGTCATCCCGAACGACGCCTACGGCGGGACCTTCCGTCTCTTCGCCAAGGTCGTGGCCCGCTGGGGTGTGGAGTGGTCCGTCGCGGACACCTCCGACCCGGCCGCGGTCCGGGCGGCCATCACCCCGGCGACCAAGGTGATCTGGGTCGAGACCCCCTCCAACCCGCTGCTCGGGATCACCGATATCGCGGTGCTCGCGGAGATCGCCCGGAGCGCGGGGGCGCTGCTGGTCGTGGACAACACCTTCGCCAGCCCCTATCTCCAGCAGCCCATCGCGCTCGGCGCGGACATCGTGGTGCACTCGCTGACCAAGTACATGGGCGGTCACTCCGATGTGGTCGGCGGTGCGCTGATCGCCGCGGACACGGAGATCGGTGCGGAGCTGGCGTACCACCAGAACGCGATGGGCGCGGTCGCGGGCCCGTTCGACTCCTGGCTGGTGCTGCGCGGGATCAAGACCCTGCCGGTGCGGATGGACCGGCACAGTGAGAACGCGGGGCGGGTCGCGGAGATGCTCACCCGGCATCCCAAGGTCACCCAGGTCCTCTACCCGGGGCTGCCGGAGCACCCGGGGCATGAGATCGCCGCCAAGCAGATGAAGGCGTTCGGCGGGATGGTGTCGTTCCGGGTCGAGGGCGGCGAGGAGGCGGCCGTGGCCGTCTGCGACCGGGCGCGGCTGTTCACGCTGGGGGAGTCCCTCGGTGGGGTGGAGTCCCTGATCGAGCACCCGGGCCGGATGACGCACGCGTCGGTGGCGGGCTCGGCGCTGGAGGTCCCGGCCGATCTGATCCGGCTCTCGGTGGGGATCGAGGCGATCGACGACCTGCTGGCCGATCTGGAGCAGGCGCTGAGCTGAGCCGGGGTGTGTGTACGGCCGCCGGGCCGTCGGGCTGTCGGGCCAGCGGGCTGTTGGGCCGCCGGGACCGTGCCCGGCGGCCCTTCGCCGTTCGCGGCCGGGTCGGACGGCCCTTCGCTTTTCGTGGCTCGCGTCGGACGGCCCTTCGCCGTCCGGTTTCAGACGGTGGCCTTCTCGTCCTCCAGCAGGGTACGGATCTGTTCGCGCAGGTCCGGGGTGTCCTCATGGCCGTGGACCGAGACGGCGTGCTCGGTGGCGGCCCGTACGACCTCGTCCTCGCTGCCCGAGATGGTGAGCGTGCAGCCCGACTCGCTCGGGAAGCGGCGGCAGTCGGCGACTTTCCTGGTCATGGCGACCTCCTTGGTGCGGTAGGTGCCGTTGTGTCCCAGGGTATGCCCCTCCGGGTCCGGCCGGCCGTGTGCGGCCGGTCGTGTGCGGGACCCGCCCGGCACACGGCCGTGCCCGGGGAGGGGTGCTCCCGCCCCGGGCACGGTGGTGAGGATCAGAGGATCAGCCGGTGGGGATCAGACGAGCGCCAGGCTGATCTGGTCCTTGAAGACCACCCAGTGCTGGCCGGGGTCATTGGTGTCGCACGGCTTGCTGGAGACGTCCGTGGCACCCCAGGTGTTGGCCAGGCAGTAGCCGGAGGCGAAGGTGAGCGAGATCTGCTGGCCCGTCACATCCCAGTACTGGCCCTCGTCGTTGGCGTCGCACGGCTTGCTGGAGACCTCGGTGGTGCCCCAGGTGTTGGCCAGACAGTAGCCGGGCGCGTCGGTGAGGGAGATCTGGTTGCCCGAGACGGTCCAGCGCTGGCCGGGGTCGTTGGTGTCGCAGGGCTGGCTGGAGACGTCCGGGCTGCCCCAGGCGTTGGCGAGGCAGTACAGGCCGGGGGTCATGGCCTGCTGGGCGGTGGGCGCGGCCGCCGCCCCGGTGGCCGGCAGCAGGGAAGCCATCGCCGCCAGGGCGACAAGGGCGAGGGGCTTGTGGAGGGTGATTCCCATGCGCGGACTCCATTCTCGGCACAGGTCGGGCGTGTCTCACGCGCGGCCTGGGAAGGAGGGTGTTCGGCTCGGATACGAGCGCAGGGAGATTGGTATCAGCGATATCGAGGCATCCGATTACCCTGCGCAACGTATTCGACCGAACGAAGTACTTGGCGGATGATCGGATTGACGCCGGACGGTGTGCCGCCGCCCGGCCTGCGGGATCCGGCCAGTGTCACCCCGGGAGGCCCGCCCGCTGTGCACGCGTACGGGTGGGTACGGATCGATCAGCCCCGGTACGGGTGAGCCTGGGTACGGGTGAGCGTGGGTACGGGTCAGGGCCGGGAGCCCCAGGCCGCCCAGACGGCGGAGGCGGTCGCCGCCGCGAGCAGCAGGGCGCCCAGCGTCCCCCCGAGGGCCCGGCGCCGCCGACGGAGCCGTTCGCCCGCCGCCTCGGCCCGCGCGGCGAACCCCGGGGGCGGTGGCACGGGCGGCCCCGCCAGCATCCGGCGGACCCGTTCCTCCTTGCGCCGGGTCATGGCACCGGCTTCCCCGCCGGGCGCCCGGCGGAAGCGGCCTCCCCCGGACGGGTGCCGACCGCCGGTTCCGTGGGTAGGGATTCCCCGGGCCGGGATTCCTCGGCGGCGCAGATCCTGGCCACGGCCCCGCGACAGATCTCCCGCATCCGCTCCACCGGCAGCCCCACCAGCGCCGCCGTCTGCTCGTCGCCGACCAATTCGTACAAACGCAGTACGACAACCAGACGCTCCCGCGCGGTGAGCGTACGCAGGACGCCGTGGTCCGGTCGACGTCCCCGGGTGGTCCACCGCTGCGGGGACCACCGTCCATGACCCCGGGCGAACCGGGTGATCAGATCCTCGCGGGTGACGCTGTACGGGTCCTCGCCGCGCAGCCGGTGCCAGCGTGCGTAGGTTCCGGCGAGTGCCCGGACGAGCAGCCGCCGGGCGCGCGGATTGGCCGTCGCCGACTCGGCCGTCAGCAGGGTGGCGACATGGAGAAGCCGCCCGGCCGCGCCCGTGACGAAATCCTCGAACTCACGGGCACGCAGGGGTCTCACCGCAGCCCGCCGCGTGCTCACCTCCTCATCTACGGACAGCCCGGTACCCGGGGTCAAGAGGGAGGACGGCGACGGTCCCGGGGACACGACGGTGGGTCCGGGGGACGTGACGGGGGTACGGGCGGTGACCCGGCGGCGGTGCGGCGGGGGTACGGGCGGTGCGGCGGCCGGTCGCGGTCCCGGGGGACCGGGATCGGCCGGCACCCACCGCCGAACGGGGGGCCCGGGTGGTCGGCGTACCAGGGACATCCGTTCGACGGGGCGTGCGTCAACCGCGCTACGGCCGCCGGGCGATACGGCGGCGTACCGTCATGAGGCGCCCGCCTGCTCCAGTGGCAGTCCCGTCTGCCGGGCCGAGAGCGCGGTGTTGAAGCGCGTCAGCAGCGAACAGAAGGACTCCCGCTCGTCCTCGCTCCAGCCGTCCGTCACCTGCGCCATCAGCTCGCGCCGGGAACAACGGACCTCTTCCAGCCGGGCCTGGCCGCGCGGGGAGAGCTGGAGCACGACCGCGCGGCCGTCCTCCGGGTGCGATGTGCGTTTGACCAGGCCGGTGTCGACCAGGGGCGCCACCTGTCGGGTCACGGTGGACGAGTCGATGCCCATCCCGGCGGCCAGGGCCTTCACCCCCATGGGGCCTTCTCGGTCGAGTCGGTTGAGCAGCAGATAGGCGGCGCGGTCCATGGAGTTGCGGACTTGGCCCACACCTCCGAGGCGGGTCTGTTCCGCGCGCCGGGCGAACAGGGCGACCTGGTGCTGGAGAGCATCGAGGAGGCCAGGGTCGAGATGGGTCGTCATGTCCTGGGAAGTGGGCATGGCCAAGGGCTCTCTCGTGCGGTGGTCAGATTTGTGGGGGACACAGTACGCGGCGTCGGGGCGGTCCGGACGCGGTTGGGAAAACCCACAGGAAGGGTGGGCGCGCGCGGGGTGCCCGGCGGCCGTTCCCCGTATGAGCTGCGAGACTTGGCGTCATGAGCTTCAGCACGTCAGACACCTTTCGCCCGGTGATCCTCGATGATGTCCGGGGGGCACAGAAGATGCTCTCGGGGGTCGCGCGCGTCACCGCCATGGAGGGCAGCAGGCATCTGTCGCAGCTCGTGGGGTCACCCGTCCATCTGAAATGCGAGAACCTCCAGCGCACCGGCTCGTTCAAGCTGCGCGGGGCGTATGTCCGCATCTCCGGGCTGCGGCCGGAGGAGCGGGCCGCCGGGGTGGTCGCCGCCTCGGCCGGCAACCACGCCCAGGGGGTGGCGCTGGCCTCCTCGCTGCTCGGGGTGCGGTCCACCGTCTTCATGCCGGTGGGCGCCCCGCTGCCCAAGGTGGCGGCGACCCGGGAGTACGGCGCCGACGTACGGCTCCAGGGCCAGATCATCGAGGAGACCCTGGACGCGGCCCAGCGGTACGCCGAGCGGACCGGCGCGGTCTTCATCCACCCCTTCGACCACGCGGACATCATCGCGGGGCAGGGGACGGTGGGGCTGGAGATCCTGGAGCAGTGCCCGGAGGTACGGACGATCGTCGTCGGGGTCGGCGGCGGAGGGCTCGCGGCGGGGATCGCGGTGGCGGTCCGCGCGGTCCGGCCGGATGTCCGGCTGATCGGGGTGCAGGCGGCGGGCGCGGCGGCGTATCCGCCCTCGCTGGCGGCGGGGCGTCCGGTCACGGTGGCGTCGCCCATGACGATGGCCGACGGGATCAAGGTGGGACGCCCCGGCGATCTGCCGTTCCGGATCATCGGCGAGCTGGTGGACGAGGTGCGCACGGTCTCCGAGGACGCGCTCTCGCGGGCGCTGCTGCTCTGTCTGGAGCGGGCCAAGCTGGTGGTGGAGCCCGCCGGGGCGGCACCGGTGGCGGCGCTGATGAGCGATCCGAAGGACTTTCCGGGGCCGGTCGTCGCGGTGCTCTCGGGCGGCAATGTGGATCCGCTGCTGATGCAGCGCGTGCTGCGGCACGGCATGGCGGCGGCGGGCCGCTATCTCTCGCTGCGGCTGCGGCTGACGGACCGCCCGGGGGCGCTGGCGGCGCTGCTCAAGGAGCTGACGGTGCTGGACGCGAATGTGCTGGATGTGGGGCATGTGCGGACCGATCCCCGGCTGGGGCTCACCGAGGCGGAGGTGGAGCTTCAGCTGGAGACCCAGGGCCCGGAGCACTGCGAGGAGGTGGCGGCGGGGCTGGGGGCGGCGGGGTACACGGTGACGGTGATCCGCTGAGGCCGCCGGGCGTCGGGTCGGCCTGGCGCTTCGTCCGGGCGTCCGTGTGGTCCGGGCGCCCCGGGTGGCGGGGTCGGGTGAGTGAAATGATGCCATTTCTTAGGTATTGAGGGCATTCTGGGGTATTGATCGACCCCTGCGGTGATTCATCCGTCCCCCTCTCCCTGGGAGCCCCTATGCCCGGCGCCATCTACGCGGAGGGGCTGGTCAAGACCTTCGGCGAGGTCAAGGCGCTGGACGGCGTCGATCTCGATGTCCCCGACGGCACGGTCCTCGGCCTGCTCGGCCCGAACGGCGCGGGCAAGACCACCACGGTGCGGGTGCTGACCACGCTGCTCCGGCCCGACCGGGGAACGGCGGTGGTCGCCGGGATCGATGTGCTGGCCCACCCCAACGAGGTCCGGCGCTCGATCGGCCTCTCCGGACAGTTCGCCGCCGTGGACGAGTATCTGACGGGCCGCGAGAACCTGCGCATGGTCGGGCAGCTCTACCAGCTCAGCGGGCGGGACGCGAAGCGGCGGGCGGCCGAGCTGCTGGACCGCTTCCATCTGGACGAGGCGGCCGACCGGCCCGCCAAGACCTACTCCGGCGGGATGCGCCGCCGGCTCGACCTGGCCGCCGCGCTGGTGGTGTCGCCGCCCGTGATGTTCATGGACGAGCCCACCACCGGCCTTGACCCGCGCAACCGGCAGCTTCTCTGGGAAGTGATCCAGGAGCTGGTACGGGGCGGTACGACCCTGCTGCTGACCACCCAGTACCTGGAGGAGGCGGACCGGCTCGCGGACACGATCTGCGTCGTGGACCACGGCCGGGTCATCGCCCGGGGCACCGCCGACCAGCTGAAGGCCCGTACCGGCGGCGAACGGGTCGAGGTCGTCGTCCACGACCCGGCGCGGATCGCCACCGCCCGTGAGGTGCTGCTCGGCTTCGGCACCGGGGAGGTCGCCGTCGAGGACCACACCCGCCGGCTGACCGTGCCGGTCGCGGGCGGCGCCCGGCTGCTGGCCGAGGTCATCCGGGAGCTGGACGGCCGGGGTGTGGAGATCGACGACATCGGGCTGCGCAGACCCACCCTGGACGATGTCTTCATCGCGCTCACCGGCCATACGGCCCAGGAGCCCGAGGACGGGGCGGGGGCGGCCGCCGGGGACGCCGGGGACGACGGCACCACCGGGACCGGAGCCAAGGAGGGATCCGCATGACCGCGCCGACCGAGACCACCGCGCGCCCGAGGCCCCGGCCGCGCGGGGGAGTCGTCCAGTCGTTCGCCGACTCTCTGGTGGTCGCCCGGCGCAATCTCATCCGGATGACCCGGATCCCCGAGATGGTCATCTTCGGGCTGATCCAGCCGGTCATGTTCGTGGTGCTCTTCACCTATGTCTTCGGCGGCTCCATCCAGGTCGGCGGCACCACATCGGCACAGGCGTACCGCGAGTTCCTGATGGCGGGCATCTTCGCCCAGACGGTCACCTTCGCCACGGCGGGCGCGAGCGCGGGGATCGCCGACGACATGCACCGGGGGCTGATCGACCGCTTCCGCTCGCTGCCGATGTCCCGGGGCGCGGTCCTCACCGGCCGCACCTTCGCCGATCTGGTGCAGACCACGCTCACCCTGATCGTCCTCGCGGGCGTCGCCCTGCTGGTCGGCTGGCGCACCCACACCAGCTTCGGTGAGGTGCTCCTCGGCTTTCTGCTGCTACTTCTGCTCGGGTACGCCTTCTCCTGGATCGGCGCCCTGATCGGCCTCTCCGTCCGCACCCCGGAGGCGGCCACCTCGGGCGGTCTGATCTGGCTCTTCCCGCTGACGTTCATCTCGAACGCCTTTGTGGACCCCAGCCAGATGCCGTCCTTTCTGCGCCATGTCGCGGAGTGGAACCCCTTCAGCGCCACGGTCCAGGCCTGCCGCCGGCTCTTCGGCAACTTCCCCCCGGGCTACGAGACCCCCGACGCCTGGCCCCTCCAGAACCCGGTCCTGGCCTCGATCCTCTGGTCCGTCCTGATCCTGGTGGTCTTCCGCACCCTCGCCGTCCGCAAATACCGCGAGGCCGCCGGCTGACCCCACCCGACCGGTGCCCGCCGCACTCACGGGGGCGCGGCGGGCACCCCACCCTCCCTGCTCGCGCCGGAGCCGCTGCCCGCGATGACCTTCGGGCTGATGGAGGAACGCACCGGGCGCCGGAGTACGACATGCCGTAAGGACCGGCCGGGAACGGCGAAGGGCCCCGGGGGTGCCCGGGGCCCTGGTGGAGCGGGTGGGGTCAGGCTGTGTAGGGCTTCGCGGCGAGGATCTTCACCGACGCCTTCTTGCCGTTCGGCAGCTCGTACTCCGCCGTCTCACCGACCTGCTTGCCGTTGACCCCGGTGCCCAGCGGGGACTGGGGGGAGTACGTCTCGATGTCGGAGCTGGCGTACTCGCGGGACGCCATCAGGAAGGTCAGCGTGTCGTCCTCGTCGCCGTCGAAGGCGATCGTGACGACCATGCCCGGCTCGACGATGCCGTCGTCCGCCGGGGCCTCACCGACCTTCGCGCTCTCCAGGAGCTGGGTCAGCTGGCGCACGCGAAGCTCCTGCTTGCCCTGCTCCTCCTTGGCCGCGTGGTACCCGCCGTTCTCCCGCAGGTCCCCCTCCTCGCGCGCGGCCTCGATCTTCTTGGCGATCTCGATGCGCGCGGGACCAGACAGGTACTCCAGCTCGGCCTTGAGCTGGCTGTACGCCTCCTGGGTGAGCCAGGTGACGTTCTCGCTGGTCTGGGTCACAGGTGCTCCTCGTAGGTACTGGGAATACAAAGCATCGCCCTACCCAGAAGCATGCAGCCATCATGGATGGGCGAAACCACGAGCCTAACAATTTCGTGGCAGAAGGGGGAGGACAAAAACCATCAGAATTGCGTCAGCGCAGGTCAGCGGGGTCGTCCGAAAAGAACACCCCCGGCGGGAGCCCCTCCGTGGGAGCCCCTCAGCGGTGTGACCGGGTGGGACCAGGCGTTACCCGGCACCGCAGCGGACCAGCTCCGCGCTGGTCGCCTTCGCGGTCGTGCGGATCTTGACGATCCGGTCGATCCGGGTCTCGCCCGTCTCCGTCACCCGGAGGTCGACCCGGCCCACCTCCGCGCCGTCCTCGGCGCGCGAGCGGACCGTACAGCTCCCCGTGGTGTCCGCGCCCTTGCGGATCTCCAGATGGACCTGGACCTCACGGTCGGTGGTCACATCGAACTTGATCACCTCGGCGCTGATCTCCTGCTCGACGATGTAGTCGTAGCCGAACCAGCCCACCATCGCGAGGAAGCCCGTGCCCAGCACCGCGCCGAGGATCTTGAGCTTGCGGTCGGCACGCTCGTCGGCCGAGCGGCCGTACCGGCCCTCGGGAAGCTGCTCACGCACCGCGCTCATGGTCATTCCTCTCGGCATGGACCGGGACATTCCCGGAGATTTCCCGGCTCCCGGGCATCCCGGACGAGTCCGCCCAGGGCGCCCGCCGGTGATTCTCCGTGATTCTCCGTCGCGGGGCGTACCTGGAATTTTCCGCCCCCGGATTCGGTCACTATAGAAGCCTGCCCGCCGCCGACCGACCGCCACCCCGTGCCATGGGGAGGCTCGGCGGCCCGCGACGAACCATTGAGGATCGAGTCTTGACTGAGCAGCTGCGACTGATGGCCGTTCACGCCCACCCTGACGACGAGTCGAGCAAGGGCGCGGCCACGATGGCCAGGTATGTGTCCGAGGGGGTGGACGTGCTGGTCGTGACCTGCACGGGCGGTGAGCGCGGCTCCATCCTCAACCCCAAGCTCCAGGGCGACCGGTACATCGAGGAGAACATCCACGAGGTCCGCCGCAAGGAGATGGACGAGGCCCGCGAGATCCTCGGTGTACGCCAGGAGTGGCTGGGCTTCGTCGACTCCGGGCTCCCCGAGGGCGACCCGCTGCCCCCGCTGCCCGAGGGCTGCTTCGCCCTGGAGGACGTGGAGGCCGCGGCGGGCCGGCTGGTCCGCTCCATCCGCTCCTTCCGACCGCAGGTGATCACCACCTACGACGAGAACGGCGGCTACCCCCACCCCGACCACATCATGACCCACAAGATCACGATGGTGGCCTTCGAGGGCGCGGCCGACGCCGAGCGCTTCCCGGAGGACGACTTCGGCCCGGTGTGGCAGCCCCGCAAGCTCTACTACAACCAGGGCTTCAACCGTCCCCGTACGGTCGCCCTGCACGAGGCCCTGCTGGAGCGCGGCCTGGAGTCCCCGTACGGGGAGTGGCTGGAGCGGTGGAAGGAGTTCGAGCGGGTCGAGCGCACCCTGACCACGTACGTTCCCTGCGCCGAGTTCTTCGAGATCCGGGACAAGGCGCTGATCGCGCACGCCACCCAGATCGATCCGGACGGCGGCTGGTTCCGGGTGCCGATGGACATCCAGAAGGAGGTCTGGCCCACCGAGGAGTACGAGCTGGCGAAGTCTCTGGTCGATACCTCCCTCCCCGAGGACGACCTCTTCGCGGGCATCCGCGAGAATGCCTGATATGAGCGGAAGCGCAAACCTGGCAATGATGCACGCGGCCACGCTGGCCAAGGAGCTGGACAAGGACAAGGTCACCCCCGGTGTCCTCGGCTTCCTGGTCTTCGCGGGGCTGGCCGTGGGCGTCTGGTTCCTGATGAAGTCGCTGAACCGGCACATGGGCCGGGTCAACTTCGAGGAGGCTCCGGTGGACGGGGCCGACAAGGGGAAGAAGACGGCGCCGGGCAGCACGGCGCGGGGCACGGCGAAGGACACCGGGGAGCAGGCACCGGAGCGGGGCGAGGCGCAGGCCGCCGCCGGTCCGGCCCGCCCCGGCAAGAAGGTCTGAGCGAGCGGGGCCGGTACGCGCGTACCGGCCCCGTACCCGATCCCCGGACCGCCCGGTCCTGGACCCGATCCCCGGGCCGCCCCGGCCCCGTACTCGATCCCCGGGCCGTCGGCACGACCTAACGCGCCGGGCGGTCCACCCGTACGCCCATGACCTCGCGCGCGTGCCGGTTGGGCACCAGACCCAGCTCCCACGCCCGCCAGCCGTCCTCCAGCCGTACCCCCCGCTCCAGCAGCACGGCCAGCGCCTCCGCGCACTCCGTCAGCATGCCGTCCCGGGCCGGGTGACCCGCCCGTACCAGCGCGGACAGCTCCTCCTGGGCGACGGCCGTCCCCACCTCGATCCCGCCCGGTGAGGCATACGGCAGCAGGGTGCAGCGCAGAAAGCGCGCCCAGTCCCCGCCGCGCTCGTCCCCGTACGAGGCGAACAGCTCCACCGCCTCGTCGCAGAGGGTCAGCGCCTGCTCGCCCCGGTTGTTGCCCGCGTCGATCAGGGCCAGCTCCAGACAGGTCCACGCCTCCCCATGGGCGACCTTGATCCGGCGGAAGTCATGGCGGCAGTCCACCAGCAGCTGACGGGCGAAACCGGAGTTGCGCAGCCCGCCGGTACGGGCCGCCCGCTGGTCCCGGGTCACCCGGCCCGAGTGGTGCCGGGCGCAGGCCAGCCCGTACACATCGCGCATCCGCGAGAACATCGTGCGCGCCCGCTCCAGCTCCCGTACCGCCTGGTCGAGATCGCCCTCCTCCTCCAGCCCCTGGCCGAGGTAGTACAGCGTCCACGCCTCACCGCGCAGATCCTCGTTCTCCCGGTGGCGGGTCAGCGCCTCGCGCAGCCCCTCGACGGCGGCCGGGGCGTCGCCGTCGACCAGCCGGGCCCGCGCCAGCTGGGTCAGGGCCCAGGCGGTGCCGCGCCCGTCGCCGGTCCGCCCGTACAGCTCCAGCGCGCCGCGCAGCTCCACCTCGGCGGCCGGCACCTCGCCCGTCCGCAGATGGACCTGGCCGAGCTGGAAGCGGGTCCAGGCCTCGCCGTGCAGCGACTCGCCCTCCCGGTGCAGCTCCAGCGCGGTCGCCAGCAGGGAGAAGGCCTCCGTCAGCGCCGCCTGATCGCGGCGGACGGCGGCCAGCGCGTGCAGCGACCAGGCCCGGTCCTCGGCCTGCTCCGCCGGGGCCTGGAGCGCGACCGCCTCGGTCAGCTTCGCCGCGGCCTCGGTGAGATTCCCCTGGTGGTGCAGGGTGATTCCGAGGGAGCACAGGGCGAGCGCGGCGCCCGCGTCGTCCTGGTCGTCCCGATAGCGGCCGACCACCGACGACAGGGTGGTCCGGGCCTTGTCCAGCTCACCGAGCTGCCGGGCGGCGATACCGGTACGCCAGCCCACCGAACGCTCCAGCCAGCCCGCGTCCAGGCTCTGCGCCAGCTCGCCGATCTCCCCGAGCCGGTAGAGGTCGCCCCGCAGCAGACAGTGGTCGGCGAGCGCGCCCAGCAGCCGGAGCACCGCCCGCTCGTCCACCCCCGCCGCCTGGCGCAGCGCCGAGGTGATGAAGCTGGACTCCTCGTCCAGCCAGCGCAGCGCCGACTCCAGCGAGGAGAAGCCATGCGCCCCGAACCGGTCGGCGCGGGTCGACATCTTGCCGTCGACCATCCGGACCACCGCCTCCGCGAGATCCGCGTGGTTGCGGATCAGCCGCTCCTGGGCGGCGGCGCGCTCGACGGCGTCCTCCTCGTCCAGCAGCCGGGCGCGGGCGAAGGCGCGGACCGTGTCATGGAGCCGGTAGCGGCTGGCGCGGACCCGGTCGAGCAGTCCGGCGTCGGCCAGCGCGGTCAGCAGCTCCCGGGCCTCCCGCTCCTCCGTCGCCAGCAGGGCCGCTGCCGCCGCCGCGCCGAGGGAGGCCCGTCCGGCGAGGGCGAGCCGGCGGAGCAGCCGGCGGGCCTGCTCGGGCTGGTCCCGGTAGCCGAGCCACAGCGCGCGCTCCACGGGGTCCGGGTGTTCCGCTGAGCCGGGTTCCGGGCTGCGGGCCAGGTCCTCGGCGAGCCGGAGGGCGGTACGGGGGGTGGGCGCGGAGCCCGCGACCCGCAGCGCCAGGGGGAGCCCGCCGCACAGCTCCCGTACCCGGTCCTCGGCCTGGCCGTCGTACGGGCCCTCCGCGCCGGGCTCCCCGGCGCGCCCTGCCCGTACCGCCCGCAGCAGTTCCTCGGCCCCGGCGCCGTCGAGCGGCTCCACCGGCAGCTGGTGGACCCAGGCCGGGGCGGACTCCGGCAGCGGGAGCGGCGCGGCGGCGGTGACCAGGACCAGGCTGTCGGAACGTTCCGGCAGCAGGACGCGCACCTGCTCGGGGTCGGCGGCGTCGTCCAGCAGGACAATCACCGGCTGTCCGGTCAGATGCTGGTGGTACAGCTCGGCGAGCCGCCGCACCTGCTGGTCGGGGGATGAGCGTTCCCGGAAGAGCAGCTGCTCACGGGGGGCGCCGAGCCGGTTGAGGAGATGGAGCAGGGCGTCCCGGGTGGCGAGGGGGTCGGCGCTGGCCCCGCGCAGATCGACCGGGCAGGCGCCCCGGAAGAGGTCCTTGAGCCGGTGGGCGGCGTGCAGGGCGAGGGTGGTGCGGCCGGAGCCGGCGGGGCCGTGCAGGACGACCACGGTGGGGCGGGTCTCGGTGGCGGCGCGGGCCGCCCTGACCCACTGGCCGATCTGCTCCACGGCCTCCCGGCGGCCGCTGAACGGACCTTCCGGTTCCGGCAGCTGGGTGAACGAGTGGGCGAGGGTGGCGCGGCGGCGGGCGGTGGCGCCCCGATCCTGGCCGCGGAGTGCGGCGGCGGTCCGGGTCCCGATCCCGGCCCCGGTACCGATCCCGGCCCCGGTCCCGATGCCGGTGCGGCCGGGGGCCCGGGTGGCGGCGGTGGGCATCCGCTGCCGGTCCAGGAAGGGGCGGATGCCGCGGACCTCCAGCGCGGTGAGCCACTGGAGCCGCAGCTGTTCGGTGCCGCCGGGGCGGGTGAGGGCACCGGCGCGGCGGTGGGCGGCGGGCCAGTGGCCCGCGGTCACCGTGAGGACCGTGGTCGCCGCGCCCGCCACCGCGACGACCGCCCCGGCGCCCAGGGCGGTGCCGGGGCCGGTGCCGAGGGCGAGGTCCGCGCCGGCGGCTGCCGCCGCGGCCACCGCCGTGACCAGCGCGGGGGTGCCCACGCTCGCCCGGCTGAAGCGGGCGGAGAGCGGACGGTGGGTGGCCTCGTCGGCGGCCAGCGACCGTTCGTAGGCGGCGTACTCCTCGGCGGCGCCGGCCGCCATGGAGTCCAGCGCGGCTCGGGCGCGGGTCAGCAGGATCGTTTCGTCACTCCGTCCGCCGGATGTGCGGACCTCCTCCTTCACCGCGCGCGTCAACAGCCGCTCCACCTCGGTCCGGTGACTCTCCCGCATCGGGGTCCCCCTCCCTCGTCGGGTTCCGTTTGGGGTCGAGTCTGGGGGCTGGCGGTCCGGGAAGCGAGGTGTTGTCTCTGTGGCGTGCATGTCATACGGCCTGAGTGGCGCGGCGCCGACAGAGCGTCACCGGGCCTTCCGGAACGGGTCATTCGACGGGCCAGGGCCGTCCCAGGGGTGGTCCGGTGGGCAGGCCGTCCGGGGCCCAGTGGGGGGTGTTGCCCGGGGCGCAGCTGCCCGGCCAGGTGTCGCTCGCGGCGTGGGCGGGGGTGCCGATCCAGATGAAGTGCCACACCGTCAGCGCGGTGAGCGCCACGGTGAACGCCGCGACGGGGGCGGCGATCCTGACCGGGCGCGGGCCCCTCCGTACCGCGAGCGAGGCGACCGCGCAGGCCGTCAGACCGGCGGCGGCCCCGGCGAGCACGGAGAGCGGTGTCTGCCAGGACCACCAGTCCAGCAGGGAGCCGTGCTCCCGCACCACCGTCCGGCACGCCCGCCGCGCCGCCCGCGACAGCCGGTCGGCCCCGTACCCGGCGATCCCGCCGAGTACGGGCGCGAGCGCGAACGAGAGCCAGGGCGGGCGGGTACGGGTGGTCACAGGGGGAGGGACGACGCGAGCCTCCGCCGCGGTTGCCGGCGCGCCGGGGCGGGGGCAAATCGATCGCGCCCGGGGCCCGGAGGACCGTATCGTCGCGATCTCCATGACCCCCGGCCCGCTGCGAGGAGATCCGCATGTCCGCCCCGCCGCCCACCACGACCCTCTGGCGCCCCACCGGCCCGGTCGAGCTGGATCTGGTGCGGGCGGCCGAGTGGCGCGCGTGGCCCCCGCGCCTGCCGGAGCAGCCGATCTTCTATCCGGTGCTGAACGAGGAGTACGCGATCCGGATCGCGCGCGACTGGAACGTCCGGCACGACGGGGCGGGCTTTGTCACCCGCTTCGAGGTGGAGTCGGCGTTCCTGGCGCGCTACCCGGTACGCCGGGCGGGCGGCCGGACCATCCTGGAGCTGTGGGTCCCGGCGGAGGAGCTGCCCGAGTTCAACGCGCACATCGTGGGGGCGATCGAGGTCACCCACACCTTCCGCTGAGCCCTGCGGGGCCCTGCCGATCCAGTGGCCCGCGCGAGCTGTTGGTGCGTACCGCCCCAGCGAATTCCGGCCGTCAGGTGGTTCCCAGATCCACGCCGACGGAGAAGGGCACGCCGGTGTCGATCGCGCCGGTGAACATCTCGCCGTCCCGGTAGGCCTTGGTAGCGGGGTCGAGAACGTAGGTGTAGATGATGGGTACGCCTGTCGCGGCCTGCTCGACCCGCCAGTAGAAGGGGATTCCGGCCTTGGCGTACTGGTCCACCTTCACGATCCGGTCGGTGGTCTCCGAGCCGGGAGACACGACCTCGACGACCAGGAGCACGTGTTCGGGGCGGGTGGGTGTGAGGTCGATGGTCTCCGCCCGGTAGACGATGACGTCCGGACGTCGGTTGGTGAGCGGAACGTCCTGCAAGCGGATGTCGAAGTCCGTGTCGGCGTTCCAGTCGGGGCCTGCTGCGGCGTCCAGGGCATTGGCCAGGATCCGGGCGAGCCGATTGTGCCGCTTGGAGGCGCTCGGGCTCACGACGACCATCCCGTCCACGATCTCGATTCCGGCACACTGCTCCTCGGACCAGGAGTCGTACTGCTCCGCGCTGATCTGGGTGTGCATCCACGCGGGCGCCACCATCTCGGCGGTCATGGTGTGCCTCCTTCGAGGAGCCTCAGCCGTTCCGGAGCTGCTGGGATCAGCCTACTGTCCTGTGATGTCAACGTGCCCGATTCCGGAAGAACGATGGCTTTCCCCCCGGCGTCCCGTCCGGCCATCTGTAGTGCTCTCAGCACTGTTCAGCGGTCGGCGCTGCCTGGTGGCACGACCCACTCGGTGGGTTGGCCGGTGAGGGAGGCGATCATGTCGAAGTCGCCGTCGTAGTGGAGGACGGTCAGCCGGTTCAGTTCCGCTGTGGCGGCGATGAGAAGGTCGGGGAGTGACAGTGCCCGGTGGAACCCCGCGTTGAGAGCGTGGCGCTGCACCTCCAGTGCGCGGCTGAAAGTGGCGTCGTCACTGGACAGGTAGTCGAAGGCATGGAGCCAGGTGCTGATGCGCGTTGCCTCGGCGGTGTCCCGGGCCGAGTGGATCATCTCGTACTCGGTGGGTTGGCAGACTGCGAGCAGGTAGCGCTCATGGAGAGGCTTCAGCACCTCTCGCACGCCCGGCTTCGTCCAGCGTGCCAGAGCTGATTTGTCGATCAGGAAGCGGTCCTGCATCAGGCGGCCCGGCCACCGTCGCGCTTCAGAGTTCCGTCGGCGTGGCGAGGGCCGGTGCTCTCGACGATCTCGCTGAAGTCGAAGTCGCCGGAGTCCATGGCGTCGAAGCCCTCCTGCCGCAGGTGCCGTTTGACGGCGTCCTCCATGGCGAGCCGTACAGCCTGGGCCTTGGTCTTGGTCCCGAAGATCCGCATGGCCTCGGCGACCATGGTCTCGTCGAGGTCGATCACTGTCCTTGCCATGCCGGCCCTCCTCGGATGATCAGATACGGTAAACGATATCACTCTGTCTTGAGTTGCGATATCGTTTGCTGTTCTTGCTCTCATCGGTGCCGGCGTGCCGCAGGTGGGTGACGTGGTGTTGGTGCGGACGGCGGGCCCGGCCGGCCGTCGGCCGGGGAATGCTTCTCCGCCCCCGCCGGCCATCGCCCCTCCGTCGCCCGCGCTGCCCCGTGCCGCATGGGTGAAGCGGAGGCCGGTGCGCGAGGATGGGGCCATGCCCAACCGACTCGCGCAGGCCACCTCCCCCTATCTGCTTCAGCACGCCGACAACCCCGTCGACTGGTGGCCCTGGGAGCCGGCCGCCTTCGAGGAGGCACGGCGGCGGGATGTCCCCGTGCTGCTGAGCGTGGGGTACAGCGCCTGCCACTGGTGTCATGTCATGGCCCATGAATCGTTCGAGGACGAGGCGACCGCCGCCTATGTCAACGAGCACTTCGTCCCGGTGAAGGTGGACCGGGAGGAGCGGCCCGATGTGGACGCGGTCTATATGGAGGCGGTGCAGGCGGCGACCGGGCAGGGTGGGTGGCCGATGACCGTGTTCATGACGGCGGACGGGGAGCCGTTCTACTTCGGGACCTACTTCCCGCCCGAGGAGCGGCACGGGATGCCCTCCTTCCGGCAGGTGCTGGAGGGGGTCGTCGCCGCCTGGGACGGGCGGCGGGACGAGGTGGCGCAGGTCGCGGCCAGGATCCGGCGGGATCTCGCCGGGCGGTCGCTCGCCCATGGCGGGGAGGGCACCCCCGGCGCCGAGGAGCAGGCGCAGGCGCTGCTCGGGCTGAGCCGGGATTACGACGAGCGGTACGGGGGGTTCGGCGGGGCGCCCAAGTTCCCGCCGTCCATGGTGCTGGAGTTCCTGCTGCGGCACCATGCGCGCACCGGGGCCGAAGGGGCGCTCCAGATGGCGGTGGACACCGCCGAGGCGATGGCCCGGGGCGGGATCTACGACCAGCTCGGCGGCGGCTTCGCCCGCTACTCCGTGGACCGCGAGTGGACCGTCCCGCACTTCGAGAAGATGTTGTACGACAATGCACTGCTCTGTCGGGTCTACACCACCCTCTGGCGTGCCACCGGCTCCCCGCTCGCCCGCCGGGTGGCGCTGGAGACCGCCGACTTCATGGTCCGGGAACTCCGTACCCCCGAGGGAGGCTTCGCCTCCGCTCTCGACGCCGACAGCGCCGACGGGAACGGCGTCCGCTCCGAGGGCGCGTTCTATGTCTGGACACCGGAGCAGCTGCGCGAGGCCCTGGGCGACGAGGACGGGAGCCGCGCCGCCGAGCTGTACGGGGTGACCGGGGAGGGGACCTTCGAGCACGGTACGTCGGTGCTGCGGCTGCCCGGCGCGGAGCCGGAGCCCGGTCTCCGGGAGCGGCTGCTGGCCGCACGGGAGCTGCGGGAGCGCCCCGAGCGCGACGACAAGGTGGTCGCCGCCTGGAACGGGCTGGCCATCGCCGCCCTCGCCGAGGCCGGGGCCTGCTTCGACCGGCCCGATCTGGTCGAGCGGGCCACCGAGGCCGCCGATCTGCTGGTCCGGCTCCACCTGGACAGCTCGGCGCGGATCGGCCGCACCTCCCGCGACGGCCGGGCCGGGACCAACGCCGGGGTCCTGGAGGACTACGGCGATGTCGCCGAGGGCTTCCTCGCGCTGGCCGCCGTCACCCGGGAGGGGGTCTGGCTGGAGTTCGCCGGGCTGCTCCTGGACATCGTCCTCGACCGGTTCACCGGGGAGGGCGGCACCCTCTACGACACCGCCCATGACGCCGAGCAACTCATCCGCCGCCCGCAGGACCCGACCGACAACGCCGCGCCCTCGGGGTGGACGGCGGCGGCGGGCGCGCTGCTTTCGTACGCCGCCCACACCAGCTCCGAGGCCCATCGCACCGCGGCCGAGCGGGCCCTCGGGGTGGTGAAGGCGCTGGGGCCGAGGGTCCCCCGCTTCATCGGCTGGGGACTCGCGGTCGCCGAGGCGCTGCTCGACGGGCCCCGTGAGGTGGCGGTCGTCGGCGCGGTGGACGACCCGCTCGCCCGGGAGCTGCACCGTACGGCGCTGCTCGCCCTGGCCCCGGGCGCGGTCGTGGCGGCGGGGGAGCCGGACAGTGGGGAGTTCCCGCTGCTGCGGGACCGGCCGCTGGTCGACGGCGGGGCCGCGGCCTATGTCTGCCGCGGCTTCGTCTGCCGGCGCCCGGTCACGGACACGGAAGCGCTGACGGCGGAGTTGACCCCGGGTTCCTGAGCGGGCGGGGGTGCCCATGGGCACCCTCATGGGCACGCCTGCGGTGGGGGCGGGGCGGTCAGAGGCGCAGGCCCTGTCGCAGTTCGCGCAGGGAGCGGTCCACCAGCCGGACCGGGTCCTCCCGGTGGTCCCCCGCCGCCCAGTGCAGCAACACCTCGCGCAGGACCCCCAGCACCGCGCCGGTGACGACCCGTACCGCCAGATCGTCCGCCGGGCGGCCGGTCCGTTCGGCCAGGGCGCCGGCCAGCAGCTCCGTCGTGGTGGCGGCCAGTGCCTCGGTCATCCGGGCGCGCAGCGCCGGGACCTCGGCCATCAGCCGGGTGCGCTGCACGGTCTCCTCGCGCCGCCGGCCCAGCAGGGCCGTCAGGGTGCCGGTGAGCGCGTGCCGCACCGCGTCCAGCGGGTCCTCGTCGGCCGGCCGGGCCCGTACCCCGGCCGCGAGGAGGGCGTCGTATCCGCCGGAGACGACGATGTCCTCCTTGGCCGGGAAGTAGCGGAAGACCGTCGAGGGGGAGACCTGGGCCGCGTCCGCGATCTGCTCGACCGTGGTGGCCTCGTACCCCTGCGCGGTGATCAGCCGGTATGCCGCGCGCCGGATCGCCAGCCGGGTCCGGACCTTCTTCCGCTCCCGCAGACCCGGCGGGCGCGGGGCCGGCGGGCCCAGGGCCGGATCGTCCGCCCCGGTGGACGGCGGGGCGTCGGACGGGTGACCGGAGGGCGGTGGGGCGATGGCGGACATAACGGAATTGTCGTGTACGAGGGGTGGGGGAGGGCGGGACCGCGCTCCGCCGTGTCCCCGGTCCCCGCGCCGCCGCTCCGACGCGCCGCGCGCGCTGCCGTCCCGGCCGCCGTCCGTCGCCGGGGCGCGGGATCTCAACTCTGGTAGGCGACCAGCGATATACCGACATAGTGCACGACGAACGCGGCGAGGGTGAGGGAGTGGAACACCTCATGGAAGCCGAACCAGCGCGGTGAGGGATTCGGCCGTTTGATGCCGTACACCACCCCGCCCACGCTGTAGAGCAGCCCGCCGACCACCACACAGACCAGGACCGCTATCCCGCCCGCCCGCAGGAAGTCGGGGAGGAAGAAGACCGCGGCCCAGCCCATCGCGATGTAGCAGGGCGTGTAGAGCCAGCGCGGGGCGCCGACCCAGAGGACCCGGAAGGCGATGCCCGCCGTCGCGGCGGCCCAGACCGCCCACATCAGCCAGGTGGCCTTGGCCTCCGGGAGCAGCAGCATGGTCAGCGGGGTGTAGGTGCCCGCGATGATCAGGAAGATATTGGCGTGGTCGAGGCGGCGCAGCACGGCCTCGCCGCGCGGGCCCCACTCGCCCCGGTGGTAGAGCGCGCTCACCCCGAACAGCAGACACGCGGTGAGCGTGTAGATCGCGCAGGTGACGCGCGCGGTGGTGGAGTTGGCGAACGCCGTGAGGACCAGTCCGGCGACCAGCACCGCCGGGAACATCCCGGCATGCAGCCAGCCGCGGAGTCGGGGCTTCACCGGAGGTGGGTCGATCGCGGTCACTTCGGGCGCGGCAGAGGTCATAGGGGGATGGTACCTACGGAACCGTAGGTAGCGGCTTACGGGTTGTCCCCCGGAGGCGGTACGGGGTGCCGCACGGCCGGTCGACGGGTCCCCCGTTCGGGCGTTGTCGGGTACGGGCGGATGACGGCTCCGGGGCCCCTTTCGGTCCGCTCCGGGCGCCCCGCCTCCTTCCTCGCGGTCGATTCTCGGCACCCGTACCCCCTCCCGGGTGGCGGTTTTCCCGGGTGGAGCGGGGGAGATCCACCAACGAAACGGTGTATACCGGGTCCGCGGTCACCGTGACATGCGCGCGACGCGAGTGGCGATGCTCACGTGAGAGCCCCCCTGGACATATGCGCATGAGCCACGGATGATCAGATGAGTGCGGTCGGCACCGGATGAGCGGGCTACGAAGCATCCGGGTCGAGGCCCCCACGGGGCAGTCAGACAAGTCACACCATCACAGGGCATCCCCTCACCCCTCTTTTAGGAGCGATCGTGGCGCGCGACATCGCGGCTCCCATCACCGTCCCCACCGACCTCCCCACCGATCACAAGGCACTGATCACCTGGGTGGACGAGATCGCGGAGCTCACCCAGCCGGACCGGGTCGTCTGGTGCGACGGATCCGAGGCCGAGTACACCCTCCTCTGCGAGGAACTCGTCGCCAGGGGCACCTTCCGCAAGCTGGACCCGGTCAAGCGCCCCAACTCGTACTACGCCGCCTCCGACCCCACGGATGTCGCCCGCGTGGAGGACCGCACCTTCATCTGCTCCGAGCGGGAGCAGGACGCCGGGCCGACCAACCACTGGAAGGCGCCGGCCGAGATGAAGGCCATCTTCACCGGCGAGGGCGCCACCGGTGCCGGCACCACCGGCGAGGGCCCGGGCGAGCAGGGCATCTTCCGGGGCTCGATGCGCGGCCGGACGATGTACGTCGTCCCCTTCTGCATGGGCCCGCTGGGCTCCCCGCTCTCCGCGATCGGCGTCGAGATCACCGACTCCGCCTATGTCGCGGTCGCCATGCGCACCATGACCCGCATGGGCCAGGCGGTCCTGGACGAGCTGGGCGAGGACGGCTTCTTCGTCAAGGCGGTGCACACCCTCGGCGCCCCGCTCGCCGAGGGCGAGCAGGACGTCCCGTGGCCGTGCAACTCCACCAAGTACATCTCCCACTTCCCCGAGACCCGGGAGATCTGGTCGTACGGCTCCGGCTACGGCGGCAACGCCCTGCTCGGCAAGAAGTGCTACGCGCTGCGCATCGCCTCGGTCATGGCGCGCGACGAGGGCTGGCTCGCCGAGCACATGCTGATCCTCAAGCTCACCCCGCCGCAGGGCGAGGCGAAGTACGTCGCCGCCGCCTTCCCCTCCGCCTGCGGCAAGACCAATCTCGCCATGCTGGAGCCCACCGTCCCCGGCTGGACGGTGGAGACCATCGGCGACGACATCGCGTGGATGCGGTTCGGCGAGGACGGCCAGCTGTACGCGATCAACCCCGAGGCGGGCTTCTTCGGGGTCGCCCCCGGCACCGGTGAGCACACGAACGCCAACGCCATGAAGACCCTCTGGGGCAACTCCGTCTTCACCAATGTCGCCCTCACCGACGACAACGACATCTGGTGGGAGGGGATGACCGAGGAGACCCCGGCCCATCTGATCGACTGGAAGGGCAACGACTGGACCCCGGAGTCCACCACTCCGGCGGCCCACCCCAACGCCCGCTTCACCGTCCCCGCCGCCCAGTGCCCGACCATCGCGCCGGAGTGGGAGGACCCCCGGGGCGTGCCGATCTCGGCCATCCTCTTCGGTGGCCGCCGCGCCAGCGCGGTCCCGCTGGTCACCGAGTCCTTCACCTGGCAGCACGGGGTCTTCCTGGGCGCGAACGTCGCCTCCGAGAAGACCGCCGCCGCCGAGGGCAAGGTGGGCGAGCTGCGCCGCGACCCGTTCGCGATGCTCCCCTTCTGCGGCTACAACATGGGCGACTACATGGCCCACTGGGTCAAGGTCGGCCAGGACGCCGTGGAGCGGGGCGACGGCGACAAGCTGCCGAAGATCTACTACGTCAACTGGTTCCGCAAGGACGACGCCGGCCGGTTCGTCTGGCCGGGCTTCGGCGAGAACAGCCGGGTGCTGAAGTGGATCGTGGAGCGGCTGGAGGGCACGGCCGAGGGTGTGGAGACCCCCATCGGTGTGCTGCCCACCGCCGGTGCGCTGGACACCGAGGGCCTGGACCTGACCGCCGAGGAGCTGGAGTTCCTGCTCACCGTGGACACCGAGGTCTGGCGTGAGGAGGCGGCGCTGGTGCCCGAGCACCTGAACACCTTCGGCGACCACACGCCCAAGGAGCTGTGGGACGAGTACCGCGCGCTGGTCGCCCGGCTCGGCTGAGCCGCCGCTCCGCCCCGTACCGCGCGGTCAGGGGGCGGGGGAATCGCTCCCGGGCAGGGGCCTGGGGGAGGGATCCCCGCCCGGGAGCGACAGCGAGGGCACCCGGTCCACGCGCCTTCGCGGCCGTGGACCGGGGCCGTCAGTGGGCGCCGACCAGGCGCGACGCGTCCAGCTCCGCCGCGTCCAGCGCGGCCGCGTGGGCGTCCATCCGCCGGGCGGCGAGGACGGCGACGGCGGTGTCGGCGCGGGAGGCGGCCACCACGAGCGCCCGGCCCGCGAGCGCGTGCGCCCTGCGGTGCAGATCCCGGGAGGGGGCGCGGCTGTGACCCGCGTGCCGGACCGGCGGGGCCCCGCGCAACCTGCCCACCTGGGCCGCGATCAGCTCGGCGGCGTCGGTGAGCCCCAGCTCGTCGGTGACGGCCAGGAGCGCGGAGAGATGGCCGGCGAGCTGGATGTCCAGCTCTTCCTCGCGGGAGCGGTGGGGGTAGTCGTCGGCGGGGTCGGCCATCGTGTGGACCGACTTGGTGCGGATCGGCTCGTACATGGGGATGGCCTCCTGCGTTCGGTCAGGAGACCATCCTACATTGGATCCAGTCTAAAGTTGAGTGAAGTCAGGACTGGCTGGAAATGATCTCCGGGGCCGGAGATCGCCGAACCGGGGCCGTCCGGGCCGTCGGCCCCGGGGGCGATCAGGACCGCCGGGGCCGGGGGCGCGCGGCCTCAGGGCTGGCCGTAGCCGTCCAGGAAGGCGCCGATCCGGGTCACCGCGTCCGCCAGCTCCTTCGCCGCCGGCAGGGTGACGATCCGGAAGTGATCGGGCTCCGGCCAGTTGAACCCCGTACCGTGCACCACCATGATCTTCTCGGCCCGCAGCAGGTCCAGGACCATCTGCCGGTCGTCCTTGATCCGGTAGACCTTGGGGTCCAGCCGGGGGAAGAGATAGAGCGCGCCCTTGGGCTTGACGCAGGTCACCCCGGGGATCTGGGTGAGCAGGTCATAGGCGATGTCCCGCTGCTCCAGGATCCGCCCGCCCGGCAGCACCAGATCGTCGATGGACTGCCGCCCGCCGAGTGCCGTGGCCACCGCGTGCTGGGAGGGCATATTGGCGCAGAGCCGCATATTGGCCAGGACGGTCAGCCCCTCGATGTACGAGGAGGCATGGGCCTTCGGGCCGCAGACCGCGAGCCAGCCGGAGCGGTATCCGGCCACCCGGTAGTTCTTGGAGAGACCGTTGAAGGTCAGCACCATCAGATCGGGGGCGATGGCGGCGGTCGGGGTGTGGGTGGCGCCGTCGTAGAGGATCCGGTCGTAGATCTCGTCGGAGCAGACGATCAGGTTGTGGCGGCGGGCGATCTCGGTCAGCCCGCGCAGCATCTCGTCGTCGTAGACCGCGCCGGTGGGGTTGTTGGGGTTGATGATCACCAGGGCCTTGGTGCGGTCGGTGATCCTGCGCTCGATGTCGGCGAGGTCGGGCATCCAGTCGGACTGCTCGTCGCAGCGGTAGTGCACGGCGGTACCGCCGGCGAGCGAGACGGAGGCGGTCCACAGCGGATAGTCGGGGGCGGGGACCAGGACCTCGTCACCGTCGTCGAGCAGGGCCTGCATCGACATCTGGATCAGTTCGGAGACGCCGTTGCCGAGGTAGATGTCCTCGACATCGAGGTCGATGCCCTTGGTCTGGTAGTGCTGCATCACCGCGCGCCGGGCGGCCAGCAGCCCCTTCGCGTCCCCATAGCCGTGCGCCCCGCCGAGATTGCGGAGGATGTCCTCCAGGATCTCGGGCGGGCACTCGAATCCAAAGGCCGCCGGGTTGCCGGTGTTGAGCTTGAGGATGCGATGGCCTGCTGCCTCCAGCCGCATCGCCTCCTCAAGGACCGGGCCCCGGATCTCGTAACAGACATTTGCGAGCTTCGTCGACTGGATCACCTGCATGCCCGTGAGCTTAAGGGGGGCGAATGGAGATCGGGGGCCCTTTTCGTCCCGGTCGATCGACCGCCGGAAACGGCATGGGGCGGCTCGGGGTGGTGGTGGGGGTGAACTCCCTTGGAATACGTGATCGGCAGCCGTCCGCCGCCTGCGGTTCATGCCGTGGCGGGGCGGGAACGCCGAATGGGTGTTGTCCTCGTCACCCCGGCCCGGCGCGGGGGTGGGAGGTGCCCCGCCGGGCCCGGCCGTCCGGGCATGGTCGGCCCCGTCCCGGCGTCCCCCGCTCTCGGCGGTCCTTTTCGCCCGGGGCGGCGCGGGAAGCGGTCCGCGGGGGCGGCCCGGGATGGTGGAATTTCCGGATCCGGGCCGGTGGTGGCCCGGTGGCGCGAAGATCCGGGAATGCCGGGATTATCGCGATGCCAGAATCTGAGCCGGAATCCGAGCCGCAATCTCGGGGCGCCGTCGATGGATCTCCCTGTGCCGCCTTTTTGGTTTTCTGTAAAGGGTGGCGAAAAGGGGGTTACGGGAAAGAAAGAACCCCGGGATGCGCTGTCGCATATCCCGGGGTCTGGGAATTCCGGCCTGGGCCGGTCCTCCGGGGCCGGCGCGGGGCCGGCCGTCGTCACGCAGGTCAGGCGTTGACGCAGGTGTTCCCGAAGGCGGGGTTCAGGATGCCGACCACGTTGATCGAGTTGCCACAGAGGTTGATGGGCACGTGCACGGGCACCTGGACGACGTTGCCCGAGAGCACGCCGGGCGAGCCCACGGCGGCACCGCTCGCGCCCGCGTCGGCCATCGCCGGAGCGGCCGTGCCCAGAGCCATGATGACGCCTGCGGCGACCGCGGCAGCCTTCTTGTTCATTTTCTTGATCCTTTCAGCGGAGGGCGCGTACGCAGTCACGGCCTTCGCGCTGCGTCGACAGATCCCTGTGCATGGCACCCCCGCAAACCTGTTAACGAGGGGGTTCCCGGTAGGAAACCTTCGTATGGCCGCCCGTTCGAAATTCACCCGTATGCAGCACGGTGATTTATTGACGTGGGCGGAATTAAATCACTGGATTCGCCATCGGATTTTCATCCCGACGATTTTCGACCCGCCGGGGAATGCGATGACCAGGGAGGCGCCCCCGAGCGTGCGAGGCCGCTCGGGGGCTCTCACGGGCCGGTGGCTCAGTTGTTGCCGGCGCCGTTGCCCGACAGGATCGGGATGTTGCTGAGGATGTGCGACAGCGGCTCGTCGCCCTTGGCCTGGGTCGAGTTCTCGGTGCACTGCTGGTTCTGCGGCGCCGACAGGATCGGGATGTCCTGGACGGTGACCGGGATGAGGCCGATGAGGGAGCCGACGTTCGCCTTCGCGGGCAGACCGATGCAGGGCTTGTTCAGGGAGCCCTGGACCAGCGCGAGCTGCGGGCTCAGGTCGCCGTGGGTGGCGGAGTTGCCGTACGCCTGGGTCGAGCCGTTGCCGCTGAACGAGGTGGTGCCGTTGTCGTTGCCCACGGCCATGGCCTGGGGGGCCATCGTGGCGCCCGCGCCCACCATCGAAGCGGTGACCGCGGCGGTGGCCAGAATCTTCTTGATCACGAGTGTTCCTTTTCGCTGTGAACGATCGATCGTGGAGCGACCTGATCAACTGCCCCCGGCCCGTTTGGTTCCGCCTCTTCACCCGAACGACGCAAAGGCCGGACGGCATGTGTACGGGGTGGTGGCGCAGGGCCGTTCGGGGGAACGGGCGTGGGGAGAACGGGCTCCCGGGACCGCGGGGCGCGGCCGGGCAGCGCGACCACCCCGGCGCCACGGGGACGACCGGGGTGGTTGGCCCGTGCGCGCCCATGGACTCCGGAGGGTGCCGGGGCCATGGGGCGGGCGGCTGGGCTCAGTTGTTGGCGATGCCGTTGCCCGACAGCACCGGGATGTTGCTGAGGATGTGCGACAGCGGCTCGTCGCCCTTGGCCTGGGTCGAGTTCTCGGTGCACTGCTGGTTCTGCGGCGCCGACAGGACCGAGATGTCCTGAACGGTGACCGGGATGGCGCCGATGAGGGAGCCGAGGTTCGCCTTGAGCGGCAGGCCGATGCAGGGCTTGTTGAGCGAGCCCTGGACCAGGCCGAGCTGCGGGCTGAGGTCGCCGTGCGTCTCGGAGTTGCCGTACGCCTGGACCGAGCCGTTGCCGCTGACCGAGGTGGTGCCGTGGTCGTCCCCGACCGCCATGGCCTGCGGCGCCATCACGGCGCCCGCGCCGGCCACGGAGAGGGTGACCGCGGCGGTCGCCATAACCTTCTTGAGCATATTCCGTCCTTCTGTCGTGGATGCCCGCACATGGAGCGCCCTGAGCAACTTCGCCCCGCATGTTTGGTTCCGCCGGTTCACTCCAATGGATCACTTCGGGGGCTCCGGCCTGAGGCAGGCGCGCGGAGGGGCACGACGTTCGCCTGCCGCGCCCCCGGTGGCGCCCGGTCCGGCGGCTCAGCCGCCGAGCTGCACCCCGCCCAGCAGCGGGGTGACCGCGCCCGCCGTCTTCAGCAGGTGCTGCGGCGCCGTGCCCTTGACCGGTCCCAGCTGGGAGGCGGTGGTGGCGACATCGGTCACCAGGTCCCCGCTGCCGCCGTTGAGCAGCGGGCTCTGCCGGAAGACCTGGTCCACACCGCCGTTGAGGCTGGTGGGAGTCAGGTTCGGCGTGGTCGCCGCCAGCGCGGGCGAGGCGGCGCCGAGCGCCGCGACCGACCCGGCGACCAGCGCGGCGACCTTGGTGTACTTCATGACTGCGCGTCCCTTCTCCGGCGACGGTCGTCGTCGCCGTCGGTCTGAACAACGACTCCCCGGCGGCAGGGAAACCCCTGCCCCGTTTCTCATATCGACGGATGGTCGGACTGTCCGTCGAAAGGGCCCACCGGGCGAACCGCCTCCGGCCGGCCGCTCCCATTCCGCGACGGAATGGCCCCGGCGGCGGGGCGGGTCAGGTAAGCCGAAGAAGCCGGGGAGCCCAGGAAAACAGCGGGTCAGGGAAGTCCGGGAAAGCGCGGAAAGCCGGGATGCCCGGCCGCCGTACGGACGACGCGCGAGTCTTACGTGTTTTCCAACTAGGTTCTGACAAACTGCACTCCTGCTTTTGTCATCTTGATCCAGCATCGAGCATGGAGAGCACGGAGGGCCCGTCATGTCGAAGCCGACCCGTTTCGGCGCCCTGGGAATCGCGGGAACCCTGGGAGCACTGTCCCTGCTGGCGCTCTCGGCCGCACCGCTCGGCGCCGTCGATGTCTCCGGCCAGCCCGAATCGGCGAGCATTCCCTTCACCCAGCGCTATCAGGCCGTCCAGCGCGGTGGTGTCGTCCGGGCCGCGAACTCCTCCATCACCTGCACCGCTCCGGTCCTCTCCACACCGAGCTGCTCCGACGCGCGGACCGGGGGCACGGGTGTCAACGGCGACTTCGAGATGTACTACATCGACGAGGACGACGATCTGAACACCTACAACTCCAGCCGTGCCGCACTCGTTCTCCCGAAGAACGCCAAGGTCAGCTATGCCCGGCTCTACTGGGGCGGAAATCTTCTCGCGGGCGAGCAGAAACCCTCCGACGACAATGGCCGGGTCCTGGTCGCCGAAGAGGGCGGCAGTTACAAACAAGTACTCGCGGATACCCGTATCGCCCATCGGGCCGCCGATGGAACGGATGCCTTCCAGGCGTCCGCCGATATCACCCCGCTGGTCCGGGAGGCCGGGGCCGGGCTCTATACGGTGGCTCAGATCAATGTCGCCATGGGGCATTCCGCCGCCGGTGCGTGGGGCGGCTGGACCCTGGTCGTGGCCTATGAGAACTTCACCGAACCCCTGCGCCAGATCTCCATCTGGGACGGATTCGAGACCATTGACACGGCCCGTGGTGCCCATGAGATCACCCTCCCCGGTCTCCGTATTCCGCAACGGGCCACCGGACGGGTGGGACTGGTCGCCTACGACGGGGACCGGGGCCGTACCGGGGACTCCGTGACGGTGCGCGTCGGAGGAACGGGCGATACGGGTGATACGGGCGCCGGGGGCGGCACGGGAGACGCGGGCGATACGGGCGGGGCGCCGAAGGAATTCCGCCTCACCGACGCCCACAACCCCGCCGACGACCTGATGAATTCCACCATCGGCGGTCCGGGCGACGACACCCACACCCGGAGGCCCTCGTACACCAACACCCTGGGATACGACTCCGATCTCTTCGACATCGGGCCCGCGCTCCGGCCCGGGGGGACCAGCGCGACCTTCCGCTTCACCGCCGAGAGCCGCTCCTACGCGCTCGGTGTGCTCTTCGTCCAGGCGGACACCCGCCGCTGACCGCCATCGCCGTCGACCATCGCCGCCGGTCACCACCCCGTACCGCCCCGCCCCGTATCGCGGGCACCGCCCGTACCGCCCCCGTACCGCCCGTACCCGAGAGAGCCGCACGTGCCGCAACCGAGCCGCCCCGGGCCGAGCCCCCTGACGATCCTCCATCTGGTCCAGCCCGTCGAGGGCGGGGTGCCCCGGGTGGTCACCGACCTGGTCCGGGCGCACACCGCCGCAGGTGTCACGACCGTGGTGGCCTGCCCGCCCGACGGGGAACTCGCCGGGCTCGCCGCGTCCGCCGGAGCCCGGGTCCACCACTGGAGCGCCGAACGCGCCCCCGGACCCCGGCTCCCCCTCGAAGTCCTCGCCGCCGCCCGGATCGTCCGGCGCAGCCGCCCCGACCTGGTCCACGCGCACAGCGCCAAGGCCGGGCTGGTCGCCCGGCTCGCCGTCCGGGGCCGGGTACCGACCGTCTTCCAGCCGCACGCCTGGTCCTTCCACGCCGTCACCGGCCGGGCCGCGCGGGCCGCCCTCGCCTGGGAGCGGTACGGCACCCGCTGGTCCACCCGGACCCTCTGCGTCAGCGAGGGCGAGCGGCGGGACGGGGAGGAGGCCGGGATCGCCGCCCGCTGGGCCGTGATCCGCAACGGGGTCGACCTGGCCCGCTTCAGCCCCGCCGGAGCCCCCGACCCGGATACGGACCCGGAGACGGGGACGGGGACGGACACAGACACGGACGCAGATCCGGACACCGACCCCGGTACCGGACCCGAAGCCGCGACCGCCGGGTCCGGGTCCGACCGGGGAACCGCCCGTGCCGCCCTGCCCCTGCTGCCCGGCATCCCCGCCGGCACCCCCCTCGTCGTCTGCGTCGGCCGCCTCTGCCGCCAGAAGGGACAGGACGTCCTCCTCGACGCCTGGCCCCGGGTCCGCGGCGACATCCCCGGCGCCACCCTGCTCCTCGTCGGCGACGGCCCCGACGGTCCCCGGCTCGCCCGGTCCGCGCCCCCCGGAGTGATCCTCGCCGGAGCCGTCACCGACACCGTGCCCTTCCTCCGCGCCGCCGACCTCGTCGTCCTCCCGTCCCGCTGGGAGGGCATGGCCCTCGCCCCGCTGGAGGCCATGGCCTGCGCCCGGCCCGTCGTCGTCACCGATGTCAGCGGCGCCCGGGAGAGCCTGCCGCCCGGCCACGCCGCCCACAGCCTCGTACCCCCCGACGATCCACGCGCCCTCGCCGCCGCCGTCGTCGCCCTGCTCCGGGACGCCCCCCTGCGGGCCGCGCTCGGCGCCGAGGCCCGTGCCCATGTACGGGCCAACGGCGACGCCGAGCGGACCGCCGCCGCCGTCCTCGGCCTCTACCAGGACCTCCTTCTTTCCTCCCCCCGCCCCCCGACGAGGAAGAGCGCGACACGATGACGACGGAGAGCGTTCCAGCGCCCCACACCGCCCGGGAGACGGCGGCCGCGCCCGGGAAGACGACCGCCGCCGCGCCCGGGAGGACCGTCGCGGCGCCCGCCCGCCGGCCGGCGCCGCGCACCGGCCCCGCCGGGCTGATCGCCGCCGATGTCCTCGCCCCGCTGCTGACCTGGGCCCTGCTGGCACCCCCCGCGCCACCGGCCCCGCTCGCCGCCGCCCTGCTCCCGCTCGCCCTGCTCCAGCCCGCGCTGTACGCCTGCCGGGGCCTGTACCGCCCCCGGCTGGTCCCGTCCGCCTTCGCCGAGATCCCCACCGTCGCCGGACTCGCCCTGCTCCAGTGGCTGATCCTCGCCGAAGGGCTGCGCTTCCTCGGCCACGGCGGAGCCCTCGCCCCGGCCGCCGCGCTGCTCGCCGCCGCCCTCCATACGGTGCTCTGCTGCGCCGCCCGCGCGATGGCCCACCGGGGCGCCCGCCGGGCCGCCGCGCACCGGCCCCGCTCCGCCCTGGTGATCGGGGACGGGCCGATCGCCCGCCAGGTCACCGGCGCCCTCCAGGGCCACCCCGAGTACGGGATGCGGCCCGTCGCCCGGATCCGGGTCCCCGCCCCGGACGGCCCCGCCCCCGGCGAACCGCCCCGGGCCCCGGCCCCGCACACCGGCGCCCCCGTCACCGTGGTGACCGCCCGTCAGGAGGGCTCCCCGGCGCCGCCGGTGCTCACCACCCCGCAGGAGGTCGAACGGACGGTGGTCCGGGACGGGGTCGGGGACGCCTTCTTCACCCATGACCCCGGCCCCGCTCCCGACCCGCGGGCGGCCGCGCTGATCGGGCTGCTCACCCGGCACGGCTGCCGGCTGTGGCTGGTCGACGGCGGTGCGGCGGCCGGGAGCTGGTGGCGGGCGGGCGGCCACGACCATGTGTGGGGCTTCGCCGTCCTGCCCCTGCGGGACGGCCCGTACCGGCCCCTCGGACGCGCCGTCAAACGCGTCCTCGACATCCTGCTCGCCGCCGTCGCCCTGGTCCTGGCCGCGCCCGTGCTGGCGGCGTGCGCGCTCGCGGTACGGATCGCCGACGGGCCCGGGGTCGTCTTCCGGCAGGAACGGGTCGGGCTCCACGGCCGCCCGTTCACCCTGCTGAAGTTCCGCACCCTGTGCCCGGTCGACGAGAGCGAGTCCGCCACCCGCTGGAACGTCGCCTTCGACCGGCGGATGTCCGCCACCGGCCATCTGCTGCGGCGCACCTCGCTCGATGAGCTTCCCCAGCTGTGGAATGTGCTGCGCGGCGACATGAGCCTGGTCGGGCCGCGCCCCGAACGCCCCTACTTCGTCTCCCGGTTCAGCCGGGCCCACCCCGGCTACCAGGCCCGCCACCGGATGCCGGTCGGCGTCACCGGGCTCGCCCAGATCCACGGGCTGCGCGGCGACACCTCCATCGAGGAACGGGCCCGCTTCGACAACCTCTACATCGACACCTGGACCCCCTGGCAGGACGTGCGGATCATCGCCCGCACGGCCGTGTCGCTGTTCCGGCTCGGAGGAAGCTGACGATGGCCCTCGCCCCGGCCGCGGACGAGGCCGCGCACGCACGGTGGGCCCCCTGGGTCCGTACCGTGGTCATCCCCCGGGTCCGTACCGCGCTCGCCCGCTGGACGGAGCCGGACGCCCGGGGCGACACCCCCGCCCGCCGGGCCGCCAGGACGGCCGCGCACGGGGCCGTCCTCCTGCCCCTGCTGGTGACGGTGCTGCTGCTGGCGGCGCCCCTGCCGAGGGGCAGCGAGGCGGGCTCCGGCCGGATCGCCCCCGCGGACATCGCCTCCGCGCTGCTCGTCCTCTGGTGTCTGATCCGGGTGGTACGGGAGCGAAGGCGCCCGCTGACCCCGCTCGCCGCCGCCGTCCTCGCGCTGCCCGCCGCGGCCGTCGCGGTCGCCGTGGTCACCGCCGCCGACCCCGGGGCCGCGCTGCCCGGACTCGTCCGCTATCTCCAGGTCTTCGTCCTGGTGCCCGGCGCGGTGCTGCTGCTCCTGCGGGACGCCCGGGACTTCCGCGCGGTCACCGGGGCGCTGGTGGTGCTCGCACTCGTCCAGGGAGCGGTCGGCGTCCACCAGTACGCCACCGGGACCGGCGCGCTCTACATGGGCGAGAGCGTCCGGGCCGTCGGCACCTTCGGACCCACCGATGTGATGGGCATGGCCACCGTCGTCGGCTACGGGCTGCTCGCCGCCGCCGCCCTCGCACTGCGCCCGCCGACCGGGGCACACCGGCTGCTGGTCCCCGCCGCGACCGTCGCCGCGGGCGCCCTCACCGTACCGCTGGCACTCTCCTTCAGCCGGGGGGTGTGGATCGCGACCGCCGCCGGAGCCCTGGTGATGCTGGTCCTGACCGGCCTGCGCCGGGCCGTGGGAACGCTGGCGGTGCTCGCCGCGGCCGGGGTGGTGCTGGTGGGCGGCCTCGGCGTCGGCTCCGAGCAGATCGCCCAGCGCCTCGGCAGCATCACCCAGGTCACGGCCGCGCCCGACCGCTCCGTCAACGACCGCTACACCATGTGGGCGGCGGCGGTCTCCATGTGGCGCGAGGAGCCGGTGACCGGGGTCGGCCTCAAGGGCTTCCCGGCGCACCGGGACGGCCATGCCTCCATCGCGCTCTCCTCCGGCGGCGAGACCGGCGGAGCGGGGCACGCCTTTAGGCGGCAGCCGCTGCTCTCGCCGCACAACATGTATCTGCTGATCCTCAGCGAGCAGGGGCTGATCGGGCTGGTCGCGTTCGCGGGGAGCTGGGGGGCGCTGCTGATCGGGGCGGTACGGAGGCTGCGCCGCCGCGCGGGCGCGGGGCGCCGTACCGCGGCGGACTGCGGGCTCGCGGCGGTGGGGCTGATGGTCTGGCAGACGGTCGACTTCCTGTACGCGGACATCGGCGGGCCCTCCACGGTGCTGACCGGGATCGTCCTGGGCCTGGCCGCGTGGTGGGCGCTGGCGCCCGTGTCTCCCGCGCCTGGCGCGCCGCTCGGTGGGGCCGCTCGTGACGGGGCCGCCCCGCGATGACCACCACCCCGCGCCCCCCGGAACCCTCCGGGGCCCCGCGCCCCGGGGGGCCACCGGGCGGTACGGGCCGCCGTACGGGGATCCGGTGGTGGTCCCCCGCCCGGCGGGGCGGGGCCCTGAACGGGCGGAGACCCGGCGGTCCCGCGCCGATGCCGGAGGGCCTGCCCCGGCCCGTGCCCGGAGTGGCGACCGCGTTCGGCCCCGGCGCGGAGTCGGCGTCGGGGGCCCCGTTCGCGGCCGGTGCGATGCCCGTGCCGGGGGCGGGGTCCGGGGTGGCGAGCGCGACCGGATCCGGGGCGGGCCCTGGGCCCGGGGCCGTGCCCCATGCCGTACCCGTGTCGGGGACCGGATCCCCGCAGGTGTCGGATGCCTTGTCCGTGCCCGCGTCCGGTGCGATGGCCGTGCCGGGGGCGGCGAGTGCGTTGGGGCCCGGGGCGGGCCCTGGGCCCGGGGCCGTGCCCGTACCGGCGTCGGAGTCCGTGCCCGCGTCCGGAGCGGCCGGTGTGTTCGGCCCCGGCGCGGAGTCCGTGCCGGGCGCCCCCTGCGCGGCCGGTGCGATGCCCGTGCCGGGGGCGGGGTCCGGGGTTGTACCCGTGACCGTCCCGCCGTTGGCGCCAGGTGCCTCGCCCGGGTCCGTGCCGGGAGCCGCACCCGTACCGGTGCCGGGCGGGGCAGCGCCCGTACCCGGGGACGTGCCCCTCTCCGGAGCCGCGAGCGCGCTCGCACCCACGCCGGGGGCCGTGCCCGTGGCCCTGTCCGGGGACCCGGCCACCGGAGCGGCGCCCGTGCCGGGGGCCCCCTCCGGGTCCGGGCCGGAGGTCGGTGTGCCGGAGGCCGGGGGGCGGCTCGGGAACGTCCTCGCGCGGGCCGCCGCCGTCACCGCCGGGCTGACCGTCGCCGGGGCCGCCCTCGGGCTCGTACGCGACCAGACCATCGCCCAGATCTACGGCGCCAGCACCGACAGCGACGCCTTCCTCATCGCCTGGACCGTCCCCGAGATGGCCGCGACCCTCCTCATCGAGGACGCCATGGCGCTGCTCCTCGTCCCCGCGTTCAGCCATGCCATCGCCGCCCGCGCGGCCCGCACGCACACCGGCGACCCCGTACGGGAACTGCTCCGTACCACCTTCCCCCGCTTCCTCGCCGTGCTCACCGCCGCCACCGGCGCCCTCGTCGTCCTCGCCCCCCAGTTCGTCCACGCCCTCGCCCCCGGCTTCCCCGAACCCGCGCTCGCCGTCGACTGCACCCGCCTCACCGCGCTGACCGTCCTCACCTACGGACTCGCCGGATACTTCAGCGCCGCCCTCCGCGCCCACGGCCGCTTCCTGCCGCCCGCCTCCGTCTACATCGCCTCCAATGTCGGCATCATCGGCACGGCGCTCCTCCTCAACTCCTTCTGGGGGGTACGGGGCGCCGCGACCGGGGTGGCCGTCGGCGGGCTGCTGATGGTCCTGGTCCAGCTCCCCTCGGTGCTGCGCCATGTCGCCCCGCCCCGGCGCACGGGGCTCACGGGCCGCAAGGGACGCACGGGACATCTGAGGGAGGCGCTGCGCGGGCTCGGGAGGCGCCCGCGCCCGCCCGCGGTCCCCCTCGTCGGCCTCGCCCTCCTCGCCCCCATCGTGCTCTTCGCCATCAGCCGGCAGGCCCAGGTCCTGGTCGAACGCCATCTCGCCTCCGCACTCCCCGGCGGGGCGATCTCCCATCTCAACTACGCCCAGAAGATCGCGCAGATGCCGATGGTGCTCTCCCTGATGTTCTGCACCGTCACCTTCCCCGTCGTCGCCCAGGCGGTGGCGGAGGGCGACCACGAACGCGCCCGCAGCCGGGTCGAACACGACCTCGCCCTCGCCGGACTCGTCGTCCTCCTCGGCACCGCGATCGTCTTCGGCTGCGCCCCGCAGATCGTCGAGGTCCTCTTCGAACGCGGCGCCTTCGACCACCACGACACCGGGGCCACCGCCTCCGTCATGCGGGTCTACGCCCTCGGGCTCATCGGCCACACCCTCGTCGGCGCGCTCGGCCGCCCCTTCTTCTCCTCCGGGCGGCCCACCTGGTTCCCCGCCGCCGCGATGGCCGTCGGACTCGCCGTCACCATCGGCGCGGGCGCCCTCACCGTCGACGCCCTCGGGATCCACGGCATCGCCGCCGCCAACGCCGCCGGGATCTGTGTCACCGCCGTGCTGCTGCTGCGCGGGCTCGGCCCCCGGGTCGTCGCCGTCGAGGTGCGCGCCGTCACCCTCACCCTCGCCCGGCTCGCCGCGGCCACCACCGCGGGGGCCGCCGCCGGGCTGCTGGTCGCCCCGCTGACCGGCGCGGCGCTCCCGGGCCTGGTGCTCGGCACGGCCGCGGTGACCGCCGCCTTCGCCGCCACCGGGCACGCCGTGCGCGCCCCGGAGGTCGTCCATCTGCTGGCCCTCGCCCGACGGAGGTTCCGCCATGTCCGCTGAGACCGTGACCGCCGCCGCGCCCCCCGCCGGCCCGGCACCCGCCGGCCGCGCGGGGCTCGTGGCCCGGGGCGAGCGCACCCGCCGCCGGCCGTGGATCCTGATGTACCACGCCGTCGCCGACCCCGGTGACGACCCGTACGGCATCACGGTCTCCCCCGCGCGGCTCGACCGCCAGCTGCGCGCGCTGACCCGGATGGGGCTCACCGGGGTCACCGTCGCCACCCTGCTGCGCGCCCGCGCCGAGGGCCGGGACCGGGGTCTGGTCGGCCTCACCTTCGACGACGGATACACCGACTTCACCGAGGAGGCGCTGCCGCTGCTGCGGCGGCACGGCTGCACGGCGACCCTCTTCGTCCTGGCCGGGCGGCTCGGCGGGCGCAACGACTGGGACCCGGCGGGGCCGCGCCGGTCCCTGGTGGACGAGCGCCATCTGCGGACCGCGCTCGCGGCGGGTACGGAGATCGGCTCGCACGGGCTGTACCACGTCGATCTGACCACCGTCGGGGACGACCTCCTCGCCGACGAGACCGTACGCAGCCGGGCCTGGCTGCGGGAGCTGACCGGTACCGCGCCGAGCGGGTTCTGCTATCCGTACGGGACGGTGAACCTCCGGGCCCGCGCGGCGGTACGGGCCGCCGGATACGGCTATGCCTGTGCCATCCGCCCGCCCGCGCCGGGAGACGGGAGCGGACCGGGAGACGGGAGCGGACCGGGGGACGGGAGCGGACCGGAGGATCCGTACGCCCTGCCCCGGACCCATGTCAGCCAGGCCGACCGGGTCCTGCGGCTCCGGGTGAAGCGGCTGCGTCACCGGCTGGGGGCGTGAGGGCCGATGAGGGCGCTGCATGTCATCACCGGGCTGGGTGTGGGCGGGGCGGAGCAGCAGTTGCGGCTGCTCCTGCGCCATCTGCCGCTGGAGTGCGAGGTGGTGACCCTGACCAACCCGGGCGCGGTCGCGGAGGGGCTGCGCGCGGACGGGGTACGGGTGCATCACCTCGGGATGCGCGGCAACCGCGATCTGCGGGCCCTGCCCCGGCTCACCGCGCTGATCCGGCGGGGGCGGTACGACCTGGTCCACACCCATCTGTACCGGGCGTGTGTGTACGGTCGGGTCGCCGCGCGGATGGCGGGGGTACGGGCCACCGTGGCCACCGAGCACTCGCTCGGCGAGTCGGAGATCGAGGGGCGCCCGCTCACCGGGGCCGCGCGGGCGCTCTATCTGGGGACGGAACGGCTGGGGTCGGCCACGGTCGCCGTCTCGCACACGGTGGCGGGCCGGCTGCGGGCCTGGGGGGTCGCGGGGGAACGGATCCATGTCGTCCCCAATGGGATCGACGCGGCGCGCTTCCGCTTCGACCCCCGGGCACGGGCCGCCGTCCGGGCCGCGCTCGGCATCCCGGACGGGGCGTTCGCGGTGGGCGGGGTCGGCCGGCTGGTGCCGGGGAAGCGGTTCGACGCGGTCGTCCGGGCGGTGGCGGTGCTGCCGGGCACGGTGCTGCTGATCGCCGGGGACGGGCCGGAACGCCCCGCGCTGGAGGCCCTGGCGGTCCGGCTGGGGGCGGGCGACCGGATCCGCTTCCTGGGCGAGTGCGCCCCGGAACCACCCCCGGCGCGCCCCGCCCCCGGTCCTGCCCCCGGTCCCGTCGCCGGTCCCGCCGGATGCGGGGGACCCCGGGTGCCCGGCGGCTGTCCGTCCCATGCGTCCGGGTGCGGCGGGCCCCGGGCTGCGGTGCGGCACCCGGGGCGCGGCGGGCCGGGATCCGCCCGGCCCAACGGGCGGCGGGCCGCACCCGGCGGCTCCGTGCCGAGTGTGCCCGCGCTGCTGTCGGCCGTGGACGTCTTTGTCTCCGCCTCCCGGGAGGAGGCCTTCGGTCTCGCCGTGGTGGAGGCCCTCGCCGCCGGGCTGCCGGTCCTCCACGGGCCCTGCCCCGCCGTGGAGGACCTCCCCGGCGACCAGGCCCCGGGCGCCCGCCGGGTCGACACCTCCCCGGCGGGCCTCACGGCGGCCCTCCGCGACGAACGGACCCGCGCCCCCCGCCGCCTGGAGGTCCCGCCCGCCGTCCGCCACTACGACATCGCCCACGGCGGCGCCCGCCTGACCGAGCTGTACACCCGCCTCACCACCACCCCCCGCACCCGCCGCCCCCACCCTCGCCGCGCCCTGGCCCCGCCGGACCCCACCACCGCGCCCGACCCGGGCGCCGTGGCCGCCCCGATCGCTCCGGCGGACCGGTCCGGCAGGGCGGGCTCCGCCGCGTGGGGCACGACCGCTGGGGCGGACACGAGCGCCTTGGCGGAGGGCCGCGCTGCCGTGACGCCCTCGACCGCCGCGCCGGGGGCGACCGCAGTGGGCACCCCGCTTGCCATGGCGGTGCCCGCCGCCGAGGGTGCCCTGTCCGCCCGCGCGGACCCGACGGCCGTGGGTGATCCGGCCCCCGTGAGGGGCCCCGCGACCGTCGTGGAGCTGCCCGCTGTGGCAGACGCGGATGCCCTGGCGGGCCCGACGGTCGCGGCGTACCGCGCTGCCGCGCCGCCCCCGACCGCCGTGGCCGAACCGGCCGTTGTGGTGGACCCCACCGCAGTACCGGGGGCGACCGCCGTGGGTGACCCGCCCGTGGCCGAGGCGACCGTCCCGGGCGATCCCGTCCCCGCGAGGGCGCCCACCGCCGGGGCGCGGACCGGCGCGGGGCGCCCGGCCGGACCCGGGGGACACACCGCTGGGACCCGTACCGACGACGTAACGGAAACGACCGACCCGACCGGGAGAGCACGCACATGACCGACACCAACGAGCAGGAGACCACCGCCCCCCGCGAGAAGCGGCGCCTGCGGGCGCGGATCGGCGCGGTGCTGCGCTGGTGGCCGCTGCCCGTCTGCGCGTTCGCGGGGGCCGCCGCCGGGGTCGGGTACGGGGTGGTCGTGCCGCCCCAGTACGCCGCCACCAGCTATGTCGTCGCCGTGCCCACCAAGGACGCCCCCGCCGGCGCGGCGCTCGGCTTCGCGCAGGCGTACGGGCGGATCGCCACCAGCGACTCCACCATCGCCTACGCGCGGGTCGCCGCCGGGCTCCCCGCCAAGGTGCTGCGGACCCGGGTGCGCGCCGAGACCTCGCCCGACTCGCCGATGATCGCGATCACGGGGACCTCACGGCGGCCCGCCGAGGCCGCCGATATCGCCAACGCCGTCGCGGACGCCGTCTTCGTGAGCGGCAATCAGGTCACCAAGAGCACCGGTGTCCAGCTCGTCGGCTTCTCGCAGGCCATCCCGCCCCGGGAGCCCGTCTCGGCCGGGCCGCGCCTCGGCGCGGTCGTCGGCTGTGCGGCGGGCGGCCTGATCGGCGGGCTGGTGCTGCTGATCCGGCCGCGCCCCCGGCCCCGGCCCGCCGCCGTGCCGCTGCCCGCCCCGGCCGGGGCGGGCGACGCCGTCGCGCGGGAGCGGGTCTGATGGGGGAAGCGGGGGCGGGGCTGCGGGTCACCCTCTGCCGGGACCCGCACGCCTTCGCCCGGCTGCGGCCCGAGTGGGACGCCCTCCAGCGGCGCTGCTCCAGCGCCACCCCGTTCCAGAGCCATGCCTGGCTGGAGTCCTGGTGGCTCGCGTACGGGGCCCGGGGACGGCTGCGGACGGTCCTGGTCCGCCTCGACGGCCGGCTGATCGCCGCCGCCCCGCTGATGCTGGTCCACCGGCCGCTGCCGCTGCTGGTGCTCCTCGGGGGCGCCGTCTCCGACTACGGGGACGTCCTCGTGGACGACGCCCACCAGGGGTGCGGCGCCGCCGCGCTCGCCCGGGGGCTCGGGCGGGCCGCCCGCCATGCCGTGATCGATCTGCGCGAGGTCCGGCCCGGCGCCGCCGCCGAGGCGCTCTACGCCAGCTGGCCCGGCGGCAAACGGCGGCTGCCCGACTCGGTCTGTCTCGAACTGCCCGCCGTCCCCATGGACGAGCTGGTGAAGCGGCTCGCCGCCAAGCCCGCCCAGCGGGTACGGGCCAAGCTCCGCCGGATCGACGCCCTGGGCATCGAACCCCGCCCGGTGCCCCGGGAGGAGATCCCGGAGGCGGTCGGACGGCTGCTGCGGCTCCATGAACTCCAGTGGCGGGGGCGCGGGGTGACGGTGGAGCATCTGCGCCCCCGCTTCGCCGAGCATCTCACCCGGGCGGCCTGCCGCATGGCCCCGGACGGGGACGCCGTCCTGACCGAGTACCGGTGCGGCGGCGAGGTGGTGGCGGCCAGTGTCGCCCTGGACTCCGCCGCGCTGACCGGCGGTTATCTCTACGGTGCCGATCCGGCGCTGCGCGAGCGGAAGGTCGATGTGACGGCGATGCTGCTGCGCCAGGAGGCGGACCGGGCGGCCCGCTCGGGGCGGCGGACGCTCAGCATGCTGCGCGGCCGGGAGCCGTACAAGAGCCACTGGCACCCCGAGGAGGTGGGCAATCAGCGGCTGCTGCTGGCCCCGGCGGCGCTGGAACCGGCGCTGCGGCTGCACGCGGCCCGCGCCGCCCTGCGGGACCGTGCCGCACGGACCGTACGGGCCCGGCTGCCCGCCGCCGAGGAGTGGCGGGCCCGCGTCGGCGATCTGCGGGCCGCCCGCCACCGTCCCCGGGAGTAGCCGGTGTCACCGCCCCGGGGTCGTCTCCCGCCACCAGATGAAGGAGCCGCCGACGAACGGGGGCAGCTCGACACAGAAGCTCTCCGGGTCGATCCACCGGGAGAGCCAGGGCCCGAGGGCCACCGGTACGCACCAGCGCCGTGAGTTCAGCTGCCGGGCCGTCACGCCCGGCGCGGCGGCCGGCGGCACCGGCTTCGGATCGGGCTTGAGCAGGCCGGGTGCCAGGGGTGCCGGTCCGGTCGCCGGGGCCGCCGCCGGGAGGCCCGCCGTGCCCGAGGGGTCCGTCGGCGTCGGTGCGGTCACGGAGGGTGTCGTCCGGGCGGGCTGCGGCGTTGGAGTCGAGGGCGGTACGGACGGCCTGACCGGAGGGAGCACGGCGGGTGGCGCCGACGGAGGTACGGATGGCGGAACGAGCGGTGGCGCGGAGAGCTGGGCCGCCGGGGTCACGGCCGCCGGCGGGGCGGTACGGGTGGGCCCCGGCGCGGCCACCGGGACCGGATGCGGCGTCGGCGTCGATGTCGGTGCCGAGGACAGCGCCGGTGTCGGGGTCGGGGTCGCGGTGGGAGTCGGCACCGGGCTCGGAGTCGGAGTCGGAGTCGGTGTCGGGAGCGGGAGCGCCGGGGCCGGGAGCGTCTGGACCGTGGCCGGGGCCGACGACGGCCCCGGCGCGCCGGGCCCGCCCGCCGGGACAGGCTCCGCCGCCCCGGGCAGCGGGACCTCTCCCGGCGTCACCCCGGGGACCGGCGTCGGCGCCACCGGACTCGGCACCACCGGCGCCACCGGGGACACCGGCGTCACCGTGACCGGCTTCGCCAGCATCTCGTGGAACACTCGTGACGATTTGGGGTTGTCATCGCACTGCCAGACACCATGCGGACAGTAATCCGTGATGGTCTGATAAAGCGGCCTGTGCCGCTCGATCCACTCCAGCATTCCCCGCATGTAATCGGGGTTGTCGCCATTGCGGAACAACCCCCACTCCGGATAGGAGATCTCCTTGTTGTGCGCCCTGGCGAATGCCACCTGATCGTGGAGCCCGAAGGGAGTCGACGCCTGTTCCTCAAAAGTCCGGCCCGGTGCCTGGTCGTACGAGTCCATACCGATGATGTCCACGACGTCGTCACCCGGGTAACACAGGGTCCAGGGCACCGCGTCCCGCCCCCGATTGGGTGCGAAATCAAAACGGAACCGCTGCCCCGGAACGGAACGCATCGCGGTGACCGCCCGCCGCCAGTACATGCGCCACGCCCGGGGGTCCGGTCCGCAGCGATGCGTATAGGTGGTGCCGTTCATCTCCCAGCCCAGCACGATCACCGTGTCCGGCACCCCGAGCGAGACCAGCCGCTCGCCCAGCGCCCGGAAGTGGTGGTCGAAGCGGCCCGCCGCGCCCGCCCGCAGCTTCCAGCGGACCAGCCAGTCCGGGACCCGGGCCTCGTTCCGGTCGAGCATCGGGACGTTCAGGACGAAGAGCCGGTCCGCCGCCTCCTGCCGCCAGCGCGCCCAGTCCGCCAGGAAACCGAGCCCTCCCTCGATGTTGCTCCAGCGGTCACCGGGCAGATAGGTGTGCCCGACCCGCAGTTCCCGGCCCCCCAGCCATTGCGAGAGCTGGTTCATCCGGAGCACCCCGGCGGGCCCGTAATCGAGATAGGCGCCCATCGCGACCGTTGACGCGCCGCGTGGCGCCCGGGTATTCACCGTATCGGGTTGGGTGACCCCCGCCGCCTGCTGGGTGAATACGGCTCCGGAGGCCAGCAGGCCGATGGCGACGGGCCCGACGCAGACAGTGGTGAGACGACGGCGACGACGGGCCATGGTGTTCCTCCTTGAGGAGCTCGGAAAGCGCAGCAAGCACAGAAAGCACAGCAAGCACGGAAAGCTGTCCGGGTCGGTGTGTGCCGCCACAGAAAAACGGCATCAGGTCGACCGTATGAAGTAATTCCTACTTATGCGCAGATTGACAGCGCTGACAGCACGTCAGTACCCCATTCGCGTCATCGGCCGGGCCCGTCCCGGCCGGGAACAGATGAGAAAGGCAGTGACGCCGATGCCGCCCGTCGGATCCCCGGCTCCGGCCGGAGCGCCCTTTGACTCCGGGGTCCCCGCACTGGTGCTCCGCCTCGACCGCAACCCGTTCCACCACGGCACCCTGGGCGCGGTCAGAACCCTGGGCCGGGCCGGTGTCGAGGTGCACGCCGTGGTCGAGTCGGCGGCGAGCCCGGTCACCCGCTCCCGCCATCTCCGCGCCGCGCACCCCGTACCCGGACTCCTCCCGGCGGCCGGCCCGGCGGGCGCGGCGGGCCGGGGCGGGCGCGGGGCCATCGGGCCCGAGGAGACCGTAACCCTGCTGCGCCGGGTCTCCGAACGCATCGGCCGGCCCGCCGTCCTGATCGCCATGGACGATCTGAGCGCCGTCCACACCGCCGAGGCCGCGGGCCGGCTCGGCGACCGCTTCCTGCTGCCCGCCCAGCCCCCCGGGCTGCCCGGACTCCTCGCCGACAAGGCGGCGCTCGCGGCGGTCTGCGCGGCGGCCGACATCCCGCACCCCGCCGGTCTGCTGATCGCCGGGGCGGACGACGTGCCCGGCGCGGTCCGCCGGCTGGGGCTGCCGCTGGTGGCGAAGTGGAGCCGCCCCTGGCTGCTCCCGGCCGCGACCGGGCTGCGCAGCACCACCGTGGTCCGCACCCCGGCGGCGGTACGGGCGCTCTGCGCACGGGCCGGGGCGGCGGGCAGCGCCCTGCTCCTCCAGCGCTATCTCCCCGACGGGCCGGACACGGACTGGTTCTTCCACGGCTGCTTCGGCGGCGGCGCCGACCCGGTCCTGCTGGCCGGGGGCAGCGGGCGCAAGGAGCTGTCCTGGCCGCCCCGGGCCGGGCTCACCGCGAAGGGCAGGTGGGAGCACCGCCCGGAGCTGGCCGCCGCCGCGCTCCGGCTGGTCTCCCATGTCGGCTACCGGGGCATCCTGGATCTCGACTTCCGGCGGGACCGGGCGACGGGGGTGCTCCAGCTGCTGGACGCCAACCCCCGGCCCGGGGCGCAGTTCCGGCTCTTCGCGGGGTCCGGCGGGGCGCCGGGCGGCGGCGGACCGGAGCTGGATGTGGTCCGGGCGCTCTATCTCGACCTCACCGGGCGGCCCGTCCCGGCGCACGCCGCCCGCCCCGGCCGGGTCTTCGTCGCGGAGAACTACGCCCTGCTGTCGGCGCTCGCGTCGGTACGCGGCCGGGGGCCGGCCGTGTGGCGGCGCGCCCTGCGGGCCCCGGTGCCGGGCGGTGGGCGGCCCGGCACCGAGACGGCCTGGTACGCGGCGGACGACCCCGGGCCGTTCCTCGCCATGGCGCGGGCCTGGGTCGCCCGGGGCACCGCCAAGGCCGCCGACCGGCTGCGGCCCGCCCCGACCGGCCCGTCGTCCGGCCCTCTCCCCGTCGCCGTCCCCGTGCCTTCCGGCCCCGGCCCCGGCCCCGGCCCTGCTGCCGGTGCCGGTGCCGGTGCTGGGCCTGTGCCGCACGCCTCCGTGCCCGCTCCGGCGACCGCCGACGTGGCCGCCCGCCCCCGGTGAGGCTCCGGCCGGACGGCCCCCGGACCCGTACCCGTACCCCCATATCCCCGTACCCCTGTACCCCCGTGCTTTCTCCCTCCCGGGAGCCCCGGCGCCCCGGTGCTCCCACCCCGACCGACCGAAGGAACGGACCCACCATGTACGACCTGGCAGTGATCGGCGCCGGCCCCTACGGGCTCTCCATCGCGGCGCACGCGGCAGCCGCCGGACTGAGCCTCAAGGTCTTCGGCAGGACCATGGCCTCCTGGCGGGACCATATGCCCGAGGGCATGTTCCTCAAGTCGGAACCCTGGGCGTCCCATCTCTCCGACCCGTCCGGCGCCCACACCCTCGGCCACTTCAGCGAGGAGCACGGGTTCGAGGCGGTGCACGGGCGTCCGCTGCCCGTCGCCGCCTTCACCGAGTACGGGATGTGGTTCGCCGAGCACGCCGTGCCCGGGGTCGACGAACGGACCGTCGTCCGGGTGGCGCCCGCCGGGAACGGCTTCGGGATCGAGACCGCCGACGGTGAGCGCGTGCTCGCCCGTACCGCCGTCCTCGCCGTGGGGGTGATGCCCTTTGTCACCGTCCCCGCCCAGCTCGCCGGGTTGCCCCCGACGCTGGCCTCCCACAGCAGCGGCCACCGGGACCTCAGCTGCTTCCGGGGGCTGGACGTCACCGTGCTCGGCGCCGGGCAGGCGGCCCTGGAGACCGCGACCCTCCTGGCCGAACAGGGCGCCCGGCCCCGGCTGGTGGCCCGCCGCGCCCGGCTGAACTGGAACACACCGCCCGAACCGCTCCAGCGCGGCCCGCTGCGGACCCTGCGGACCCCGCACAGCGGTCTGGGCACCGGCTGGTCCAGCTGGGTCTGGTCGGAGGCGCCCTGGGCGGTACGGCAGCTGCCCGGGTCGGCCCGGCAGCACATCGCCAGGACCGCGCTGGGCCCGGCGGGGGCCTGGTGGCTGAGGGACCGTTACGAGCGGCGGGTGCCCGCGCTCCTCGGCCACGGGCTGCGCAGCGCCGAGGCCCGGGGCGGCGGGGTGGTGCTCCGGCTGAACACTCCGGGCGGCGGGGCGATGACGGTGGAGACCGACCATGTGATCGCCGCGACCGGCTTCACGCCGGATCTGGCCCGGCTGGATCTGCTGGACACCTCGCTGCGGCGGACCATCATCACCACGGCGGGTGGCGGGCGGGCGCCCGAGCTGAGCGCCGGTTTCGAGTCCTCCTGCCCGGGCCTCTTCTTCGCCGGGCTGCTGACGGCGCCCTCCTTCGGCCCGGCGATGCGCTTTGTGCACGGGGCCACCTTCACCGCGCACCGGCTGGTCACGGGGGTGCGCAGGCGGCTGCGGGCCAGGACGGCGGTACGGCTGCCGAGGCCCGCGACGCCCGCCTTCGTCTCCCCGGGGTCGGGCTCCCCGGGCTCGGTGCGCAAGGGCTGAGCCGCCCGGTGCACGGGCCGGGCCGCTCCAGGCGACCCGGCCCACCCGGGTGCGTCGTTACGGGTGCGGTCGTTACGGGTGTGTCGTCACGGGCCCGGGTGCGGGCGCACGGCGGTCACCACCGGCCGGGGGGACGCGGTGCGGCCGGGCGGCGCAGCAGCTCCGGGTAGCGGATCAGCCGCGCCCACTCCCGGTCGGGCACCCCGGGCAGGGTACGGCCGGAGCCGGCCCACTCCCGGGCCAGCCGTTCGTAGATGGGGCTCTCGTCGCGCCCGGCGGGCCGGGGGGCGGCGGGGGAAGGGCCCTGGGGTCGCCGAGGGGGGCGCTGCCCCGGGGCAGCGGGGGAAGTTCTCGCCATGCGTCGCCAACGGCCCGCGGTCCGGCGGCGTCACCGGCTCGCGGGGGGAGACCGGAAGCGCGGGGCGCCACCGGAGGCGCTCCGGAGTGAGCCGGTGCGCACCGTCCGCCCCCGGCCGCCTCCCCGCACGCTCCCGTACCTCTGCCCGCTCCCGTACCGCCGTGCGCTTCCGTACCGCCGTCCGCCCCGGTGTCCGCCCCGGTGTCCGCGGGCGCTCCGGGTGCTCCGGTGCGTCCCCCCGGGCGATACGGGGCACGACATGTGCGCGACACGGCGTCCAAGGGCCGCGCCGGGCGCCCGGGGTGGTGATGATACGGAAAACGGCCTGTCGGTCCACGGGGCCCGTACCGTCCGCCGGCCCGCCGGCCCGCTGAGGGGTACCCGTACCGCCGAGGGCCGGCCGTCTGCCCAAGGGGAGCGATGCGACACATGGCTTCGGCGCTGTTCCTGTCGGCGCTCGCGCTGGGGGCCACCGCCTGTCAGACCCTGCCCGGGCCCTTCGGCACCGCCGGGGAGCGCCCGGCGGCCCGGCCCGGTGCCGGGCGGCTCGACGCCAAGGGGCCCGGTGCGGTGGTCTGGGTCGGCGACCCGGTGGACCTTACGGGCTCCGGGTACGGGGAGCATCTGCGGCTCACGGTGACCGGTCAGGTCGACCCCGCGGTGACGGCCCGCGCCGCCGACCCGGGACCGGCCGCGGGGAAACGCCGGGTCGGCGCCCGGATCACCGCGCTCAACTTCGGCGGCCGGCCCTTCGACGCCTCCCGCGCCCGGGTTCGCGCCGAGGACACGGAGGGCCGCCGCCACCCCCCGGTCACCACCGGGACCCTGACGACGGGTCGCCCGCTGGCGTGGAGGACCCTGGCGGTCGGCGAGCAGCGCGACGGCTGGCTGGTCTTCGAACTCCCCGACCGCACCCGTCTCGCCCGCCTCCACGCCACCCTCGGCCCCCACCGGGCCACCTGGCAGCTCCGCTTTCCCCCGACCCGCTGACCTCGCCCGGGCGGATCGTCCGCCCGGGGTGCGCGGGTTCGCTCGGGTGCGCGGGGGTGCCCCCGGGCGGGTGAACGGGGTGCGGCGGGGCGGCGGGCCGGGGCTAGGGTGCCGAGCCATGACTCTTGCGCACTCCGCCGGAAGCACCGTCCACCGCGGCCATCTGGGCACGGTCTCGCTGCTCGCCTGGACCGGGGACCCGGGGGCCGGGTACGACACCCCGTATCTGCTGCTCTACTCGCTCGGCGACGGCGCGGCCGGACCCGAGGCCTCGGTCGCCGCCATGGCCGCGCTGATCCAGGAGGCCGGGCTGCGGACCGGCGGCGGAATGGTCGACGCCACCGCCCCCGGCTCCTCCTCGCCCGTACGGCTGCTGCTCCAGAGCGGGTACGCGGTCCTCAACCTCCCCGCGGTCAGCGCCCAGTGCCCCGCGCCGCCCGAGTGGCTGGACGCCGCCGCCCAGCGGGGCCACGCTCATCTGATCATCGGCAGTGTGCCCTGGCCGCAGGCGGTCCCCGGGCACCCCGTCACCGAGGAGATGCTCCACTCCTATGTCGGGCGCGAGGACATCCTGCTCGCCGCCGGACACGCCCTGGTGACCATCGGCCGACTGCGCTGACCTATCGCCCACAGCCCACAGCCCACGGCCAACAGCGCGGCCCCGGCCCGTCAGCCGGTGCCGAGGTCGAAGGGGAGCGCCCCCACCCGGTTGTCGAAACGGGAGTCCACCAGCCGCGCCGCCCCCGCCGCCCGGATCCCCGGCGCCCGGGTGAGCAGCGCCGAGAACAGCGCCTTCATCTCCTGCCGGGCCAGATGGACACCCAGACAGTGGTGCGGGCCCCCGCCCCCGTACCCCAGATGGGGGTTGGGGTCCCGGGTGATGTCGAAGGCGTCGGGGTCGTCGAAGACCCGTTCGTCGCGGTTGGCGGAGGCGTACAGCAGGACCACCTTCTCCCCCGGGTGGAACACCCGTCCGCCGAGCGTCCGTTCGCTCACCACCGTCCGCCGGAACTGGATGATCGGTGTGGAGTGACGGACGATCTCCTCCACCGCGCCGTCCGCGTACCGCCCGGGGTCCGACTCCAGCAGCGCCCGCTGCTCCGGATGGCGGGTCAGCAGGTCCAGCCCATGGGCGAGGGCGTTACGGGTGGTCTCCACCCCGGCCACCAGCAGCAGCGAGAAGAAGGCGCCCAGCTGCCGTGAGGTGAGCGCATCGCCGTCGACATCCGCCGTGACCAGCGCGGAGATCAGATCGTCCGTGGGCCGGCGGCGGCGCTCCCGGGCGAGCCGGCCCATCAGCCACTGGAGCCGGGCCAGCGCCCGCAGCCCGCTCCCGGGGATCCGCAGCCCGCGCCGGGCGACCCCCACATGCTCGGACGCGCCGTCGACCCGCCGGGCGATCCCCTCCCGGTACGGCTCCGGGATCCCCATCAGATCGCAGATGACCCCGAACGCCATCCGGGAGGCGACCGCGCTCACGAAGTCGCCGGGGCCCTCCCGTACCGCCTCCGCCACGATCCGGTCGGCCCGCTCGCGCACACTCTCCTCGGTGGCCGCCAGCAGCCGGGGGGTGAAGGCACGGGAGACGATCCGGCGCAGCGCCGCGTGGTCGGCGCCGTCCATGTTGACCATCGAGTTGCCGAAGAGCGCCTTGGCCCAGGGCGCGGGCTCGGGAACGGTGACCCCGGGGGCGCTGGCGAACTCCCGGGGCGAGCGGCTCGCCTCCCGTACATCGGCGTGGCGCACCAGCGCCCACCAGCCGGGCGGCGGACCGAAGCGGACCGGCGCGTCCAGGGAGCGCAGCCGGGCGAAGGCGATGAGCCGGCGGTCGCGGGGGAGCGCCCAGAAGGCCGGGTCACCGAGGTCGGCCAGGGCGGAGCGGGCGGGAGCGGGCACGGCGGGACCTCCTGGAGGGGGGCGGGGGCGCGGCCATGCTGGCCCACCCGGGCGCCCCCGCACCCCCGGCGCGGCCCGGGACGCGCGGGATTTACCCCCTTCGCGCGACCGCCGCGCGCCCGCGTGCACTGCTGCGGAGGGGGGAACTTTGCAGTGATTCCGCCGTCCGGCTCGTTGATGTCGGCGGAGGACCCGGCGACCACCGGCACGGTGGGGCGGTGCGGGACACCGAGCAGACATGAGGGGACAGAGGGACCGATGAAGTCGACAACGCGCGGGACTCTCGCGGCGGTACTGGCCTGTATGGCATCGGCGGTGGGCGCCGCGCCCGCCGTCGCGGGCACCTCGGTGCCGGTGATCCTGCCGCTGGAGAGTCTGGAGACGGTGGTGCCGATCCAGGCGCCAAAGCTGTCCACCGGGGTGCCCGTGCCGGTGCCCGGGGCGCCGGACGGGCCCCGGCACTCGCCCGGACGGCTGCTGCCCGAGCGGCTGCTGCCGCAGATCCCGCTCACCGCCGAGCTGCCCCGTACGGTCGCCGCGCTCCCCCTGGAGCACCCGCTCCAGGAGGGGAATCTGGGGGTGGCCACGCTCGCCTCGGTCGCCGAGGAGCTGTCGCTGACCTCGCCCGGTCTCGACCTGGGCGCGCCCGTCTCGGCGCCCCGCCCCGAGCTGGCCGGGCAGCCCACCCCGGTACTGCCGCAGGCCGCGTTGCTCACCCCGGCGCTCCAGGGGGCTCCCGGGGCGGCGCTGCTCTTCGGCTGAGCCGGGTCACCGGTACGGGTACGGGGCCGCCGCGCGCGCGGAGCCCGTACCCGTACCGCCGTACCCGCCGTCGCGCGGGAACCGCAGGAGCTGCGAGGACCGCGGGAACCACAGCGACCACCGGAAGGAGGGGCCCATGCGACCCCGTACCCGTACCCGCGCCCGCCGTGCCGTGCTGCGCGGGCTCTTCACCGTCTCGGTCCTGGGCGCCGCCGCGGGGGCGCTCTCCCCGCTCCTCGCCCACCGCACCGACGACACCGTCCGCGACGGGAGCGACACCACCGGCGACGGGGAGAGCCGCGACGACCGGGAGCGGCCGGACCCGGCGGCCCCCGGGTCCGAGCGCTTCGCCGAGATCTACCGGGGGCGGCGGATCGAGGGCGGGACGACCGTCCTCGTCCCGGCGGGCGGCGGCCCCGGCGCGGCCCGTGGCGCGCCCAGTGCCGAGGTGCGGATCGACGGCCGTCCGCTCCCGGTGCTGCGCCGCGCCGACGGCAGCTATCTGAGCGCGGTGGACCACTACGAGTCCCACCCGACCCTGCGCGCGCTGGCCCGCGCCGCCGTGGACGAGCTGGGACCGCAGCGGCTGGCGCTCACCCCTGCCCACGGCCACGGCCACTGAACCCCGGTCTCCGTCACCCGAACGAGCGACCTGACCGAGCGACCTGACCGAGCGACCTGAACCAGAGACCCGGCCGAGCGACCCGGCCGAGAGATCGGACCGAGCGACCCGAGGAGCGGACCCCGGTGCACATCCGCAAGAACCAGCGCGATCTCACCCCCGGCGAGAAGCGGCGGCTGATCGAGGCCGTGCTGGAGCTGAAGCGCAGGGGCGAGTACGACGAGTTCGTCCGGATGCACGGCGAGTTCTATGTCACCGACGCCGAGGCCCGGCCCCGGCCGGCCCATATGACCCCCTCGTTCTTCCCCTGGCACCGGCGGTATCTGCTGGAGTTCGAGCAGGCGCTCCAGCGGATCGACCCGTCGGTGACCGTCCCCTACTGGGACTGGACCGCCGACCGCTCGCCCGTCTCCTCCCTCTGGGCCGACGACTTCCTCGGCGGCACCGGGCGGATCGGCGACCGCCAGGTGATGGACGGCCCGTTCGCCCACCGCCATGGCGGCTGGCGGATCAACTCGCGCATCTCCGACGGCCGCTATCTCACCCGTAACCTCGGCCGCCCCTCGGATCCGCTCGCCCTGCCCACCCGTGCCGATGTGGACCGGGCCCTGGGGCAGCCGGTCTATGACGCACCGCCCTGGAACTCGACCGTGCGTTCGGGTTTCCGCAATGCGGTGGAGGGGTGGAACGTCGACGGGGAGCGCTGGCGCCTGCACAACCGGGTGCACCGCTGGGTGGGCGGGCTGATGACCGGCGCGACCTCCCCCAATGACCCGGTCTTCTGGCTCCACCACGCCTATATCGATCTGCTCTGGGTGCGCTGGCGCAGGGCCCACCCCCGGGCCGCCCCCTATCTGCCGCACACCCGGCTGCCCGCCGGGGACCCGCAGGCCGGGCGGATCTTCGCGCTGGACGATCCGATGCCGCCCTGGGACGTACGGCCCTCGGCGCTGCTGGACCACAGCCGTCTCTACCGGTACGCGTAGCACCGGGCCCCACCGGGCAGGGGTGACCGGGCCCGCCGGGCGGGGGCCGGAGACGAACGAGGTCCCCCCGTCCTGGGAGACGACGGGGGGACCTCGATGCTCGGGGTGGGTACCGCTCAGTGGCCGTAGGCCGGCTGCGGCGCGTCGGACGCGTTGACGCAGGTGTTGCCGAACGCCGGGTTGAGCAGCGCGATGATGTCAATGGTGTTGCCACAGACATTGACCGGGATGTGGACCGGCACCTGGACCAGGTTCCCCGACAGCACACCGGGCGAGCCCACGGCGGCGCCCTGCGCTCCGGCGTCGGCGACGGCCAGACCGGCCCCGCCGACCAGGAGGGCTCCCGAGCCCGCGATGACGGCGGCTGCCTTGGCGATACGCGACATCAGTTCTCCTTGCACTTTGGAAACACCAGCCACAGGACTTGCGGCCTTACGCTGCTTCAACGCCGCGACCCCCGGGCGGTAACGGCGGAAGGCGAAAGTGACCGCGCTTGCCGTAGTGGCACAGGTGTCCAACGTGACCCGTGGGGCTCTCGGGCGTTGGACAGCGCATGATCCGTTCGATCCGTTCCCAGCGCGCCGCCGCCCTCGCCGCCGCCGTCTGCGCCCTCTCCGTCCCGCTGACGGTCGCCGTCCCGGCTTCCGCCGCTCCCTCCCGTGCCACGGCGACCGCCGCGGGCGAGGTGGACCGGAATCTCCTCAAGCCCCCGCCGGGCGGGGTGCTGGCGCCCGCCACCGATCTGCTGGGCCAGCTCGGGCTCGTCCCGAAGGCCTGATCACCCGGAGCTGACGACCGGGGGGCGGGCGGCGTTCGCGCCGTACCCGCCCCCCGGTCGAGGTTCAGCCCTTGCGGGCCGGGACCCGGCGGACCGAGCGGCCCGCCAGGACATCCGTGCGGACCCCGTCCTGGATGACGAACCGTCCGTCGATCAGGACATACGGGATCCCGGTAGGCAGGGTGCGCGGCGCCTCGAAGGTGGAGCCCGCCGCCACCGTCTCCGGGTCGAAGAGGACCAGGTCGGCGCGGTATCCCTCCTGGACCAGACCCCGGTCGGGCAGCCGCAGCCGGGCGGCGGGCCGGGAGGTGAGATGGGCGACCGTCTCCTCCAGGGAGAGCACCCCCAGCTCCCGCGCGTAGCGGCCGAGATAGTGCGGGAAGGTGCCATAGGCGCGCGGATGCGGCTTGGCGCCCTGGAGGATGCCGTCGCTGCCGCCGGTGTGGACCCGGTGGCGCATGATCTCCCGGACGTTCTCCTCATGGCCGACATGCTGGAGGATGGTGGAGCCCAGCCGGTCCTCGATGAGCAGCCGGCGGGCCGTCACCCAGGGGTCCTCGCCCCGCTCCCGGGCGGACTCCTCGATGGTCTTCCCGACATACCCCCCGAGCCGCTGCTCGGTGACCCCGGAGATCTCGATGGTCTCCCACTCCATGGGCACGCCGTGGCAGCCGTCGGAGCCGATCTCCTCCAGATGGTGGCGTATCCGCTCGGCGGTGGTGTCGTCGGCGAGCCGGGCGAGCAGCGCGTCCGGGCCGCCCTCCGCCGCCCAGCTGGGCAGCACCGCGACCAGCGTGGTGGAGCCGGGGGTGTACGGGTAGGTGTCCAGCGAGATGTCGGCGCCGTCGGCGAGCGCCCGGTCCAGGAGGTCGAGCAGATCGCCCGCCCGGCCCTTGTTCACGCCGAAGTTCATGGTGGCGTGGGCGAGATGGAGGGCGCAGCCCGCGTCGGCGCTGAGCCGCACCATCTCCTCGTAGGCCGTCAGCGCCCCGGCGCCGTAGGAGCGGTGGTGCGGGCAGTAGTAGCCGTCGTAGGCGGCCACCACCCGGCACAACTCGGTCAGCTCGGCGTCCTTGGCGTACATCCCGGGGGTGTAGGTCAGGCCGGAGGACATGCCGACGGCGCCCTGTTCGAGGCCCTCGGCGACCAGCCGCCGCATCCGGTCCAGCTCGTCGTCGGTGGCGGGGCGGTCGTCCCACCCGACCACCTGCATCCGGACGGTGCCCTGGGGGATCAGATAGGCGGCGTTGACGGCGATGCCCCGGTCGAGGCGGTCCAGATACTCGCCGACGGTCCGCCAGTCGAAGTCGACGGAGTCGTCGCCGGGACCGCCACCGTTCCAGCCGTTGATGGCGCGGCGCACCCCCTCCAGGGTGCGGTCGTCCACCGGGGCGTAGGAGATCCCGTCCTGGCCGATGACCTCCAGGGTCACCCCCTGGGCCGCCTTCGCCTCATGCGCCGGGTCGCGCAGCAGGGCGAGATCGCTGTGGGCGTGCATATCGATGAAGCCGGGGGAGAGCGCGAGGCCGGAGGCGTCGAGGACGCGCCGGCCGGTGAGCGCGGACTCGCCCTCGCGGCGGATCGCGGCGATCCTGCCCCCGTCCACGCCGACATCGGCACGGTACGAGGGGCCGCCGCCGCCGTCGATGACACGGGTGTTGCGGATGACCAGGTCCATGGACGTCCCCTGTCAGAAGAAGGTGCGGATGTAGTCGGTGACGGTGCCGTCCGCCTCGACCAGCGGGATCAGCTGCCACTTGTCGAAGGAGGTGCAGGGGTGGGAGAGCCCCATGCCGAGCCAGTCGCCGACCTCCAGCGCGGCGCCGGGCTCGGTGCGCACCCAGCCGTGCTGGTCGGAGAGGCCGGTGACGGTGATCCCGGTGGCGGGGCGGATCTCGCCGGTGCGGCCGTCCCGGACCACCTGGGCCTCGGGCAGGTCGAGGTCGTAGGCGGCGTCGCGCTTGCCCGCGTTGAGGAACGCCTGCTCGGGCGAGGGGCGGGAGACCACCTGGGCCCAGAGCCGGAAGGCGGGCTGGAGCGCGCCCTCCTCGGGGACCCGGTTGAAGGGGGTGAGATGGCGGTAGTGGCCGTCGTCGTGGGAGACATAGGCGCCCGAGCGCAGCAGCTTCAGCACCGGCCGGGAGAGCGGGGGCAGCTCGGCGAGGACATCGGCGACCGCGTCGAACCAGGCGCTGCCGCCCGCGCTGACCACGATCTCGTCGGTCTCCGCGAACCGGCCGTCCGTGTCGAAGGCGGCGGCCAGCGCGTTCAGCCGGCGCAGCCAGGTGCGGACCCGCTCGCCGTCGGCGTCGGGGACCTCGCCCTCGTATCCGGCGACGCCGACGAGGCGCAGGGCGGGGGCGGCGGCCACGGCGTCCGCGACGGCGGCGCAGTCGGCCTCGGTACGGGCTCCTGTGCGGGCGCCGTCGCCCGCGCCCAGCTCCACCACCACATCCAGCGGGCGGGGGGCATCGGCGCCGGTCAGGGCCTCGTTCATCAGCTCCACGCCGCGGACCGAGTCCACGTAGCAGATGAAGCGGAAGTCGGGGTCGGCCAGCTCCCCGGCGAGCCAGCGCAGCGCGGCGGCGTCGACGACCTCATTGGCGAGGAAGATCCGGGAGATCCCGTGGGCGCGGCAGACCCGGGCCTGGTGGGGGACGGCGACCGTGATGCCCCAGGCCCCGTGGGCCAGCTGGCGGTCGAAGAGCTGCGGCGACATGGAGGTCTTGCCGTGCGGGGCGAAGGAGAGCCCGTGCCGCCGGGAGTAGGTCTGGAGCAGGGTGAGGTTGTGCTCGACCGACTCGGCGGAGAGGGCGAGGACCGGGGTGGTGAAGCCGCCGGTGAAGAGGTTGCGGCGCTGGGCGGCCAGCTCGCCGGTGGTCAGCCCGTCGGCGTCCGGGGGCAGCGCCTTGAACCGGTGGTCGACGCGTTCGAGCCGGTGGGTGTCCGGCTGTTCGGGCTGTTCCGGCTGACCGGGCTGGTCGGCGGTCACGGTGCCTCCTTCGGGCGGCATGACGAACGGCAAAGGGGCGACATGGACCGTACGCGTTGCACTGTCTGCAACGCTCATTGCGCATATCGCTCGTTGCTGTCTAACATCCGGCCCAGCGCCGGGTCAATGGAACCGGCACCGGACCCGTTGAGGAGCCCCAGGTGAGCAGCCTGACCGGAACCGCAGCCGTGGATGTCACCGACACCGATGTCATCTGCCTCGGCGAGTCCATGGTCACGTTCCTTCCCTCCCGGCCCGGCCGGCTGGCCGATGTGCCCTCCTTCGACCGCTCCATCGGCGGCGCCGAGTCCAATGTGGCCTGTGCGCTGGCCGCCGCCGGACACCGGGCCCGCTGGGTCGGCCGGGTCGGCACCGACGGCTTCGGCGACCATCTCATCCGGGAGATCGCCGCCCATGGCGTCGACACCTCCCGCGTCGGCCGGGACCCCGACCGCCCCACCGGTGTCTACTTCCGCACCGCCACCGACCGCTCCACCGACGCCCATGAGGTCGTCTACTACCGGCGCGGCTCGGCCGCCTCCGCGATGTCCCCGGCCACCGTCCCCGCCGCCGCCCTCGCCGGGACCCGGGTGCTCCATCTCTCCGGCATCACCGCCGCCCTCTCCGACGACTGCCTCGCCCTGATGCGCCGGCTGACCGCCCGCCGCCCCGGCAGGCCCCTGGTCTCCTTCGACGTCAACCACCGCCCGGGGCTCTGGCGGGTCCCCGGCGGCGGCCGGATCCTGCTCGACCTGGCCCGCGGCGCCGACCTGGTCTTCGTCGGCGAGGACGAGGCGGCCGACGCCTGGGGGGTCGAGGGGGCCGAGGCGATCCGCGCGGCCCTGCCCGAACCCGCCGCCGTGGTCGTCAAGCGGGGCGCGGACGGCGCCGTCGAGTACGCCCGTACGGGATTCGGCACCGCACCCCTCACCGGCGTCTACGACGGCGCCACCGACACCACCGACACCGCCGGGACCGTCACCGGGGAACCCGCCCCCGTCGTGGAGATCGCCGCCCCCGTCGGCGCCGGGGACGCCTTCGCCGCCGGATATCTCTCCGCCCTGCTGCGCGCCCTCCCCGCCCGGGACCGCCTCCGCCACGGCCATCTCATGGCCGCCGCCGCCCTCACCGTCCCCGGCGATGTCGCCGTACCGCCCGCCACCGGCCACGCCGACCGGCTGGCGGCCCTCGCCGACGACGCCTGGGGGACACTTCGACTCGGCCCCGGCTGGACCACCGCCGGGGAGGAGGAGGGACACGCACCATGAGCCAGACCGTCGACCGCGCCCTGAGCATCCTGCCGCTGCTCGCCGAGGGCCCCGCCGACCTCGGACAGGTCGCCGAACGCCTCGGCGTCCACAAATCCACCGCGCTGCGGCTGCTGCGCACCCTCCATGACCACGGGCTGGTCTACCGCCAGCAGGACCAGCGCTACCGCCTGGGCGCCCGGCTCTTCGCCCTCGCCCAGGAGGCCGTGGAGAACCTGGACGTCCGGGAGATCGCCCACCCCCATCTCGTCACCCTCAACGAACAGATCGGGCACACCGTCCATCTCGCCGTGTACGAGGAGAGCGAGGTCCTCTACATCGACAAGGTGGAGAGCCGCTACCCGGTACGGATGTACTCCCGGATCGGCAAACCGGTCGCCATCACCGTCGCCGCCGTGGCCAAACTCCTCCTCGCCGACCTCCCCGAGCACGAGCGGCGCGCCATCGCCGAGAAGCTCGACTACCCGCTGTACACGTCCCGTTCGACGCCCAGCGCCGCCGCCTTCCTCAAGGAGCTGGCGGCCGTGCGCGACCAGGGCTGGGCCACCGACCTCGGCGGCCACGAGGAGTCGATCAACTGCATCGGGGCGCCCATCCGGGGCGCCGCCGGGCGGGTCGTCGCCGCCATGTCGGTCTCCGCGCCCAACGTGGTGGTCACCGCCGAGGAACTGCTCACCCTGCTCCCCCTGGTGCGCCGCACCGCGGACGCCATCAGCCGGGAGTACTCCGGCTCGGTCACCCCGCACTGAACCGCTCCCGCACTGGCCGCTCCCGCACCGAACCGTCCCCGCACTGAACCACTTCCGTACCGCAGCACTCTCGTAACGCAGCACCCTCGTACCGCACCACTTCCGTACCGCAGCACCCTCGTACCGCACCACCCTCCACCGGCCGGACCGGCCGGGTACGCAAGGACAGGACAGAACATGACCGAGAAGATCGCGCTCACCCCCGCCACCCACACCACCCCGCCCGCCAAGTTCTCCCACGGGGTGAAGAAGGGGAACATCCTCCAGGTCGCCGGCCAGGTCGGCTTCCTCCCCGCGGTCGAGGGCCAGGCCCCCACCCCGGCGGGCCCCACCCTGCGCGAGCAGACCCTCCAGACCTTCGCCAACGTCAAGGCGATCCTGGAGGAGGGCGGCGCGAGCTGGGACGACGTGATGATGACCCGCGTCTACCTCACCGACGTCGACCACTTCGCCGAGATGAACCAGATCTACAACGAGTACTTCGAGGCCCAGGGCCTCACCGCCCCGGCCTCCGCGCGCACCACGGTCTACGTCGGCCTGCCCGCCGGGCTGCTCATCGAGATCGACGCCCTGGCGGTCCTGGGCTGATCCGCCGCCCCGGCACCGACTGACGCTCCACCCATCCCCCACAGCGCAACACCGCACGGCACGGTGCTCCCCTCCGGAGCGCCGTGCCGCGCTCCGCCCTACCCCGAAACCCTCCACCGACATTGGGGTCGTACATGTTGTTCGCTGCCGGCGCCGCACCCGAGGCGCCACCGCACACCGGAGGACTGCTGCTGCTGATCGACGGGACAGCGGGCCTGCTGACCGTCGCCGCCCTCGGCATCGCGCTCCTCCTCGTACTGATCATCAAGCTCCGGCTCCAGCCGTTCGTCGCGCTGCTCGCCGTCTCCATAGCCGTCGGCCTCGCCGCCGGTCTCTCCGTCACCGAACTCTTCGGTACGGTCCAGCGCTCCGCCGCCGAATCCGTCATCGAGAACGGGATGGGCGGCATCCTCGGCCATGTGGCCATCATCATCGGCCTCGGCACCATGCTCGGCGCCATCCTGGAGGTCTCCGGCGGCGCCGAGGTGCTCAGCCGCCGGCTGCTCGATCTCTTCGGGGAGAAGCGCGCCCCGCTGGCGATGGGCCTCACCGGTGTGATCTTCGGTATCCCGGTCTTCTTCGATGTGGGCATCTTCGTCCTCGCGCCCATCGTCTACGCTGCGGCGAAACGTTCCGGCAAATCGGTCGTCCTCTATGCCATGCCCCTGCTGGCGGGACTCTCGATGACCCATGCCTTCCTGCCACCGCACCCCGGCCCGGTCGCCGCCGCCGGACTGCTCGATGTCTCGCTGGGCTGGGTCATCCTCATGGGCGTGGTCGTGGGACTGCCCGCCGTCGCCGCCGCCTGGGTCTTCTCCGACTGGATCGGCAAGCGGGTCTTCGTCGAGGTGCCGCAGGACATGCTGGACGCCGCCGAGGAGGCCAAGGCGGCGGTCGCCGCCGAGCGCGGCACCGCGGAGGAGTCCCCGGTGGCCCTCTCCACCGTGCTGCTCATCATCGGCACCCCGCTGGTGCTGATCCTCGCGGCCACCTTCTCCTCCATCGGGCTCGACCCGTCCACGCTCCGCTCGGTGATCGAGTTCTTCGGCAACCCGTTCGTCGCGCTGACGATCGCGCTGATCCTCGCGTACTACCTGCTGGGCATCCGGCGCGGCTGGTCGCGGGCCTCCCTGGAGCAGGTGTCGACCTCCTCGCTGAAGCCGGTGGGCAACATCCTGCTGGTGGTCGGCGCCGGTGGGGTCTTCGGCGCCGTCCTCAAGGCGAGCGGGGTCGCCCAGGCGCTCTCCGACACCTTCGAGGACGTGGGGCTGCCGCTGATCGTCCTCGCCTATCTGATCTCGCTGGTGCTGCGGGTCGCCCAGGGCTCGGCGACGGTCGCGATCGTCACCACGGCGGGCATCGTGCTGCCGCTGGTGGAGGGCGGGGACCACTCCCAGCCCTTCCTGGCCCTGGTGATCATGGCCATCTCGGCGGGCTCGATCTTCGCCTCGCATGTCAACGACGGCGGATTCTGGATCGTCGCCAAGTACTTCGGCATCTCGGAGCGGGACACCCTCAAGACCTGGACGGTCCTGGAGTCGGTGCTCTCCGTGGCCGGGTTCGTGGTCGCCGCGGCGCTCAGCCTGGTCGTCTAGCGGGGTCCGTACAAGGGGGCGGGCCGCCCGGGGGTGCTCCCCGGGCGGCCCGCCCCGGCCGTCGTACGGCTCGGCAGTGCCTCAGCGGTGCCTCAGCCTCAGCGGTGCCTCAGCAGTACTGCGCCTCCTTGCCGATGGAGCGGTACATGCAGTCCGAGTTCTCCAGCAGCTGGAGCACCGCGTCGCGGTTGCGGCTGGTCTCGCGCTCGATCACCTCGTCGGGCGGGTAGAAGCCGCCGCCCCCGAAGCCGGTCGGGTACATCTCGAAGGTGTAGCCGAAGATCCGCTGGTTGCCCCAGAGCCAGTCGTCGATCGACCCGTCGGTGATGTACAGATCGCTGGACTGCTCCGGGGTGTAGCCGTTGCTCGCGCCCATCTTCTGACCGACCGCCGCGAAGGCGTTCCGGTCGTCCTGGGTCATCCCCGGGGCGGTGTCGGCGGTGGTGTAACCGAACGGCCAGAGGATCAGCTCGCTGTAGGTGTGGAAGTCGATACCCGTCTTGATCTGCTGGGCGCCGCCCACCACCCGGCTGCGCACGAAGTCGGCGACGACCTTCACCTCGGGCGCGGACTCGGGGGTCCGTCCCCGGTAGGTGTCCGAGCCGAAGGAGCCGGAGGAGCCGCCGCAGCAGCCCCAGCGGTAGTTCCAGTTGCGGTTCATATCGGTGCCGACAAAGGTCGAACCGGTGTTGGGCTGCCGGTTCTTGCGCCAGCTGCGGTAGCTGCCGGTGGCGATGTCGTACTCGCCGCCGTCCGGGTTGATGTCCGGGATGATCCAGATCTCCCGGCTGTTGACGGCGTTGGTGATCCGGGCGTCGGTGCCGTAGTCCTCACCGAACTCCCGGAGCAGATAGAGCGCCATCTCGACGGTCAGATGCTCCCGGGCGTGCTGGTGATGGGTGAAGAGCACCTCGGGCTCGTTCTCGTCCGTCGCCACATTGTCACTGATCTTGATGGCGACGATCTCGCGTCCCTCATGGCTGCGGCCGATGACCCGCTTGCTCATGATGTTCGGGTACTGGGCGACCCGCTGATTGATGACCGAGGTCATCTCGGCGAAGTTGTGGTAGCGGGCGTCGGCGGGCGGGAAGTCCATCGCCCTCACCGGCTCGCCGCCGGTCCGTGCGGGCGGCGCGGGCAGCACCGACAGCTCGTACCCCAGTTCGCGCAGCCGTCTGGCCTGGCCGCCGTCGGCGCTGACCACGGTGGAGCGGGCGTCCGCCTCGTCGATCGCCACCCCGACGGCGGCGATGGCGTTGCGGGAGGCCCGGGTCGCCTTGCCCTTGATCTCGTACTGCCGGATCAGCTCATCGGCGACGGCCGCCTGCCCGGCGGAGGGCTTCGGGTCCGGCGGAGGCGCCGCGTTGGCGGTGAGGGGCGCCGCCACCGCGAGCGCCAGCAGGGCGCTGAGGGCGGCGGCCTTCCGGCCGCTGCCGCGTATCCGTAGTCGCATGCTGTCTCCTGGGGTGGAGTGGGGGGTTGCCGGGGCGCACCGGTGGCGCGGTGGGACAGGTGCGGTGTGGGCACACATCGTGGAGTGCTGACATGGTCAGGTCAAGAGGCGCGCTTCGGCCGCCGGATGGCTCCACGCGTACGGGACCCCTGCCCGGCGCCCGGTCCCGCGTGCGCCGAGGGCCCGCCTGTGCCGAGGTCCCGCGCATACCGAAGTCCCGGTCCCGGGTACCCCAAGGGCCCGCCCGGCGCGATGCCGGACGGGCCCAGGGACTGTTGCTGCGTTGGAGAGGTGGTGCTCAGGGTTCCCCGGTCGGGGACGGCCGCCGGCCGTTCCCGGACGCGAACCCTACGGCAGCGCCTTGACGTGCGGTCCCACCGCGTTCGACCAGGCGTTCCCGGCCGTCGCGTCCCAGTTGGTGGACCAGGTCATCGCACCGCGCAGGCTCGGGTACGTCCGCGGGGGCTTGAAGGTGCCGCAGTTGGTGGCGCGGGTGAGGCAGTCCAGCGCGGCGTTCACCACGGAGGGGCTGACATAGCCGCTGCCCGCGCCCCGGGTGGAGGCCGGGACACCGAGGCCCACCTGGGACGGGTCGAGCCCGTTCTCCAGCTGGATGCAGGCGAGCGCGGTCAGGAAGTCCACCGAACCCAGGTGGTAGACCTTGCCGTCGCAGCCGAGCATCGAACCGCTGTTGTAGTTCTGCATGTTGACGACGGTGAGGATGTCCTTCACGTTCAGCGCGAGCTTGAAGTACTCCGTCGAGGTGGACTGCATGTCGATGGTCTGCGGGGCCATGGTGAGCACCATCCGGGGGCCCGCCAGGGCGGAGAGCTGCCGCAGCGCCTTCGTCAGATAGGTCGAGTTGATGCCGTGTTCGAGGTCGACGTCGAGGCCGTTGAAGCCGTACTCCTGCATCAGCGCCCAGGCGCTGTTGGCGAAGGCGGTGGCGGAGGCGTCGCTGTTGACGGTGACATTGCCGATCTCGCCGCCGACGGAGATGATGACCGACTTGCCGGCGGCCTTCTTGGCGGCGATGTCGGACTTGAACTCCGCGACCGAGGAGTAGCCGAGGGCCGGGCTGAGGTTGAAGGTCAGCTGGCCGGGGGTGTTGGTGGCGTCGGCGAAGGCGACGGCGATGATGTCGTACGAGTTCTGGACGTCCCGCAGCTTCTGCACGGTGGCGCCGTTGTTGAAGTTCTGCCAGTAGCCGGTCACCGCGTGCCGGGGCACCACCGGGTCGGGCTGGCCCGTGTCGGGCGAGGTGCGGGCGGTGACACCGGTGGAGCGGGCGGACTCACCCGCGCTGTTGGTGGCGGTGACCTGGAACTGGTACGAGGTGTTCGCGGTCAGCCCGGTCACGGTCGCCGAGGTGCCGGTCACCGACTGCACCCGGGTGCCGTCGCGGTAGACGTTGTAGCCGGTGGCGCCGTTGGAGGTGCCCCAGTTGAGGGCGACGGTGGACGAGGTCACCGCACCGGCCGCGAGGGCGGTGGGTACCGGCGGGACCACGGGATCCGGGTCCTGGCCGCCCCCGCCGTCGGGGCCGAAGACGCTCACATCGTCCACGAGGTAGGCGGGCGTGCCGTACCAGCCATGGGTGTAGACGGTCACCGAGGTGGTGGAGGCGCCGGTACGGAAGCTGGTGGAGAGCTGCTGCCACCCCGCGCTCCCCGCCGACCAGGTGGAGACGTCCGTGGTACCGGTGCCGCTCGCGCCCAGATAGGCGTGGCCGCCCTGGGTCCAGGCGGAGAGCTGGTACGTGGAGTTGGGCTTGACCGCCACCGTCTGGGAACAGCGGGCGTTGTTGTGGCCGGCGGGGGTCGCCCGCAGGGCGGACGTTCCGGTGCGTACCGGCGTCGTGACATTGGCGCCACTGCCGCCGGAGCAGGTCCAGCTCGACAGCCCGCTCTCGAAGCCGGCGTTCTTGGCCACATTGATGTCGGCCGCCTGGGCGGTTCCGGTCATCGCGGTGAGGGAGAGTCCGGCGCCGAGGGCGAGGGACAGACCCCCGCCGAGCCATCTCCGCATGGCTGTGCTGCGGTCCACGTGCTGCCTCCAGTGGGGGAGTTGGGGGGAGGGGAGAGAAGCAGGAGGGGGATGAACGGTGGCCACCGTTGGGCGTAAAGTTGGTCCAGACCAATGCATCTGTCAAGACCCCGGCCGGGGATTGACCCCCGGGACGGGACATCGGTTTTTGGCCATGCGCCGCTCCGGGGGCCCTTCCCCTCCCCTGCCACGCGTGTGGGGGAACGTCAGCCTTTGCTCACGTTTGCTCTGTGCGGAGCGTGCACGGGACGCGGCGCTGGGTGCGGCAAGGTGTTCTCTGCCTGTGAAGTCGCGGATACAGTGCTCGTGCAGGAGCAGCGAGCAGTACGTATCTGCGGTCACGGGACCCCCGGCGACCGGAGCCGAACGGGGAACCAGCGTGCCGACCGCAATAGCTGTCACCAGCGCAGATCTGGTGCTACCGCCGATGGACCAGCACACACCCACGGCCGCCCTGCTGCACTCCCCCCAGGACCAGTCCCTGGACGCCGCCCTGTCCGACATGAGCCTGCTGCTCGAACAGCACGGCTCCGTGGTGGCGGTCTATCCGTCGACCGTCCCCGTCGCCCATGAGCGGCGGCTGCACACCGTACGGTCGGTCCTGGAGAGCAACCGCATCGCCCTGCTCAAGGTGGACCTGCCCCCGCTCGGCACCGCCGTACTCGCCCGTCAGCTGCGGCAGTTGTCCGTCTGCGACTTCGGGCCCGGGGTCATCGCCTCCGCCGCCCGGCTGCTCTCCCACTACATCTACGCCGGGGCCCAGCTCTCCTCCGTGACCCGTCTCGACCGGGTGCCGGTGAGCATGAAGGCCCATGCCAAGTCCTGGCTGCCCGGCGCCCGTTTCGCGGTACGGACCAACCCCGCCCCCGAGCTGATCAGGATCGGCGGCGGGGGCGAGGTGCCCGGCGGCCCCGAGTTCCCCACCCGGATGGCGCTCGCCAAGGGGCAGTTGCAGTCCGACTGGATCGAGCACACCCTCGTCCCCGAATGGCGGGCCCAGGGCATGGAGGAGGTCCCGCTGCCGGAGGAGTCGCCCGGCTGGTGGGGCACCGGGAAGCTGGTCGAGTTCGCCGCCTTCCTGCCGGAGATCTCGGTCCTCTACCAGCTGGTGGCGTCGGTACGGAGAGAGGTGTGCACCTGGTGCGGTGTCGAACTCATCGGTGACCGCTGCGGATTCTGCTCGGCCCCGCTCGCGGGCGAAGGGCAGCAGGGCCGGGAGTCCGGCGTCCTCAAGCACGGCACCCCCGCCTAAACGAACGAGGTCAAGCGGCTCATGAATTCACGCCAACGACGCGGCGTCATTCTTCTGTTGGTTTCGGTCCTGTGCGCCCTGGGCGCGTTCGCCGGCGTGATATCGGTGATCAATGATGTGAACTCCAAGGTGGGACCCGAGGTCTCCGCCTACCGGGTGGCCTCGGACGTGGCCCCGTACACCACCCTGCGGGCGTCCCAGTTCGAGAAGGTGTCGATGCCCCGCCGCTGGCTCCCCGGGACCGCCGTCACCGATCTCTCGGCGCTCCGGGGGAAGATCGCCGTCACCGAGCTGCGCAAGGGCTCCCTGCTCCAGGACGACATGATCGTGGCGCGGCCGGCCCTGGCGGAGGGCCAGCAGGAGATCGCCATCATGATCGACGCCGCCACCGGGGTCGCGGGCAAGATCACCCCGGGGGACCGGGTCAACATCTACGCCACCTTCGCCGGGGAGACGGACGGCGCCCCGGACCAGTCCCGGCTGATCGTGGCCGGGGCCCGGGTCATCGACGTCGGCCGGCTCACCCCCTTCGACCAGCGCGGCGAGGACCGGCGTACCCGGGTGCGCGAGGCGGTGCCCATCACCTTCGCCCTCGGCACCCAGGACGCCCAGCGGGTCGCCCACGCCGAGTCCTTCGCCGAGCACGTCCGGCTGGCCCTGCTCGCCAGGGGCGGCTCCGGCGCCGCCCGCTCCGGCGACAGCACCTACACCCTTGACGAAGACAAGAACAGGTGAGGGCTGCATGAGCACACGCGTTCTGCCCGCGGTCGGCGACCTCGACGCCGCCCGCTCCATCACCACCCTCCTCAGCCAGCTCCCCGACGCGGAGCCCGCCGCCCCGGTGGGCGACTCCACCACGCTCCTGGACACCCTGGCCCGGCTCGCCGCCGAGTCGCTGGACGAACTGCCCGAGGTCGTCCTCGTCCATGAGCGGATCGGACCGGTGCCCGCCCTCGAACTGATCCGGGAGGTGGCCCTGCGCTTCCCCGCCGTCGGCGTCGTCCTGGTCACCGTGGACGCCTCGCCCGGTCTCTACTCGGCGGCCATGGACTCCGGCGCGCGCGGACTGGTGGGGCTGCCGCTCTCGTACGAGGAACTGGCCCAGCGGATCCAGGCGGCGGCCGGCTGGTCCACCGGGGTACGGCGCCATCTCGGCCAGGGCGCGGAGACCTTCACCGGGCCCGGCGGCACCGTGGTCACCGTCTGCGGGGCCAAGGGCGGGGTCGGCACCACCGTGACCGCCGTCCAGCTGGCCCTGGCCGCCCAGGCCTCCGGGCGGAGCGTCGCCCTGGCCGATCTGGACCTCCAGTCCGGGGATGTGGCGTCCTATCTCGATGTCCAGTTCCGGCGCTCCGCCGCCGACCTCGCCGGGATCCAGGACATCTCGCCCCGGGTCCTCCAGGACGCCCTCTTCGCCCACCACACCGGGATGGGTCTGCTGCTCGCCCCCGCCGAGGGGGAGCGCGGCGAGGAGGTGGACGACCGGGCCGTGCGCCAGATCGTGAGCGCCCTGCGCAACCGCTACGAGGTGGTGGTCGTGGACTGCGGCACCCAGATGCACAACGCCAACGCCGCCGCCGTGGAAATGGCCGATATCGCACTCCTGGTCACCACTCCCGATGTCATCGCGGTACGGGGCGCCAAGCGCATGGTCCGGCTCTGGGACCGGCTCCAGATCCGCAAGGCGGAGGGGACCGTGGCCGTGGTCAACCGTCACAACCGCGCCACCGAGATCCAGCCCGCGCTGATCGAGAAGATCACCGGCACCCGGGTCGCCCGGACCACCGTCCCGGCCGCCTACAAGGAACTCCAGCCGGTGGTGGACGCCGGCCGGATGCAGGATCTGGAGGCCAAGTCCACCGTGAAGCAGGCGCTGTGGGCGCTGGCGGGCGAACTGGGACTGGTCGCGGAGGGGGAGAACGAGCAGAAGCAGGGCAGATTCCGGGGGGACCGGGGTTCGGTCCGGGTCCGGCGGGCACGGTCGCGATGACGGCCCGCGGCCGGGTGAGGGGGTGTGCGGGGTGAGGGGATCCGAGCACGGGCGGCGGTGGCACCGGCTGCCCCGCCGGGGTGACGACCGGGGCGCCGCCGCCGTCGAGTTCGCCGGGACCCTGCCGGTCATCCTGATCACCTTCGCGCTGCTCTGGCAGGCCGCGCTCATCGGCTACACCTTCTCGCTGGCGGGGAACGCCGCCGACAAGGGGGCCCGCGCGGGCGCCGCCGGAGGGGACGACGCGGCCTGTGCGGCGGCGATCCTGGAGGATCTCCCCGGGGCCTGGACGGCCGAGCCCGACTGCGGCGCCTCCGGCGACCTCTACCGGGCCCGGGTGACGCTCTCCGTACCGCTGCTGCTGCCGGGCGCGGCGGATCTGCCCTTCGAGTTCACCGGAGAGGCCGCCGCCCCCTACGAGAAGCCGGGGGAGTGGCCATGACGGGCCCACGGGAACGGCGGGACCGGGCAGTCCTGATGGGTGTACGGGGTGAGCGCGAGCGCGGGCAGGCCGCCATCGAGTACGCCGGGGTGCTCACCCTGCTGCTGATCGTGGCCCTCGCCGCCCTCCAGCTCGGGGTCGTCGCGTACACCGCCCAGCAGGCGGGGACCGCCGCCCGCGCGGCGGCCCGTGCCGCCGCCCTGCCCGACGCCGACGCCGGGCAGGCCCAGGAGGCCGGTCTGGCGTCGATGAGCGGCTGGCTCCGCGACGGGGCCTCCGTCGGTGTCCCCGGCTGCGGCGAGCAGGTCACCGCGACCGTCTCGGTGGAGGTCCCCGCGCTGATCCCCCTCTTCGACTTCGGCACGGCCGAGCGGAGCGTCACCATGCCCTGCGACTGAGCAGCCGCCCGCCGCCCGCCGCCCCCGAGACTGAGAACCCCCAGCACCCCGACCGACGGCAGGACCCCGTACCACCAGGGAGATGAGGACATGAGCCTGCGGGCGCGGATCAGCAGCCCCGAGCCGGTGAGCGGCCACAGCGAGGAGAACCGCCTCGTCGTCGTCTACCGCGCCAAGCTGCTGGAGGAGATCGACCTCGCCGAGATGTCCTCCCTGGCGGCGGCCGAGCGCCGGGCCCGGCTGGAGCGGGTCCTCGGCCACATCATCAGCCGTGAGGGCCCCGTCCTCTCCACCGTCGAACGCTCCCAGCTGATCCGCCGGGTGGTGGACGAGGCGCTGGGCCTCGGCATCCTGGAACCGCTCCTGGAGGACGCCTCCATCAGCGAGATCATGGTCAACGGCCCGGAACAGGTCTATGTGGAGCGCGGCGGCCGGCTGGAGCTGCTGCCGCTCCGCTTCTCCTCCGCCGACCAGCTGATGCAGACCATCGAGCGGATCGTCTCCACCGTCAACCGCCGGGTCGACGAGGCCAACCCCATGGTCGACGCCCGGCTCCCGTCCGGGGAGCGGGTCAATGTGATCATCCCCCCGCTCTCCCTCAGCGGCCCCATCCTCACCATCCGCCGCTTCCCCCGTGCCTTCACCCTCCAGGAGATGATCGCCATCGGCTCGCTGGACGAGCAGATGACCCTTCTTCTCGCCGGACTGGTCCGGGCCAAGTTCAATGTGATCGTCTCCGGCGCCACCGGCACCGGGAAGACCACCCTCCTCAACTCCCTCTCCGGACTGATCCCCGAGGGCGAGCGGATCGTCACCATCGAGGACTCCGCCGAACTCCGGCTCCAGCAGCCCCATGTGATCACCCTGGAGAGCCGCCCCCCGAATGTGGAGGGCAACGGCCGGGTCACCATCCGCGACCTCGTCCGCAACTCCCTCCGGATGCGCCCCGACCGGATCATCGTCGGCGAGGTCCGCGGCGGGGAGACCCTGGACATGCTCCAGGCCATGTCCACCGGCCACGACGGCTCCCTCGCCACCGTCCACGCCAACAGCGCCGAGGACGCCCTGATGCGGCTCCAGACGCTGGCCTCCATGTCCGAGGTCGACATCCCGTTCGCCGCGATCAAGGACCAGATCAACAGCGCCGTGGATGTCATCGTCCAGCTCACCCGGCACGCCGACGGCACCCGCCGGGTCACCGAGGTCGCCCTCGTCGACTCCACCGGCCGGGAGGAGTACCGGATCGTCTCCGTCTGCCGCTTCCACGCCCGCCCGATGTCCGCCGACGGCCGGGTCCACGGCCAGTTCGCCTACTACCCCGTACCCCGCAGGGTCGCCGAACGCCTCTATCTGAAGAACGAGCCGCTGCCCCCGGTCTTCGGCGTCGCCGACTCGGACGAGGGGCTCGCCGTCCGCGGAACCGTCCTCTGACCCCCCGTACCCAGGCCCCCCTGTCCCGTGCCCCGGCGCCCCGCGCGCGGCGCCCGTACCGCCGCACCGGGCCGTATCGCCCCGAGCCCCGAACGAAGAAGGTCCCCGCCCGCCATGGACAACCTCCCGCTCCTGACGGCAGGAGTCACCCTCCTCGCCGGTGTGCTCGCCGTCCTCGGCGTCCATACCTATGCCTCGGGCCGGGCCCAGCGACAGGCCCTGGTCGAGCGGATGACCCAGACCGGGGAGCTGACCGCCGGCCCCGGGCGCCGCCGCTTCCACGCCCTCGACCGCCGGCTGCGCGCCACCGCCCGGGGCCGCCGCCTGGAACGCCGGATCGCCGCCACCGGACTCGACATCACCCCCGGCGAGTACACCCTCGCCGTCCTCGCCGTCGTCGTCGCCGTCTACCTGGTCGTCGGCGCCGTCTTCGCCCCCTTCTTCGGCGTCGTCGCCGCCCTGCTCGCCCTCTGGGGCGCCCGCGGCCATCTCGCCTGGCAGCGGGCGAAGCGCACCGAGGCCTTCATCAACCAGCTCCCCGAGCTGACCCGGGTCCTCGCCAACGCCACTCAGGCCGGACTCGCCCTGCGCACCGCCCTCGCCATGGCCGCCGAGGAGCTGGACGACCCCGCCGGCAGCGAACTCGCCATCGTCGCCGACCAGCTCGCCGTCGGCCAGAGCCTGGACGACGCCCTCGGCGCCCTCGCCGAACGACTCCCGTCCCGCGAGCTGATGGTCCTGGTCACCACCCTGATCCTCGCCAACCGGGCCGGCGGACAGGTCGTCAGCTCCCTGCGGAACCTCACCCAGTCACTGGAGGAACGGAAGGAGACCCGCCGGGAGGTCACCACCATGCTCTCCCAGATCAAGGTCACCGCCGTCGCCGTCCCCCTGCTCGGCCTCGGCTTTCTGCTGATGATCAACAGCATGGCCCCCGGCGCCCTGGACCGGATGACCGGCTCCGTGGTCGGCCAGGCCGCCACCCTCATCGCCTTCGGCCTCTACGGCCTCGGCGCCTTCCTGATCCACCGGATCTCCCGGATCCAGGTCTGAGGAGACACCCATGGCCCTTCTGCTCGCCGCCCTCCTCGCCCTCTCCGTGTACGGGATCTTCCACGGCATACGGATGTACCGGGCCGACGCCCGCCTCCCCGGCGATCTGGCGCTCGCCCTCGAAGTCGGCGCCACCCGCACCACCGCCGTCGGCTCCGTGATCGACCGGCTCGGGATCCGCTACGCCCCCGCCGTGCTCCGCGCCATGGGCCCCAAACGGGTGGACGCCCTGCGCCGCAGGCTCGACATGGCCGGGAACCCCGGCGGGATGACCGTCGACCGCTATGCCGCCCGCCGCGCCGTCTACGGCTTCCTCGGCGTCCTCGCCGCCCTCTCCATGACGGCCAGGGGCCAGTTCGCCATCGGCGCCTTCCTGCTGGTCTTCGGCCTCTTCTGGACCGATGTGATCATCCGGGCGGCGATCCGCCGCCGCCGCGCCGACATCGAACGCACCCTCCCCGACTTCCTCGATGTCCTCGCCGTCGTGGTCTCCGCCGGACTCGGCTTCCGGCAGGCGCTGGACCGGGTGGCCGACAAGTACGCCGGCCCCTGGGCCGATGAACTGCGCATCACCCTGCGCCAGATGGACATGGGCGTCAGCCGCCGGGACGCCTTCGACCAGCTGCGCCGCCGCAATGACTCCGAACAGGTGTCGATGTTCGTCACCGCGCTCCAGCAGGGCGAGGAGCTGGGCGCCCCCATCGTGGACACCCTCATCCAGATCGCCACCGACATGCGCCGCACCGACGCCCAGAACGCCCGCCGGGAGGCCGCCCGCGCGGTGCCCAAGTCCACCCTGGTCGTCACGCTGGTCATGCTGCCCGCCACGCTGATCCTGATCGTGGCCAGCTTCTACTACGGCTCCGGGGTCGACCTCGGCGATGTCCTCGGCGGCTGACGCCCCCCGCCCGCTCCCCCCTCCCGTACGGGGGTACGGGCCCGACCGCGACCAGGAGGTGACCCCATGGCCCCCACCGCACCCCCGCCGGACCCTTCCGTACTCCCCCCGGACCCCGACGTACCCGTGTCGGATCCCGGCGCAGCCCCGCGCCATCCGTCGCTCCCGCTCCAGGTCAACGCCCTCCAGGCGCTCTGCCGCCAGGTCTTCGGCTGCCGGCTGGCCATGATCGCCCTGGCGGTGCCCTTCGCCCTCGCCGGAACCGCCCCCGGCCCCGCCACCTGGCTGGTCGGCGCGGCGGCCCTGGTCACCTTCATGACCTCGTACGCCCTGTTACGGGACTGGGAGCGCTTCGGGCCCGTCCTGCTGCGCCACCCCTGGCTGCTCGGCGCGGACATGGCCTTCGGCGCGCTGCTCCTGGTCACCGCCTCACCCGACTCCACCCTCGCCTATGTCACCCTCTGCACCCCGCTGCTGGGCGGGCTGATATCCGGGCCGCTCGGCGGCGCGGTCCTCGCCGTGCTCCAGTCCGCGCTGGTCGCGGGGGCCTATGTGGTCAACGACCGGGCCGACGCCCACTACACCGCCCTGCTGCTGCCCGGACTGTGCGTGCTGGCCGGAGCGCTGGGCAGTACGCTGCGCACCCTCATGCTGCGGTTCGGCACGGCGAGCCAGGCGCTCTCCGAGACCCGCGCCCGGCTGGCCGCCGCCGAGGCGGTGGCGGAGGAGCGGGCCCGGCTCGCCCGGGAGATGCACGACTCGGTCGCCAAGACCCTGCACGGCCTGGCGCTCGCCGCCGACGGGCTGGCCCACAGCGCCGGCCGGACGGACCCCGGCACCGTACGGGAACAGGCCGATCTGGTCTCCCGCGCCGCCCGCCGGGCCGCCGCCGAGTCCCGGGACATCCTCTTCGATCTGCGCCGGGACTCCGGGGCGGAATCGGCGGGGGAGCCGTACGGCCCCGAGGGCACGGCGGTCGATGTGGTGGCCCTGCTCCGCGCCCGGACCCGGGAGTTCGCCCGCCGTACGGGGGTCCGGGCCGAGCTGCGGCAGACCGGCCCCGTCCCCCCGCTGCCCGCCGCCGTCGCCCGTCAGCTGCTGACCATCGCCGCCGAGGCGCTGGAGAACGCCCACCGCCACGGCGGATCCGGCCCGGTGACCGTGACGGCCGGGACGACCGGCGGCGCGCTCTCCGTCCGGATCACCGACGAAGGGCCCGGACTGCCGCCCGGCACCACCCTCGCCGCCCTGCGCCGGGCCGGCCGCTTCGGCCTGGTGGGCATGGCCGAGCGGGCCGGGTCCATCGGGGCCCGGATCCGTGTCGGCGGCGGCGCGGACGGGCACGGTACGGAGGTACGCCTGGAGCTGCCCCTGCCCCTGCCCCTGTCTCGGCCCTCGGGGCCGTCGCCGGAGCCGTCACCCCGCCTGGATCTGTCGCCGCCGCCGGATCTGCCCCTGTCCCTGCCGTGAAGCACCCCCGTACCCCGTACCCCGTCTGCCGAGAGGAGGCCGAGGCCGTGCCGGACACCGCCGCCGGGCCCCCGCCCCCGTACCCGTATCCCCATCCCCCGCCCCACCACCGCACCGGACCACTGCGGATCGTGGTCGCCGACGACAATCCGGTCGTCCGCGCCGGGCTGACCGCTCTGCTCCGCGCCCACCCCGGACTCGATGTGGTCGCCGAGGCCGCCGACGGCCGCCGGGCCCTGGCCGAGACGGAGCGCCATCGCCCCGACGCCGTCCTGCTCGATGTCCGGATGCCGGGCGCCGACGGACTGACGGTCCTGCCCCGGCTGGCCGGGCTCGCCCCGGTGCTGATGATGACGTACAGCGGGGAGGCCCCGACCGTCCGCGCGGCGCTGGACGGGGGTGCCGCGGGCTATCTGGTCCATGGCGAGTTCACCGCCGATGAACTGATCACCTCGGTACGGGAGACCGCGGCGGGCCGTGCGGTCCTGTCTCCGTCTGCCGTCCGGGCGCTCACCGGGGCCCCGGACCGCGCGGGACCGCCACGGTACCCGTCGGGTACCTCCATATCGTCCGCGGCATCCATATCGTCTGCTTCCGCACATCATGACCTCACCGGGGATCTCCGATCGGGTGTCATGACCCTTGCCCCGCTTGACGGATATACGGATTCCGCATCCGCCGAATGCCTCTCCTTCTCTTCGCTTTCGCAAGCGACTGTGGGACATTCGTCTGCGGGACCCGACGGGGAGCGGGGCACCGTGCTGACCGGGCTGAGCCGGCGGGAGGCCGAGGTGATGGAGCTGATCGCGGCGGGCATGACCAATCAGCAGATCGCCGCGGCCTGCTTCATCAGCCAGAAGACGGTCAAGAACCACATCAACCGGATCTTCGCCAAGCTGAACACCGGCAGCCGGGGCGAGGCCATCGCCCTCTGGCACCGGCTGGCACGGAGGGGGGCCGGGCCGGTATGAGCGACCACCGTCCGGCGGACCCCACGACCCCTCCCGGACCGGTCCCCGGGGAAGGTTCCGCTTCCTCCGAGGGGAGTTGGGCCCCAGGGCCCATGTCCGGCGGCGTCCTTCGGGCGTACAGTGCTCACGCCGCCGTCCGGGGCGGCCGGTCGCAGGACCGGGACCCGGTGGGCGGCGCCAGGGACTCGCAACTGCCGCGCGGTCATCGCGCTGTCGGCGCCGGAGGGGTAGCCAATGTCGAACATGACGCTGAAGGCCGTGGTCAGGGCCCGTCTCCACATGGCGGCGCGGTGGGCGGAGATCGGCCGGGCGGTGAAGGACCGCCGGGACGAGGGCCAGGACTCGGTCGAGTACGTGGGCGTGATCGTGCTGGTGGCGGCGATCATCGCGGCGCTGGTGGGCTCCGGGGTCGCCGACGACATCGCCAACGGGCTGTCCAACCAGGTCCAGGAGATCCTCGGCAGCTGATCGAGGGCCGTGGGCGCGACGCGGGGCAGGCTGCCCCGCTCTATCTCACGATGATCGTGGGGACGCTCTTCCTCGCCCTGGTCTTCCTCGCCGTGGGGCAGGCCGGGGCCAACCGCAACGGCACCCAGTCCGGGGCGGACGCCGCCGCGCTCGCCGCCGCCCAGGAGTCCCGTGACTCCCTGGAGGGGTCCTTCCTGGAGAACATCCTGGACCCGGACTTCCTGCGGGACTTCTTCGGCGACGGCGCCCAGGACCGGGCCGACGACGGCTGTGCGGCGGCCCACGCACTGGCCGCCGCCAATGGCACCACCGTGCGGGAGTGCGCCGAACTCCCCGACGGCCGCTGGGGGTACACCGTCGAGACCCAGGCCGTGGAGCCGGTGGGGGACACCCTGGTGCCGGGCACCGAGAGCGGGCGGGCCGTCTCCAGGGCCACCGCCGTGGTCGAGCCCCGCTGTCTCTTCGAGCCCTCGGACGAGCCCTCCGAGCAGCCCTCCGGCACTCCGGAACCGCCCGAGGAGACCGGGGACCCGGGCGGGCCCGGGGAGCCGGGAGAACCCGAGGAGCCCGGGGAGCCGGAAGAGCCCGTCGCCCCCGGCCTGCTCCGCTGCGACGACCGGGACTTCGACCTCGACCCCGCGCGCCCGGATCTCTTCCCCGAGATGTCCGACCTCTTCACCGTCCGCCTCGACCGGGACCGACTGTGACCGAACGCAAAGGACCAGCACTGATGAGAAAGCTGTACGGAGCCGGTACCGCTCGGGCGGTGACCGCGGCACTGGCCGCCGCCGTGCTCGGGCTCGCCCTGACGGCGTGCGGCGGTGACGACGACGGCTCGGACAAGAAGAACACCGGGAGCGGCGCGGTCTCCTCGGCCACCCCGGCGGGTGAGCGCCAGCCGCAGCAGAAGGACGACGGCGAGGGCGCCCCCGAGCAGCCCGTCGACGCCCTGGCCACCGTCAAGGGGAGCAATGGCTTCGAGTTCACCGTCACCCGCGCCGAGCGCGACGACGGCGGCTTCCTGACCCTCACCGGGACCGTCAGGAACACCAGCGGAAAGTCGCAGGCGCCACCCGTCCAGTGGAACGGCCAGGAGACCCAGGTCAAGCGGACCGGGCGGTCCTTCGCCGGAATGACCCTGGTCGACAAGACGGACAAGAAGCGCTATTACGTGCTGCGGGACACCGACGGCTTTCCGCTGACCACCACCGGACTCACCGCCTTCGCCGATGGCCAGAGTGTGGACTTCTTCGCCCAGTTCCCCGCCCCGCCCAAGGAGACCGGCTCGGTCGACCTCCAGATCCCCCTGATGCCCACCGCCACGATCGAGCTGAGCTGATGGCGGGCCCCAGCGCGGCACGGCGGCGGCCGGCGGCCGTCACCCTCGCCGTGATCCTGCTGGTCGCCGGTGTCCAGCTGCACTCCTCCGCGGCGGCGGCGGACGACCCCGACGACCCCCTGGTCCCGGCCGGCCGGACCTACACCCCGCCGGAGATCGACGGCGACGACCCCGAGCTGAGGATGCGCGAGGGCGCCACCCTGGAGCGCCCCCGGGTCCTCGACATCGTTTCCATCGTGGAGTCCGAGGGCGGTGAGGAACGGCGCGAGCAGACCACCACCTCACTGAAGTTCGCCCTCCAGGCGGAGGTGCTCTTCGGCAAGGACAGCGCCGATCTGAGCCCGCAGGCCAACAGCCGGATCTCCGCCATCGCCGAGGAGATCCGGAAGAACGACGCCCAGCAGGTCAGGGTCTTCGGCTTCACCGACAACCTCGGCAGCTACCGGCACGGCCGGATCCTCTCCCGCAAGCGCGCCGACGCCGTCCACGGCATGCTCGGCGATCAACTGGAGGACCCCGCCGTCACGTACATCGTCCGGGGGTACAGCGAGGACTTCCCCATCGCCGACAACTCCACCGAGGAGGGACGGAAGAAGAACCGCAGGGTGGAGGTCTCCTTCCCCACCGACGGAGGGAGTTGATCCCGGCGCCGGAGGACAGGTCCCTCCCGCACATCCCGGCCGCGGCGGCTGTACGGGAGGCGGTCGGCCCGCAGTACGCTGCGGGCCGACTGTCGAACGAGTGGGCCGAGGAGCACGCGGATGAGGCGGGGCAGGACGGCTGCGGCCGTCGGAGCGGTGGCGGCACGGGTGACGACCCTCAGGAGGGGACTCGCCGTCGGGGTGTCCTGCGCGCTCCTCCAGACGCCCATGACCGCCGAGGCGGTCATGGGCGGCAGGCTCACCGGCTATCAGACCGACCCCCAGGCACGGGCGGTGATCGGCAGCCCCTCGCCGCGCGCCGCCGTCGCGCCCCGGCTGGTGCCCGGTACGTACACCGACACCATCGCCCCGGGCGACCAGAAGTTCTACCACGTGGAGCTGGACGCCACCTCCAACGCCTATCTCTCCGCCGTGCTGGCCCCGCCGCCCGGCCGCAAGGTGGGTGCCGCCGACGGGATACGGGTCTCCCTGGTCGCCCCGGACGGCACCGCCTGCGGCGACCGCAAGGACATCGTCTTCGGCGGGTCCACCTCGCTGCCGATCGCCGACTATCTCACCCGGCGGATCGGCCCCGGCCGGGCCTGCCAGGCGGAGGGCCGGTATCTCTACTCGGTCGAGTGGATCGGCCCCACCTCCGGGTCCGCCGCCGAGTGGCCCATCGAGCTGAAGTACATGGTCGAGCCGGGGCTCAAGGGCGGCTCCGCCGTCCCCGACGCCCCCGTGAGCACCCACAGCCACACCCCCGGGCATGTGGGAGGGGACGCCGAGCCGGTCCGGGGCGGCAGCGGGTTCAACGACGCCGCCACGATCGGACAGGGTGTGTCGAGCGACGGCATCGGGCGCGGTGAGAGCCGCTTCTACCGGGTGCCCCTCGACTGGGGGCAGCAGCTCTTCGTGGACGCCGAGTTCGGCGGGAAGGAGCCGCCGGGGCGGGCGGTCTACGACGGGGTGCGGATCACCGTCTTCAACACCGCGCGGGGCCATGTCCAGGACGCCGACGGCGACCACCGCACCCGTACCACCCAGGTCTCCCTCGCGACCGAGCCGGTCGCCTTCGCCAACCGGTCCTCCGACGACGACGAGACCCGGGGCATGCGGTTCGCCGGCTGGTACTACATCCGGGTCTCCGCCGACCGGGCGATCCCCGACGATCTGCCGCTGATCCTGCGGGTGGACATCGAGGGGGAGCCCCAGGGCGCCCCGGAGTACGACGGGGACCCCTTCCCGGCCGGTTTCGGGGTGCTGGACAAGGACAGGGAGCGGGCTGCGTCCGCCGCCGCGGGGGAGGGCGCGGCCCTGGACGACGACGATGACACCCGGAAGGCGCTGCTGACCGTGGTCGGGGTCGCCGGGATCGGCCTCGGCACCGCCCTGGTCCTCGGCCTCCTCGGCTGGACCGCCCTCGCCCGCCTCGGCCTCGGCCGCAAGCGGGGCCGTCACGCCAGCCTGTGAGGGCGACGGGTCACACCTGGTCGGGTCGCTCCTGTCCGTGGCACTCCTCGCCGGTACGGGTCACTCCCCGGGCACGTCGATCCGCAGCCGGGTACCCGCCCGTACCCCCCAGGCGGCCAGCGCGCCGGCCTCCGCCTCCAGGACATGACGGGCCCGGAGCCGGGGCCGGCCCAGCCGTCCCGGGGGCAGGGTGTGCAGATCCAGCACCCGCAGTTCGCGGTCGAGATAGGCCACATCGATGGTGAACCGCATCCGGAAGGTGTGCACCCCGCCGCAGGGGGTGATCAGCATCGCGCCGGTGACGCCGTCCCGTCCCAGCAGTCCGCGCCGCCGGGCCGCGCGGCTCGCCGCGATCTCCAGGGGGAGCGGCTCCGCCCGCCCGGGGGTCCACAACTCGGCCGTGCCGTCCCGCCATCGCCGTCCTCGCGCCATGGGCCGACCGTAGCGCCCGGCCGCCCGGCGGGGGAGTGGGCCCCCGGACCCATGACGGGCCCGGTCGGGCGTCCTACGCTCGTCGCCGTGTACGCCACGCTGATCACCGTCGCCGCCCTGTGGGGAGCCGTCACCGGGCTGCTGGTCCCGCGCGCCGCGTACCGGCTCTCCGTCCGCCCGGACGAGGAGTGGCGCGCCGCCTGCCCGGCCGGTCATTCCTTCGGGGGGTCGGTGCGCGGCTGGCTCGGCGGGGTGCGCTGCCGGGAGTGCGCCTCCGCCCGGGTGCCCGGGGGCGGTCCGGGGGGCGCCGCGGGCGGGGAGCGGCCGGAGAGGGGTGTCCCGGCCGCCGCCTGGGTCGGCGCGCTCGCCTGTGCCGCGCTCGCCGCCGCCACCGGGCCCCGCCCCGAACTGGCGGTCTGGCTGGCGCTCACGCCCGTCGCGGTGCTGCTGGCGCTGGTCGACCGCCGGGTGCACCGGCTGCCCGACCGGCTGACCCTGCCGCTCGCCGGCGCGGCCGTGGTCCTGCTGGGTCTCGCGGCGGTGGTGCCGGGGGCGGCGGGCTCCTGGCGCCGGGCGCTGCTCGGCGGGCTCGTCCTCGGGGGCGCCTACTTCCTGCTCTTCGTGATCCATCCCGGGGGCATGGGGTTCGGCGATGTGAAGCTGGCGCTGCCGCTCGGGGTGGTCCTCGGCTGGTACGGCTGGGGGACGCTGTTCCTGGGGGCCTTCGCCGGGTTCCTCTTCGGTTCGGTGTACGGGTTCGGGCTGATGGCGCTGGGGCGGGCGGGGCGGCGGACGGCCATCCCGTTCGGCCCGTTCATGATCGGCGGGGCGCTGGCGGGGCTGCTGCTCGGTGGGTACGGGGTACCTGGTTGAGTCATTTTGCGGGGCCCTCCGCAGGGGGGTACCTGGTTGAGCCGGTCCGCGGGGGCCCTCCGCAGGGGGGTACCTGGTTGAGTCGGTCGCCGGGGTCCTCCGCAGGGGGGTTGCGCGTTGAGCCGGTCTGCGGGGGCCCTCCGCAGGGGGGTGGCGGGCTGAGCCGGGACACACCCCCGGCTGAGGCTCCCGGGCTTTCGACGCCCCCTCTAGAGTCATGACTTATGCGGACATCCTCTGACAGTCAGGCTGATCGTCAGGCCGGCAACCGGACTGACCACCAGGCTGCTCAGGGCGGTCCCGCACCCCGGGTGACCCCGGCCCCCGCGCCCCCGGCCGGATCCCGCCTCCCGGCCCGCCTCCCCACCGTCCCGCTCCCCTGGGGCTGGGCCGCCGCCCTCTTCACCCTCTACGCCACCGTCGCCGTCCGCCGCCATCTCCTGCTGCGGACCACGGGATACGACCTCGGCATCTTCGAACAGGCCGTCCGCGCCTACGCCCATCTCCGCCCCCCGCTCGCCCCGCTGCGCGGCGAGGACTTCAACCTCCTCGGCGACCACTTCCACCCCGCGCTCGCCGTCCTCGCCCCCCTCTACCGCCTCTGGCCGTCCCCGCTCTGTCTGCTGGTCGCCCAGTCCGCGCTGCTCGCCCTCGCCGTCGTCCCCCTCTGCGCCTGGGCGCTGACCGCGCTGGGCCGCCGCGCCGCCCATGCCGTCGCCCTGGTCTACGGGGCGAGCTGGGGCATCGCCTCCGCCGCCGCCTTCGACTTCCACGAGGTCGCGCTCGCCGTCCCGCTGCTCTCCTGCGCCGCCACCGCGCTGGGCCGCCGGCGCTGGCGGGCCGCCGTCGCCTGGGCCGCGCCGCTCGTCCTGGTCAAGGAGGACCTGGGGCTCACCCTCGCCGCCGTCGGCGCCGTCATCGCCTGGCAGGGCCCGCGCCGCCTCGGAGCGGTCACGGCGGCCTGCGGGGTGCTCGCCTCCGCCGTCGAGGTACGGGTCCTCCTGCCCGCCCTCCACCCGGCCGGGGGGTACGCCCACGGTGCCAACCTCGCCGAGGGAGCCCACACCTCGCTCCTCACCACGGTCGCCTTCGCCCCCCTGGACGCCCTGCGGCCGGACATCAAGGCCATGACCCTGATCCTGGTCTTCGCCCCCTCCGCGCTGCTCGCCCTGCGGTCCCCGATCGCCCTGCTGACCGTGCCCACCCTCGCCTGGCGGATGCTCTCCCAGAACGGCTTCCACTGGGGCACCTCGTTCCACTACAGCGCGGTGCTGATGCCGGTGGTGGTCGCCGCCCTGATCGACGCGCTGCGGCCGTGGCACACCCCGGGCGCCCCGCCGGCCGCGGTCCGCCATGTCCGGGCCTCGCTCGCCGTGGCGCTGGCGGTGACACTGGTCCTCGTACCGTCCTTCCCCCTCGCCCAGCTGGCCCAGCGCGCCACCTGGCGGACCACCGCCCATGCCGAGGCGGCCCGCGCGCTGCTCGCCAGGATCCCCGACGGGGCGACCGTCGCCGCCTCCAACCGGCTGGTGCCCCAGCTGACCTCCCGGTGCGAGGTGGTCCTCTTCCCCGCCTTCCCGGTCGACGCCCGGCTCTACCGCTACGACCGGGACCGGCTGCCGCGCCCCACCGCCGAATGGATCGTCCACGACCGCCACGCGCCGGAGGCCTGGCCGTACCGGACCGGGCACTGGCCCTACCCCGCCGAGCAGCAGGCCGCCGAGCTGGCGGCCGCACAGCGCTCCTACGGCTACCGCCGGGTCGCCGAGCGCGACGGCATCACCCTGCTGCGCCGTACCGGCCCCACCGGCACGGGCCGGGGCGGCCCCTGACCGTTCCGCTGTGGCCCCTCGCCCTCCGCCGGTGGTGTACTGGCGGAAACCTCCGTACCGACCTCAGGGGAGTGGCCGTGACCAGGAGCAAGCCGTCCTATCAGTGCGGACTGGACGCCGCTGTCGATGTGGTCGGAGGGAAGTGGAAGCCGCTCATCCTGTGGGCCCTGCACGATCTCGGCACCCTGCGCTTCGGTGAGCTGCGCCGCAGTGTCACCGGGGTCAGCGAGAAGATGCTGATCCAGCAGCTGCGCGAGCTGGAGGCGGACCGGATCGTCCACCGCGAGGTGTACCGGGAGGTGCCCCCGAGGGTCGAGTACTCCCTCACCGACCTGGGCCGGGAGCTGAACGCGGCGCTGGGCCCGCTGGGTGACTGGGGCACCACGTACATGGCGCAGATCATCGCCAACAAGACCCAGGACGACGTGGCCTGACACCCCGCCCGACGGCCCGCCCCGCCGGGCCCGGCACGGTGTCGGACACCGCGCCCGGCACCGCGACCCGGTGGGTGCCCGGCCCGGGCGTCAACCCCCGGCCCCGGGGTGCGTCACCCTTCAGGGGGACGGCGCCCCGGGGGACACACCGGCCGGTCCGCCCCGCCCGTGCGGGGCCCCGGCCCCGGGCGTCCGAGCGCCGCCGTCGCCGCGACACGCGGACGTCCCGCCGGTGGCGCGCACGATCACGAGTGACGCGTTATGGTGGAAACCCCCCCTCGGGCCGGTCCGTATCCCCCCCCACGGACCGGCCCGGTTTCTTTCCCGGCCCCAGGGCGACCCGGCCCGGCAGGTCGGGGCCCCGGGGCAGCGACGGGTCGGTGGATCGGTGGGTCGGCCGGGCTCAGCCCCGCTTGGCCCAGATGTTCACACCCTCGGTGTCCACGGCGAACTCATCGATCTCCGCCAGCTCCGCCGCGCTCAGCTCCGCCCCCGCCAGCGCCGCCACATTCTCCTCCAGCTGCGCCACGCTGGACGCCCCGATCAGCGCCGAGGTCATCCGCGGATCCCGCAGCACCCAGCTCAGCGCCAGCTGCGCCAGCGACTGGCCGCGCCGGGCCGCGATCCCGTTCAGCCCGCGCAGCCGGCGCAGCACCTCGTCCGAGAGCAGCCCCGGGTCGAGCGACTTGCCCTGGGTGGCCCGCGACCCCTCCGGGATCCCCTGGAGGTACTTCCCGGTGAGCAGTCCCTGCGCCAGCGGGACATAGGCGATACAGCCCATCCCCGCCGCCTCCAGGGTGTCCAGCAGCCCGTCGTCCTCGGTCCAGCGGTTGATCATCGAGTACGAGGGCTGGTGGATCAGGGCCGGTACGCCCATCTCCCGCAGCAGCCGGGCCGCCTCGGCGGTCTGCTCGGAGTTGTACGAGGAGACGCCCACATAGAGCGCCTTCCCCTGCTGGACGGCGGAGGCCAGCGCCCCCATCGTCTCCTCCAGCGGGGTGTTCGGGTCGAAGCGGTGCGAGTAGAAGACATCGACGTACTCCAGACCCATCCGCTTCAGGGACGCGTCCAGCGAGGAGAGCAGGTACTTCCGCGAACCCCACTCCCCGTACGGGCCGGGGTGCATCAGATAGCCCGCCTTGGTGGAGACGATCAGCTCGTCCCGGTACGGGGCGAAGTCCTGGGCGAAGATCTTGCCGAAGTTCAGCTCGGCGGAGCCCGGCGGCGGTCCGTAGTTGTTCGCCAGGTCGAAGTGGGTGATCCCCAGATCGAAGGCGCGGCGCAGGATCGCGCGCTGCGACTCCAGGGTGCGGTCGTCGCCGAAGTTGTGCCACAGACCCAGCGAGACGGCGGGCAGCAGCAGCCCCGAACGGCCGCTGCGGCGGTACTCCATCGTGTCGTAACGGTCGGCGGAAGCGAGGTAGGTCGAGGAATCAATCACACATCCCTCTTTATCACGGACTTGTGACAGACCGGGTTGGGTGGCGCCGGGCGGCGCGCAGTACGCTGACGACCTCAGGGGATGCCGTACGGCGCGGGGGAGTGCCGTATGTCTCCGGCCCGGTCGGAGACGCCGGTGTCCGGGCCCGGCACCCGTGCCGTCGCGCCCGGGGGCGTACCCCCTCAGCGATCCGTTCGAGCCACCGCCACCGCCATCGCCCCGGCCTCCGGGCACCTCGTGGCGGACGGGCCCGACAGAACCGAAGAACCGAGAGGTGGACTCCGTGAACCTGCGTGACCTGGTCTACAGGCTCTACGCCCGTCGGGTGGAAGGCCGCCTGGACCACGCCCAGGTGCCCAAGCACATCGGAGTCATCCTCGACGGGAACCGCCGCTGGGCCCGCGCCTCCGGAGGCACCCCCGAGGCGGGTCACAAGGCCGGCGCCAGCAAGATCCAGGAGCTGCTCGGCTGGTGCGCCGAGACCGATGTCGAGGTCGTCACCCTCTGGCTGCTCTCCACCGACAATCTGGACCGCCCGGACGACGAGCTGATCCCGCTGCTCGGCATCATCGAGGGCGCGGTGCGCGCGCTCGCCGCCGACGGCCGCTGGCGGGTCCACCATGTCGGCACCCTCGACATCCTCCCCGCCCGCACCCAGACGGTGCTGAAGGAGGCCGAGCAGGACACCCTCGACCACACCGGGATACTGGTGAACGTCGCCATCGGCTACGGCGGACGGCAGGAGATCGCCGACGCGGTCCGCTCCCTCCTGCTGGACCACGCCGAACGCGGCACCAGCGTCGCGGAACTGGCCGAGACCGTCGACATCGACCTCATCTCCGAGCACCTCTACACCCGGGGCCAGCCCGACCCCGACCTCGTCATCCGCACCAGCGGGGAGCAGCGTCTGTCCGGCTTCATGCTCTGGCAGAGCGCCCACTCCGAGTACTACTTCTGCGAGGTCTTCTGGCCCGCCTTCCGCAAGGTGGACTTCCTGCGCGCACTGCGCGACTACGCGGCCCGGCACCGCCGTTACGGCAACTGATCGGCTTTTCACCACACCACATCACCCGCTGTTCATCGGCCCGTCGTCCCGACGACCGGCATGGCGGCGGGTGTTCGAGGGCATATCCCCTCCAGGTCGACGTCCGATCCACGTACGTCGCACTCGCAAGTGGGCGGCCCTGACCGCCCACCCGGGAGGCCCTTTGCGCACCAAGGAACGCACCCCGGGTGCGGACCGGACCACGGGTCGGGAGCCGGCCCGCGCACAGTGGCCGGAATCCCGGTCCCTCCCCCGCCCCAGGCGGGGCGGCCGGCTGCCGCTCCCCGGCAGCGCGGCCGACTGGCCCACGACGGCGTCGCACCGCGCCGCACCTCATCCGAGGGGGTACGTCCTTCCGTGGTGAACAGCACAAAGCGCCGCCTGCCCGACCGGCGCACCTATGTTCTCGACACCAGCGTCCTGCTGGCCGACCCGAACGCACCGACCCGTTTCGACGAGCATGAAGTCGTGCTCCCGATCGTGGTCATCACGGAGCTGGAGGCCAAGAGACACCATCCGGAGCTGGGCTACTTCGCCCGCCAGGCCCTGCGACTGCTGGACGAGTTCCGGATCCGGCACGGACGCCTGGACGCCCCCATCCCCCTGGGCGATCTCGGCGGCACGCTCCGGGTCGAGCTGAACCACTCCGACCCCGCCCTGCTCCCCGCCGGTTTCCGGCTCGGTGACAACGACTCACGGATCCTCGCGGTGGCCCGTAACCTCCAGGCCGAGGGGTACGACGTCACGGTCGTCTCCAAGGACCTGCCGCTGCGCATCAAGGCGTCCTCCGTGGGTCTGCTCGCCGAGGAGTACCGGGCCGAGCTGGCGATCACCGACTCCGGCTGGACCGGGATGGCCGAGCTGCCGCTCTCCGCCGAACAGGTGGATCTGCTCTATACGGAGGAGCGGCTGTACGTCCCGGAGGCCGGGTCGCTGCCCGTCCACACCGGTCTGGTCCTCCAGTCGGAGCGGGGCAAGGCACTCGGCCGGGTCACCCCCGACGGCGGGGTCCGGCTGGTGCGGGGCGACCGGGAGGCGTTCGGCATCCACGGCCGCAGCGCCGAGCAGCGGATCGCGCTCGATCTGCTGCTCGACCCGGAGGTCGGGATCGTCTCGCTCGGCGGCCGGGCCGGCACCGGCAAGTCGGCGCTGGCGCTCTGCGCCGGTCTGGAGTCGGTACTGGAGCGCCAGCAGCACCGGAAGGTGATGGTCTTCCGGCCGCTGTACGCGGTGGGCGGCCAGGAGCTGGGCTATCTGCCGGGCACCGAGGCCGAGAAGATGAGCCCCTGGGCGCAGGCGGTCTTCGACACCCTCTCGGCGGTCGCCGGGCGCGAGGTGATCGAGGAGGTGCTGGGCCGCGGCATGCTGGAGGTCCTGCCGCTCACCCATATCCGGGGCCGCTCGCTCCATGACGCCTTCGTCATCGTGGACGAGGCCCAGTCGCTGGAGCGCAATGTCCTGCTGACGGTGCTCTCCCGGATCGGGGCCGACTCGCGGGTGGTCCTCACCCACGATGTGGCCCAGCGGGACAATCTGAGGGTCGGACGGTACGACGGTGTGGTCGCCGTGGTGGAGAAGCTGAAGGGCCATCCGCTCTTCGCCCATGTCACCCTGACCCGTTCGGAGCGCTCCCCGATCGCCGCGCTGGTGACCGAGATGCTGGAGGAAGGGCCGCTTTCCTACGGATGACCCGGGTTGTCCCCTGACGCGGGTTGTCCCGCAGGAACACCCCGATGTCAGGAAGAGGGCGCTGATGTCCTGAGGAGCGCCCCGTTGTCCTGAAGGAGTCCGCCGGGCCCGCCCCGGCGGACTCCGCTCCGTGCGGCACCAGTTGGTACCGGACGGCGCCGGTGCGGAACGGAGCAGCGTACTGGGGCGACATCGGGCCAGGGGAGGTTTTCCGCCGAACTCCAGACCCGAATGGGTGTGACCTTTCCCACGCAACGAAGAATTGCCTTGCGCCCGCCGGTTCCGGCAGAGTCTTGCTTCCGTCAGGCCCCGCACACGACACAAGGGCACCATCCGTGGTGTCGACGGCATCGCCGTACAACTCAACACCTGCCGTCGTGTGCCGCCCGCGAGCTGTATCGGCCTCTCCCGCCGGGAGTTGACCACGGGCCAGCGCCTCCTGTGACCCCATGCATGAGGAGGCCCGCGCCAGGGGCACGATTCACCCGCGGGGTCACCGTGCGGGTGATGCTGGAAGGAAACCGTGTGAGCCGGATCTCGGTCCGGGGATTCGCCGTGGCGTCAGCCACCGCGGTCACCACCGTCGGAGCCGTCGTCGGCGTCGCCTCGGGCGACCCCCAGTCCTCAAGCCAGAATCTTGAGACAACGGCCGCCGACGCGACCCTCCTCGCCGATATACCGATGGGTCAGCAGGCCCAGGTGCAGGTCTCGTCCCTGGCGGAGCAGGCCGACGCCCAGGCCTCCGCCGCCGACGCGTCCGCCCGGAAGGCCGCGGAGGACGAGGCGCGCGTCAAGGCTGCCCAGACCGCCCAGGCCAAGAAGGACGCCGCCGACGCCCAGGCCAAGAAGGACGCCGAGGCCAAGGCCAAGGCGAAGGCCGAGAAGGAGAAGCGCGAGAAGGAGAAGGCCGAGCGCGCCAGCCGTGACACGGCCCGCGACTCCGGCAGCTTCGCCCAGCAGTCCTCGTACACCGTGGAACAGGTCAAGTCCATCGCCCGGCAGATCATCCCCGGCGACCAGTTCCAGTGCTTCAGCAATATCGTGATGCACGAGTCCACCTGGAACTACAAGGCCCAGAACCCGTCCTCGGGTGCGTACGGCCTGGTCCAGGCGCTGCCCGGCACCAAGATGTCCTCGGCCGGTGCCGACTGGCGGACCAACCCCGCCACCCAGATCAAGTGGGGCCTCAGCTATATGAACGAGCGGTACGGCAGCCCCTGTGGCGCCTGGTCGTTCTGGCAGGCCAACCGCTGGTACTGAGCCGGTCCCGAGCCGGGCGGAGCCCTTCATCGCGATGGCGGTGGGGGGCTCCGTTGCGTGTACCGTCTTCGTTCTCGGGGGAGCGCCATGGGGGAAGAGGGAACGACATGCCACGACTGCCGCGCTGGTACGCGGGACTGGGAGCGGGGATCGTCCGGCTCGCCGAGCGGATGGGCGAACGGCGGGACACGGACGAGGAGCCGGAGCCCGGCCCCCCGGTGGAGACCGCCCCGGCGGCGGGGGCCGAGGAGCCTCCGGCCGTCGAAGGCGCCGGCCACCGGCCCGAACCGGTCACGGTGATCCCCTGGGGCATCCGGGTCGCCGCCGAGGCGGGCTGGCGGCTGCTGGTCCTCGCCGGAACCCTCTGGGTGCTGATGCGGGTCATCAGCGCCGTTCAGCTGGTGGTGCTCGCCTTTGTGGCGGCCCTGCTGATCACCGCGCTGCTCCACCCCACCGTGGCCCGGCTCAAGCGGATCGGGCTGCCCCGGGGGCTGGCCACCGCGGTCACCGCCATCGCGGGATTCCTGGTGATGGCGCTGGTCGGCTGGTTCGTCATCTGGCAGGTGATGGAGAATCTGGACACCCTCTCGGCCCGGGTCCGGGACGGTATCGAGGAGTTGAAGCTCTGGGCGCTGGAAGGCCCCTTCCATGTCTCCGAGAGCCAGATCAACGACATCGCCGACAATCTCAGCGACACCATCGCCAGCAACACCGACGAGATCACCTCGGCGGGGCTCCAGGGTGTGACGGTACTGGTGGAGTTCCTCACCGGGGCGCTGCTCGCGATGTTCTCCACGCTCTTCCTGCTCCATGACGGGGAGCGGATCTGGCAGTGGGCCCTCAAGCTGGTCCCGGCCCAGGCGCGTCCGGGGGTCGCGAGCGCGGGGCCGCGTGCCTGGGCGACGCTCACCGCCTATGTGCGGGGCACCGTCCTGGTGGCACTGATCGACGCCGTCTTCATCGGCCTCGGGATCTGGTTCCTCGATGTCCCGATGGCGGTCCCGCTGGCCGTCTTCATCTTCCTCTTCGCCTTTATCCCGCTGGTCGGCGCGGTCTTCTCCGGGGCGCTCGCGGTGGTGGTCGCGCTGGTCACCCAGGGGGTGTTCACCGCGCTGATGGTGATGATCGTGGTGCTGGCCGTGCAGCAGATCGAGGGCCATGTGCTCCAGCCGTTCATCCTCGGCCGGGCGGTACGGGTCCATCCCCTCGCGGTGGTGCTCTCCGTCGCGGTGGGCGGGGTGATCGCCGGGATCGGCGGCGCGGTGGTCGCCGTACCGCTGGTGGCGGTGGTCAATACGGTCGTGGTCCATCTGCACGCCCATGTCCGGCAGCAGAACGCGCTGGCCGCCGCGGCGGCGGCCCGGCAGCGGGCGAAGACCCTGGAGCCCGCCCCCGTACCGCGGCAAGTGCCCCAACCCGTACCGCAGCAGGTGCCGCAGCAGGGGGAACCCGGCTGATGCCCCGCTGACGGCGACGGTCACGACGAAGGGCCCCGTCCCCCATCCGGTGGTACTCACCTGATGGGCGACGGGGCCCTCGTACGCTCACGGGGAGCGGACGGTCACGCGTTCAGCACGGCCTCGGCGTCGAGGGTCGCCCCCACGGCCTGGACCACAGAAGCGATCTTGAACGCCTCCTGGACGGTCTCCCGCTCCACCCCGGCCTTGCGGAGCACCTGCTCGTGCGAGTCGAGGCACATACCGCAGCCGTTGATCGCGGAGACGGCCAGCGACCACAGCTCGAAGTCGACCTTCTCCACACCCGGGTTGCCGATGACATTCATCCGCAGACCGGCCCGGAGGTTGCCGTACTCCTTGTCGGAGAGCAGATGGCGCGTCCGGTAGTAGACGTTGTTCATCGCCATGACGGCGGCGGCGGCCTTGGCGGCGGTGTACGCCTCCGGGCTCAGCTGCGCCTTGGCCTCGGGCTCCAGCTCCCGCAGCACGATCGGGCTGCGCGAGGCGATGGCCGTGGCGAGCACGGTGCCCCAGAGCTGCTGCTCCGAGAGCGGGCTGTTGCCGATGACCGAGCCCAGGTTGAGCTTGAGGTCCTTGGCGTACTCCGGCAGCGCGGACTTCAGCGCGTCGAGGGACATGTGATCACTCACCGGCCAGCAGGTCGCCGGCGTCCAGGGTGTCCTCGCCCTTGCTCCAGTTGCACGGGCACAGCTCGTCGGTCTGGAGCGCGTCCAGCACCCGCAGGACCTCCTTGGGGTTACGGCCCACGGAACCGGCGGTCACCATCGTGAACTGGATCTCGTTGTTCGGGTCGACGATGAAGACGGCGCGCTGCGCGTAGCCGTCCTCGCCCTCGATGCCGAGGTCGCGCATCAGCTCGTGCTTCCCGTCGGCCATCATCGGGAAGGGCAGGTCACGCAGGTCAGCGTGGTCCTTGCGCCAGGCGTGGTGGACGAACTCGGAGTCGCCCGAGAAGCCCAGGACCTGCGCGTCACGGTCGGCGAACTCGTCGTTCAGCTTGCCGAAGGCCGCGATCTCGGTGGGGCAGACAAAGGTGAAGTCCTTGGGCCATGCGAAGACGACCTTCCACTTGCCCTCGTAGGACTTGTGGGTGATGACCTCGAACTCCTTGCCCTTCTCCAGCGAGACACAGGCAGTCAGCTCGAACGGGGGGAACTGGTCGCCGACAGTGAGCACAGTGTTACTCCAGGGTGCATAAGGGGTTGGACATCTGCACCCTGTCACACCCCTCACAGCTCACGGAAATCGATCAATCAGGTCACTGTGATCAGGGCGTCCTATCAATCCATTAGGCTCGTACGAGAGAGTACGAACGCGGGAGCACCCACCCGGGAGCACGCCCGCGGGAGGCCCGCGGGAGGCCCGCGGGAGGCCCGCGGGAGGCCCTGCGGGAGGACGGTCCCGTGACGACGGAGGAGAACACCCCATGAGCCAGACGCACCGGGCCAAGCAGCCCAGCATCGTCCAGCTGCGTGCCTTCACCGCCGTCGCCGAGCATCTGCACTTCCGGGACGCCGCCGCGGCGATCGGCATGAGCCAGCCCGCGCTCTCCGGGGCGGTCTCCGCGCTGGAGGAGGTGCTCGGGGTGCAGCTCCTGGAGCGCACCACCCGCAAGGTGCTGCTCTCCCCGGCGGGGGAGCGGCTGGCCGGGCGGGCGCGGACCGTGCTGGACGCGGTCGGGGCGCTGATGGAGGAGGCCGAGGCGGTGCGCGCGCCCTTCACCGGGGTGCTGCGGCTCGGGGTCATCCCCACCGTCGCGCCCTATCTGCTCCCCATCGTGCTGCGGCTGGTCCATGGCGACTACCCCGATCTCGATATCCAGGTCCATGAGGAGCAGACCGCCTCCCTGCTGGACGGGCTCACCACCGGGCGGCTGGATCTGCTGCTGCTCGCGGTGCCGCTGGGGGTGCCCGGGGTGACCGAGCTGCCCCTCTTCGACGAGGACTTCGTCCTGGTGACCCCGGGGGACCACTGGCTCGGCGGGCGGGCCGATCTGCCCCGGGAGGCGCTGCGCGAGCTGCCGCTGCTGCTGCTTGACGAGGGGCACTGCCTGCGCGACCAGGCCCTGGACATCTGCCGGGAGGCCGGGCGCGGGGACGACACCCCCGTGACCACCACCGCCGCCGGGCTGCCCACCCTGGTGCAGCTGGTAGCGGGCGGGCTCGGGGTGACCCTGCTGCCGAGGACCGCCGTCGAGGTGGAGACCGGCCGGGCCGGTCTCCAGACCGGGTACTTCGCGGAGCCGGCCCCGTCCCGCAGGATCGCCCTCGCCATGCGGGCGGGCGCGGCCCGGCAGGGCGAGTTCGAGGAGTTCGCCGGGGCGCTGCGCCGGGCGCTGACCACGCTGCCGGTCCGTATCGCCGACGGTCAGGGGTAGCGGCTACTCGGTGCGCAGGCCGTCCGAGCGCATCGTCCGCCACAGCACCGGCAGACTCACCAGGCTCACCAGCAGGATCACCCCGGCACCCGTCGCCGCCACCGGCAGGAAGAGCCAGGGGTCCGCCAGGGGTTTGCCGATCATCCGGAGCAGGACCCTGCCCAGGAGCACCCCGCCCCCGGCCGCGACCACCGTCCCCAGGAGCACCGGGACCACCGTCTGCCAGAACTGGGACCGGATCAGCGTGGAGCGTCGTACACCGAACGCCAGCAGTGCGGAGTTCAGCCGGCGGCGCTCCCGCACCTGGTCGATCTGGGCGATCACCATGGACGCCGCGATCAGCACCATCGTGGCGGCCGTCGCCGCCAGCAGCCCGGTCCGGACGCTGAGGTAGTCCCGGTCCCGTTCCGGTGTGCGGCTGCTCCAGATCCGGAGGGCGGGATCGATCCGGGCGGCGGCGTCACGGACCCGGTCCTCGGCGTCGGGCACGCCCTCGTCCAGCCTGACCACCAGCTCCGTCTCCCCGTACCGCACGACCTCGGGGGCGACGGCCCCGGGGGTGGCGTAGACGCCGGTGTACTCCCACCCCGCGATGTCCGTGCGGGCGGTGACGGTGGGGGAGTCCTCGGGAAGGGTCCAGGGGGTCCACCGCCCGGTGGATTCCGGTTGGTCGGAGAGCCGGCCGAGCAGGATCCGCTCCCCCTTGCGCGCGGTCCGGTCCACCCAGTCGTTGGACCAGCTGTCGGAGCGGCTGTGGGCGACAAAGGTGTCGCCGTCCGTGCAGGAGGTGATCCGGGCCAGCTGCCGCAGGACGGAGCAGTCGGCGATGGTCAGGGCGGCGGTCGGCGCGGGCTCGTCCCCGGTGGCCTCCCCGGTGGCCGCCCGGTCCGCGGACCCGGCGGTGGGTCCGGACGGCCGGGCCGTGAGCGTGGTCAGGGCCAGCACTCCGCTGACCCCCGGGGTCCTCCGCAGCTCACGTTCCATCCGCCCGGCCGGCTCCGGATCGGCCTGGGCGAGATGGACCAGACCCCAGGCCGGGCTGCTCCCGGTGACCCGTCTGAGCTCCTCGTGCATCCCGGCGACGACCATCTGGAGGGCGATGGCCCCGGAGACGGCGACCATGATCCCGCCGATCGCCCGGTCGGCGCCGCCGCCGCGCAGCTGGAGCGCGCGCACCGCGAGCTGCCAGGAGAGCGGTCCGCGGCCCAGCCGTCCCACCACCGCGTCGATCAGCCAGGGAAAGAGTGCGACGACCCCCAGGAGGACCAGGGTGGCACCGACCGCGAGCGGAACCGGTCGGATCCCCTCCTGCCCGGCCCGCCGGGCGAGGGGATCCGACAGCAGCAGGATCGCCACCCCCGCCGCGGGCATCAGCAGCCGCCACCCGAGCCGGCGGGGGCGGGGCGCCGAGCCCCGGACGACCCCCAGGGGTTCGATCGCCACCGAGCCCGTGGCGATCAGCGCCGTCACCACCGACATCGCCGGGACCGCCACCGTCACCAGGACCGCGAGATACGGCACCGGCACCACATCGGAGGGGTAGGCGCTCACCCCCCAGATCCGTACCGACCCGGCCAGCAGCCGGGCGGCGGCGAAGAGGACCAGCCCGACGGCCATCCCGAGGAGGGCGCCGAAGAGCGACTCGCCCGCCGCGACCCGGCGGACGGTCCGGGTGTCCGCGCCGACCAGCCGCAGCGCGGCCAGCCGGGCCTCCCGGCGTTCGCCGCCGAAGCGCAGGGCGGTGGCGATGAAGACCCCGAGCGGCACCAGCAGGACCACCGTGACCAGGGTGCCGAGCGCGCCGAAGGCGAAGTCGACCGGCCAGGTGCCCAGCTCCTCGCCGCCGTAGCCCTCGGTGCGGACGGTTTCCTCCCCGGGGGTCAGGGTGGCACTGCCCGCGTAGTAGAGGAGTTCGCCCGGGTCGAGCAGCCCGGCGGGGCCGACGGTGTCCGTGATCCGGTGGCCGAGCCGCTCGGCCAGTGCCGCGCCCTCGGTCGAGCGGAGCAGCCGGGCCAGCGCGGGGGAGACCGCCATCTCGCCCGGCGCGGGCATCCGGGCGAGTCCGGGCGGCAGCGCGGGCCGGTCGCCGTCCGGGCGCAGCAGATGCCCGGTGACGCTCTCGGACCGGTACTCGGTGGACACATCGGTCGTGACGAGGGAGGTCGCGGAGGGCGTCACCGGTTCGGCCGAGGCCAGGAACAGGGCGCTCGCCAGCCGGGCGTTCGTCCGCTGCTCACGGTTGTCGATGATTCGCGGCAGGGCGGAACCGATCAGCAGCAGGGCGACGCCGAGGCCCACGCCGACGGCGGTGAGCGCGTTGCGGGTCCACCCCTCGCGCCCGCCGAAGGCGCCGAAGCGGAGGCCGAGCCCCAGCCCGATGGCCCAGCGGTGGAGTGGTCCGGGGGCGGTGGGGGGAAGGGGGCCGGCCGTCGGGGGCCGTCGGTTCGGCAGGGTTCTCACGGGCTCTTCACAGGGGCAGGTCCGGTCACAGGGGCAGGTCCGGATCCCGGGTGCGGCCGTCACGGACCACGATCTCCCGGTCGGAGTAGGCGGCGACCCGGGGCTCATGGGTGACCAGGACGACGGCGGTACTGGCCGACCGGGCGGCCTCGGTGAACAGCTCCATCACCCGTTCCCCGCTGTACGAGTCGAGGGCGCCGGTGGGTTCGTCGGCGAAGATCACCCGGGGTGAGGTGACCAGGGCGCGGGCGACCGCGACCCGCTGGCCCTGGCCGCCGGAGACCTCGCCGGGGCGGTGGCGGCCGATGTCCGCGACCTCCAGCCGTTCCAGCCACTCCTGGGCGGTGCGCTCGGCGGCCCGGCGCCGTACCCCCGCGAGACGCAGCGGCAGGGCCACATTCTCGACGCAGGTCAGTTCGGGCACCAGGCGGCCGAACTGGAAGACAAAGCCGAAGTGGGTACGGCGCAGGGCGCTGCGTTCGCGGTCGGGCAGGGCGCTCAGCTCGTGCCCGTCGTAGCTGACCGTGCCCGTGTCGGGGGCGACGATCCCGGCGAGGCAGTGGAGCAGGGTCGACTTGCCGGAGCCGGAGGGGCCGAGGACGGCGACGATCTCGCCGGGGTGGATGGAGAATTCGGCCCCGTCGAGGGCGGTGGTGCGGCCGAAGCTCTTGTGCAGTCCTTCGGCGACGAGGAGCGAACCGGCGGGGATCACGCGGAGGGCTCCCGCCGGGGCTCCACGACGGCCGGTACGGGCTCCGGTTCGGGCTCCGAGCCGGGCCCAAGCAGGGTCCCGGTCCCGGTGCCGATCTCGGTGGCGAGCCGGTCCAGCCGGGCCGAGGTCAGCTCCAGCCAGCGCAGATCCGCCTCCAGATGGCACAGGGCGTGGTCGCAGATCAGCTGGTCCGCCAGGCCGCTCTGGCGTTTGCGGTCGGTGAGGATGCGCATCAGCCGCAGATGCTCCGACCGCTGACGGTCGATCAGTTCGGCGGCGCCGCGCCCGGTGAGCAGGGCGAGGACCACCTTGGTGTAGAGCGTCGACTGGAGATACGGCTCCGGCCGCTCGGGCTGGTGCAGCCAGCGGGAGACATCGGTGACCCCGGCGGCGGTGATGGCGTACCGCTTCCGCTCCGGCCCGCCGCCCGGCTCCACTCCGTCCACCTCGACCAGGCCGTTCCGCAGCAGCCGCGACATGGTCGAGTACACCTGCCCGTAGTGGAGCGGGCGGTCGTGGCCGAACCTCTCGTCGAAGGCCCGCTTGAGGTCGTAGCCGTGGCGCGGGCCGGACTCCAGCAGCGCGAGGAGGGTGTGACCGATGGACATGCCCAGCACTGTACGTGGTGTGTATACCCGAGGCGTACCGTGCTGAGGGGGCGGATGGGGGCACCGGGAACGGTGTTCCGCGCCGGTGCTTCCGCCCCTGTCGAGTACCGCCCGGAATGGGTGCTTCCGACCCTGTGCCGTACTGGGGCGGGGGTCACTCCGGCGGCGGGGACGCCCCGTCCGCGGGCGGGTCCGCCGCCGGCGGATTTCCGGACGGTGCGGGCGGATCCCCGGACGGTACGGGCGGCTTGGGCGGCCTGCCCCGCCGGGCGATCGGCGCCACCCCGCCCGGCAGCCGTCCCCCCTCCGCCAGCGCCCGCCGCAGCAGAAACTCGATCTGCGCGTTGGCGCTGCGCAGTTCGTCCGAAGCCCACCGGGCCAGCGCCTCGTACACCACCGGGTCGAGCCGCAGCAGTACCTGTTTGCGCTCCGGCGGCGGGGTCACTGGTAGAGCGTGCCCGTGTTCAGTACCGGCTGGGCCGAGCGGTCACCGCACAGCACCACCAGCAGATTGGAGACCATCGCCGCCTTCCGCTCCGGGTCCAGTTCCACGAGGTCGCGTTCGGCGATCCGGTGGAGCGCCTCCTCGACCATACCGACCGCGCCCTCGACGATCAGGCGGCGGGCGGCGACCACGGCACCGGCCTGCTGCCGCTGGAGCATCGCGGAGGCGATCTCCGGAGCATAGGCGAGGTGGGTGAAGCGGGACTCGATGATCTGGACACCGGCCTGGGCGATCCGGGCGAGCAGCTCGGCGGCGAGCTTCTCGGTGATCTCCTCGGCGTTGCCGCGCAGCGACAGATCGTCCTCGCCATGGGCGTCATAGGGGTATTCGAGCGCGATGTGCCGGACCGCGGCCTCGGCCTGGGTGGAGACGAACTCCTCGTAGTCGTCCACCTCGAACAGGGCCCGTGCGGTGTCCTCGACCCGCCAGACCACCACGGCGGCCAGCTCGATCGGGTTGCCGTAGGCGTCATTGACCTTCAGTACCGCGGTCTCGTGGTTGCGCACCCGGGTGGAGATCGCCTCACGGGAGGTGAGCGGGTTGACCCAGCGCAGCCCGTCGGTGCGGATGGTGCCCCGGTAGCGGCCGAAGAGCTGGACGACCCGGGCCTCGCCGGGGGCGACGTTGTTCAGCCCGCACAGGGAGAAGAAGGCGGCCAGGATCAGCAGCACCCCGGTGAGGATCAGGGTCACCTTGGCCGCGGTGGCCCCGGCGACCGCGCCGAGTGCGATCAGGGCGACCCCGACACCCAGCCCGCCCAGCCCGAGCAGGAGCGCGGCCCCGCCGGCGATGCTCCGCGCCGGGAATTCTCTGATCTGCGGCTCCCGTCGTATCGCCGCGTCCTCCCGGCGGCCCTCCTCGGTCCAGGTGATCTTGCTCGCCATGGCGTCCCCCGTCGTTCCTCGATCGTGCCCCCACGGGCTCCCGAAGCCGGTGGCTCCATGGGGGAGCACCGGCGGGCTAGCTCATCGCTAGCAATGTGATTACACATTAATCGATGCGGCAACCTTGTGCACCCATCGGGAGTCGGTTCAGGGGAGAGGGCGTGGAGAGGGCGGGCAGAGGGAGGGGAGAGGGTTCAGCCGAACGCCGGTGCATCAGGGTGCTGATTGTCACGTCGGGAAAGTCCGGATCGGTCGACCTTTGTCACAGCCGCCGGTGTTAGCTTGCTGAGCTGCCCGCAACGGGGGGCGGCACGGACCTGGAACGGAAGAGCGGAGCGGAGCGAGCGATGGGCCGAGCGGATGCGCGACGGGAGCGGGAGCGCGAGGCACGCACCGCCAGGAAGGCGGCCAGGCCCCGTGGACTGCGGCGCTTTTTCACCTGGAAGAAGCTGCTGGGCACCTTCCTCGGCGTCTGCGTCCTCGGTATGGGTGCCTTCTACGCGGTCTATGTGATGACCCCGGTGCCCAAGGCCAACGCCGAGGCCGAGCTCCAGAGCAACGTCTACAAGTACCGCGACGGATCCATCCTCGCCCGCACCGGCCAGCTCAACCGCGAGATCATCGGCCTGGAGCGGATACCCCGGGACGTCCAGTACGCCTTTGTCGCCGCCGAGAACAAGAGCTTCTTCAAGGACTCCGGCGTCGACCTCAAGGGCACCACCCGCGGCCTGCTCAACACCGTCACCGGCAAGGGCAAGCAGGGCGGCTCGACCATCACCCAGCAATATGTGAAGAACTACTACCTCAGTCAGGACCAGACCTTCAGCCGCAAGCTCAAGGAGCTGGTGATCTCCCTCAAGGTCGACGGGGAGAAGACCAAGGAAGAGATCCTCGCCGGGTACATCAACACCAGCTACTACGGCCGGGGCGCCTATGGCATCCAGGCCGCCGCCCAGGCGTACTACCGGGTCGACGCCGATGAGCTGACCCTCGCCCAGGGCGCCTATCTCGCCGCGCTGCTCCAGGCGCCCAACCAGTACGACTGGGCCATCGCCACGGACACCGGCAAGCGGCTGGCCAAGGACCGCTGGGCGTACACCCTCGACAACATGGTCGAGGAGGGCTGGCTGGAGCCGTCCGCCCGCGGGGAGCAGACCTTCCCGGTGCCCAAGGAGCCCCGTGCCGCCCCCGGTATGGAGGGCCAGGTCGGCTATCTGGTCGACGCCGCCAACTCCGAGCTGGAGCGCCAGGGCATCAGCGAGGAGGACATCCGGGCCGGCGGCTGGACGATCACCCTCAATATCGACAAGGGCCGGCAGCAGGCGCTGGAGCGCTCCGTCCGCGACCAGCTGGAGTCCAAGCTCGACCGCAAGGGCAACAAGAAGCACGCCACCGTCCAGGCCGGCGCCACCTCGGTGGACCCGGAGACCGGTGAGGTCGTCGCCCTCTACGGCGGGGTCGGCGCCACCGAGCACTGGCTCTCCAACGCCACCCGCCGCGACTACCAGCCCGCCTCCACCTTCAAGCCCGTCGTGCTCGCCGCCGCGCTGGAGAACGAGTCCAAGACGCAGGACGGCGACGACATCGGCCTGGAGACGATCTACGACGGCGACAGCAAGCGCCCGGTCGAGGGGAGCGACATCCCCTTCGCCCCCGAGAACATCAACGACCGGGACCACGGCCCCATCAGCATCCAGGAGGCCACCAACAACTCGGTCAACTCGGTGTACGCCCAGATGATCGTGGATGTCACCCCGGCGAAGACCAAGGACACCGCGCTCGCCATGGGCATGCGCGACGGCAGCGGCTTCCTGGAGCGGCCCGCCATGTCGCTGGGCACGATGAACGCCTCCACCTGGGACATGGCCGGGGTCTACGCGACCCTCGCCCACCACGGCAAGAAGGTCACGCCCTCGATCGTGAACTCCGCCGAGCACCGGGTCCGCAAGGCCGTCCTCAAGGACCCCATCGGCGGCCAGGCCGTCAGCCGGGAGACCGCCGACACCGTGACCTCCGCCCTCCAGAAGGTGGTGACCCAGGGCTCCGGCACCGCCGCCCAGGGCGCCTACCAGGCCGCGGGCAAGACCGGTACCTCCGAGCGGAATGTCACCGCCTGGTACGCGGGGTACACGCCCAAGCTGGTCACCGTGGTCGGTCTGCTGGGCGCGTCGCCCGACGGCAAGCGCCAGGTCTCCCTCACCGACACCATCGGCGAGGGCCGGGTCAACGGCGGTGGCATCCCCGCCGAGATCTGGAAGGCGTACACCACCAGGGCGCTCGGCGGCGACGCCGGAGCCCGGTTCGATCTGGACGTGAAGGCGCCCACCGTCCCCCGGACGCCCGCCACCCCCTCGATGACGCCCTCCCTGGAACCCTCGGAGCCCGTCGAGGAGCCGACCCGCGAGGAGGAGGAGAAGACCTCTCCGCCCGCCTCCTCCGCCACCCGGCCCGCGACCGAGGAACCGGAGGAGCCGCCGGCCTCCTCGGCCCCGCCCACCGAGAGCCCGGAGGAGCCGACGCCCACCGGGAGCCCTTCCGCGACCGGCCGTCCGGACCGGCCGGGCGGCGGGGACCGGCCCGGCGGCCAGCAGGACGAGGACTTCCGCCGCTGACACCGGCACGCGGAGCGCATGACGGACAGGACGGACCGAGGGCCCCGGGGAGCGATCTCCCCGGGGCCCTCGGCACAGGGCGTGCCGTGCTCAGCCGCCGTTGACCGTCTTGGCGATCCGGTCGCCCACGTCCTGGTCGATATTGCGCCAGTACTGGAACGCCCGCTCCAGCACCGGCCGGGAGACGCCCTGCTGGAGATGGCCCGCCACATTCGAGACCAGCCGGTCCCGGGCGGCGTCGTCCATCACCTTCCGGACCAGGGTGCCCGCCTGCCCCCAGTCGTCGTCCTCCGCGTGCAGGGTGTACGCGTGCCGCACCATGTCACCGGCGCTGTACCAGCCGGCCGGCTCGCCGTACGCGGCCACATCCGCCGCGGGCCCGCCGTAGGAGTTCGGCGCGTACGGCATCGCGGTGTTGGAGGGCTCGTACCGCATCGGACCGTCCTTGGCGTACGAGCGCACCGCCGTCCGCGGCCGGTTGGGCGGGAGCTGCGCGTAGTTGGGGCCGATCCGGTACCGATGGGTGTCGGGGTACGAGAAGAGCCGCCCCAGCAGCATCTTGTCCGGTGACGGGCCGATGCCCGGGATCAGGTTCGAGGGCTCGAAGGCGGCCTGCTCGATATGGACGAAGTAGTCCTCGGGGTTCTGGTTGAGGGTCATCCGCCCCACCTCGATCAGCGGGTAGTCGCCGTGCGGCCACACCTTGGTCAGATCGAAGGGGTTGAAGCGGTAGTCCGGGGCGGCGTCGAAGGGCATGATCTGCACCTTCAGGGTCCAGCTCGGCGCGTCCCCGGCCTCGATCGCCTCATGCAGATCCCGGCGGTGCCGGTCGGCGTCGTGCCCGGCCAGCTCATCGGCCTCGGCCTGGGTGAAGAAGTCGACGCCCTGGTCGGTCTTGAAGTGGTACCGCACCCAGAACCGCTCGCCGCCGCCGTTCACCCAGAGATAGGTGTGCGAGCTGTAGCCGTTCATGAAGCGGTACGACTTGGGGATGCCCCGGTCGCCCATCAGCCAGGTGACCTGGTGCGCGGTCTCGGGCGAGAGGGTCCAGAAGTCCCACTGCATGTCGTTGTTCCGCAGCCCGGTGGCCGGATGGCGCTTCTGGGAGTGGATGAAGTCGGAGAACTTCTGCGGATCGCGGATGAAGAAGATCGGCGTGTTGTTGCCGACCATGTCGTAGTTGCCCAGCTCGGTGTAGAACTTCAGCGCGAAGCCGCGCGGGTCCCGCCAGGTGTCGGGGGAGCCCTGCTCTCCGGCGACGGTGGAGAAGCGGGCCAGCAGGTCGGTACGGGTGCCCGGCTGGAAGACGACGGCCTTGGTGTACTGGCTGATGTCCTGGGTGACCTCGAAGAAGCCGTAGGCGCCCGCGCCCTTGGCGTGCACCACCCGCTCCGGGACCCGTTCGCGGTTGAACTGGGCCATCTTCTCGATCACATAGTGGTCGTGGAGCAGGATCGGGCCGTCGGGGCTGACGGTGAGCGAGTGTTCGTCGCTCTCCACCGGGATCCCGGCGTTGTCGGTCGTGTACGGAACCTTACGGGCTGACTCGGTCACGAGCGTCCTCCCGTCGAAGGGGGCGGGGCAGGTCGGGCGCGGGGCAGGCCGGATACGGTCGGCCGCTTCACCGCGCGTACCCCAGTCAACTCCGCCGACAGAGGGTCGGCAACATTTGTCCCGCTTTGTCGATCACGTCGAGTGAGCGAATGGTCCGGCCGGGAATGACAGCGGCGCGGGCCCCCGCAGGGGTCCCGCGCCGCTCAGGTCGCCGCTGCCCGGTCAGATCCGGGTGGACAGCTCGAACCAGACCACCTTGCCGCTGGAGAGCCGGGTGGCACCCCACCGCCGGGCCAGCCGGTTGACCAGGAAGAGGCCGCGTCCGCCCTCGTCCGTCTCCCGGGCCTTGCGCTGCCGGGGCAGCTGCGGGGAGTCGTCCCCGACCTCGCACCGGAGCACATCGGTCCGCAGCAGCCGCAGCATCACCGGCCGCTCCGCGTACCGCACCGCGTTGGCGACCACCTCGCTGACCAGCAGCTCGACCGAGTCGCTCAGCTCTTCGAGCCCCCAGCGGGAGAGCGCCCGCCGGGCGAGCCGGCGCGCCCGGCCCGGTGCCGCGTCCTCCGGTTCCAGGAACCAGTAGGCCACGTCGCTGGGTGCGATCCCGTCGAAGCGGGCCGCGAGCAGGGCGATGTCGTCGTCCCGGTCACCCGGTCCGAGCATGTCCAGCACATCGTCGCAGAGCGCTTCCAGCGGCGGTGAGTGGTCGGGCCCGGTGAGCTGGGCGGTGGCGGCCAGCCGCTCGCGCAGCTGCTCGATCCCGGTCCAGACGTCCCGCAGCCGGGACTCCACCAGGCCGTCGGTGTAGAGCAGCAGCGTGGCACCGGCCGGGGCGTCCAGCTCGACCGCCTCGAAGTCCACCCCGCCGACCCCGATGGGCGCCCCGGGGGGCACCCGCAGCACCTCGGCCCGCCCGCCCAGATGCAGCAGCACCGGCGGCGGATGGCCCGCGTTGGCGATGGTGATCCGGTGCGAGACCGGGTCGTACACCGCGTACATGCAGGTCGCCATCCGGTCCGTGCCCAGCCGCTGGGCCTGCTCGTCCAGATGGTGCAGGACCTCCTGCGGCGGCAGATCCAGACCGGCCAGGGTCTGGGCCGTGGTCCGCAGCTGGCCCATGATCGCCGCCGAGGTCATCGAGTGGCCCATGACATCGCCCACGACCAGCGCCACCCTGCTGCCCGGCAGCGGGATCGCGTCGTACCAGTCACCGCCCACCCGGGCCGTCTCGGCGGCGGGCAGATAGCGCGAGGCCAGCCGCACCCCGGTGGGCTGCGGCAGCGAGTCCGGCAGCATGGTGCGCTGCAGCTCGTCCGCGATGTACGCCTCCCGGCCGTACAGCACCGCCTTGTCGATGCCGAGCGCCGTGTGCGTCGCCAGCTGGGCCGCCACCAGCAGATCGTTCGGCTCGAAGGCGGGCCGGTCGGGGCGGCGCAGGAAGACCGCGGCACCGATCACCCGCCGGCGCCCGCGCAGCGGGGCCAGGATGGCGCGATGGCCCGCGGGCACCGTGCGGTCGGCCCCCAGCAGCTCCGGCAGGGCCGCCCGGGCCGCCGCGGAGTCGCCGAAGACCGGCCGCACCCCGCGCAGCACCTCCGACAGTGCCCCGCCGGAGCGGACCTCGCACAGATCGGACGCGGGGGTGAGGTCGTAGTGGGGGTCGACGGCCGGCACCGCGGTCACCGCGGCGCCGAAGTCGACCACGTCCTCAGCTAAACGCAGCCGGTCCGTGCGCCGCAGCCGCAGCACGAACGGCGCCACCGGGCGCTCGTCGCCCACCGGCAGGGGGTCGCGCAGATAGACCAGGATCGCGTCGGAGAAGGTCGGCACCGTCGCCCGGCACAGCCCCAGCACGATCTCGTCCAGGTCTATGCCCCGGGCGATCCTGCGGGTGGCGGCGCCGACGAAGCGCAGTCGGTCCCCTTCCCGCCGGGCCGTCACCGCGAGGTCCTGGAGATCCTGCGGTGGCCCGCCAGGGGTGGGGACGGCGGGGCCGGGCACGGCGGCCGAGGCTCCGGCCGACTCCGCGCGCGGCCGGGCGCGTTCCTGCGGCCGGGCAGCCAAGGGCTGTCGGCCTTCGTGGGAGGTGGGCTGCTCCGTCACGCGTGGGCTTCCGTCCGTCTGGGCCGGGTGTGCGATGCAAACGCCTCGTGAGGCGGTATACCCGCTCTCAAGGTGGCGTCGACAGGGTGGCGGGCATCCGGCACGGCTCCACCCCCTCGAAGTGACTCATGATGACGTGTGGTCAGGTCCGGTGCTGCGCTCCATGGTTACCGCACACCTGCCGAGCGGCGCAGCCCTGCGGACGACGATCCTACGTTTGCCCCCAGGGGGCGTATCAAGAGTCTCATGGCCCCCTCTGCGCGGAAGCGGGTTCCCGGACGGGAGTCGGACATCTTGCACCCGGTCCGGGGACACCCTCGCAGCTGGCCCGCGAAGACTCCCGTACCCGGTCCGGGAAGACCCGCCCAAGGCGCCGCCGTGGCCCCCGCTCATGACGCCAGCCGCGCGGGGACGCTGCCCCAGTCGGCCGGCAGCTCCGGCACCCGCCAGCGGGGATCGGGCCGCCAGTGCTCCCAGCCGTCCGCGAACGGCGGTCCCCAGGCCCGGATGACCTCCACGGCGGCGGCCCCGGCGGCGCGCACCCGGCGGGCCTTCCGGTGGCTCATCAGCCCCGCCCGCTGGGCCTCGGCGAACTCGTCCTCGTCCCGCCAGAGCCAGCTGCGATCGGGGTAGACCGAGATGTCCAGAAAATGATCCTCGGAGTCGATACCGCCAGCCCATCGGGTGCGTGGCTCTTCCAGGTTGACGTACCAGCTCTTGAACTTCCAGCCGGGATCCCAGAAGAGCCAGACCGACCAGGGCTCGTCGGACCGGGCGAGCTTGAGCACCCCCGTACCGAACCAGCGGTCGCGCATCACGGTCCTCGGTGCCGTGTAGCGGGTCGCGAGGGGCTGCTGGTGTACGGGGGTGCCGTCGGCCAGCACCGGCTTGACGCACTCGGTTCCCGGCGCCATCCAGACGGCGAGCGTCTCGGCACTGTCCTGGACGACGGTCACGGGGCGGCAGATGTCCACATGCTCCCGTCCCGAGGGGTGCGGGCCGTGCCCCCGGTATCGCCAGAGGATGTGATCCCCGGGGGCCCAGCGCTGAAAGCGTTCCGTGCCTGTCATGAGCAGATTTTAGGAGGACGGCCCCGTCCGCGCACCGATGCCGTCCTCCCGGGGTCCCAGCGGCCCCGACGGTCCGCGCACCGGTGCCGTCAGGCCCTCCCGCGTCACGGGCGGGTCATCCGCAGCACGTCCAGCGCCTCGTCCAGCTGTTCCAGGGTCAGCGCCCCGCGCTCCACATACCCCTCGTCCAGGACGACCTCACGGATCGTCCGGCGCTCGGCGAGGGACCGCTTGGCGACCTTCGCGGCCTCCTCGTACCCGATGTACTTGTTCAGCGGGGTGACCACCGACGGGGAGGACTCGGCGTACTCCCGGGCCCGTTCCACATCGGCGCGGATCCCGTCCACGGTCCGGTCGGCGAGCAGCCGGGAGGCGTTGGTGAGCAGCCGGACCGATTCCAGCAGGTTCTTCGCCATCACCGGGAGCATCACATTCAGCTCGAAGTTCCCGGCGGCCCCGGCGACGGCGACCGCGGTGTCGTTCCCGGTGACCTGGGCGGCCACCATCAGCACCGCCTCGGGGACCACCGGGTTGACCTTGCCGGGCATGATGGAGGAGCCGGGCTGGAGATCGGGCAGGGTGATCTCGGCGAGCCCGGTGCGCGGGCCGCTGGCCATCCAGCGCAGATCGTTGCAGATCTTGGTGAGCGAGACGGCGATCACCCGCAGCTGGCCAGAGGTCTCCACCAGGGCGTCCCGGGCGCCCTGCGCCTCGAAGTGGTCGCGCGCCTCGGTGAGCGGCAGCCCGGTGACCCGGGCGACCTCGGCGATCACGGCGGCGGAGAAGCCGGGCGGGGTGTTGATGCCGGTGCCCACGGCGGTGCCGCCGAGCGGCAGTTCGGCGAGGCGGGGCAGGGCGGCGGTCAGCCGCTCCACGCCGTAGCGCACCTGGGCGGCGTACCCGCCGAACTCCTGTCCGAGGGTGACGGGGGTGGCGTCCATCAGATGGGTACGCCCCGCCTTGACCACCCCGGCGAACTCCGCCGCCTTGCGCTCCAGCGCCTCCGCCAGATGACCGAGGGCCGGGATCAGCTCCCCGGTCACGGCCGCGGTCGCGGCGACATGGATGGAGGACGGGAAGACGTCATTGGACGACTGTGAGGCGTTGACCTGGTCGTTGGGGTGGACGGGGCGGCCCAGACGCTCACCCGCCAGCGTCGCCAGCACCTCATTGGTGTTCATATTGGACGAGGTGCCCGAGCCGGTCTGGAACACATCGACCGGGAAGTGGTCGTCCCAGCGGCCCTCCGCGACCTCCTCGGCGGCGGCGGCGATGGCCTCGGCGGTCTCCCGGTCCAGCACCCCCAGGTCGGCGTTGACCCGGGCGGCGGCGCCCTTGATCCGGGCCAGTGCCGCGATATGCGCCCGTTCGAGCCGTTGTCCCGAGACGGGGAAGTTCTCCACCGCGCGCTGGGTCTGCGCCCGCCACTTGGCGTGTACGGGCACCCGCACCTCGCCCATGGAATCGTGCTCGACCCGTGTCCGGTCGCCGTTCTCGGTCATCGCTCTCGCGTCCTCCTGGCTCGGGCAGCCCCGGTTGTCGCGGGCCGCTGCCCGCGTCCGCTTGAGCGCGGATCCGGTACGCCCTATTCCCATCCGCGCTACCCACCAGTAAATACCTGGGGTAACCCACTACCGCGGAGGCGCAATGACACAGACCCGGAAACGACTTCGCGCGGTGGCGGCACTCGCCGCCGGCGCGCTGACCGCGGGGCTCCTGGGGCTCACCGCCCCGGCCGCCGGGGCCGCCGGACCCCCCGCCGCCCCCGGGAGCTTAAGGACCGCGTCCGTACCGCTCCCGCCCCAGCTGGAGGCGGTCAGGGCGGCGGAGGCGGTCAAGCTCTACGGCAGCCCCGCGGAACGCCCCCTGGCCACCCGCAAGACCGGCCTGATCTCCCTCGGCGACAGCGAGATCTCCGGCGAGGGCGTCGGCACCTACGAACCCGGCACCGACGGCCCCGACAACTGGTGCCACCGCTCCCCGGACGCGGCCATCCACCGCACCGGCATCGCCGCCGACATCACGTACAACGTCTCCTGCTCCGGCGCGTACACCGGCAACATCCGGATCGGCGGCACCAAGCAGTACGCCGATGAACTCGTCCAGAGCGACAATCTCGCCATCAAGGCCCGCAACACCCGCATCAAGATGGTGCTCCTGGTCGCGGGCGCCAACGACGACCTCCAGTTCGGCCCCGTGATGACTGACTGCGTCATCCGCTATGTGACCCTCCAGGGCCCCTGCGAGCCCAAGTACTCCGGCGGCTGGCAGGCCAGGGTCGACCGGCTCGTCCCCAAGGTCCAGTCCACCGTCCGCGATCTGCGCACCGTGATGCGGGACGCCGGCTACGCCGACGGCGACTACAAGCTGGTCGTCATGGGCTACCCGAGCCCCATCGGACCCGACTTCCGCGACAATCCCAACTTCCCCGGCAAGCTGATCTGCGGCGGCATGGGCTACGACGCCGACACCGTCTGGGGCCGCAACACCGCCGTCCCCGCCTTCCAGCGCGGCATGCGCGAGGTCGCCCGCGCCACCGGGGCCGTCTACCTCGACAACTCACGCCTCTTCCAGGGCCATGAGGTCTGTATGGAGGACCCCTGGGTCCGCGGCCTCTACATCGACATGGGCCACTTCCCGCCGGACGAGAACTCCGTCCGCCAGTCCTTCCACCCCAACGCCCGCGGCCACGCCGCCTTCGCCTCCTGCCTCACCCAGCTGTACGACTCCGGGCTGCGCGAGGCCGGCTGCGCCGAGTCCGGCTCCGACGGCCGCCCGGTGCTGCGCGCGGGCGCCTGGGACGACCACTACAAGCCGCTGCGCAACGCCGCCACGGGCGCCTGCGCCGACATCGACCGCGCGGTCACCCGTAACGGCACCGCGATCCTCGGCTGGGAGTGTCACGGCGGGCGCAACCAGGGCTGGTGGCAGGACCCGGCCCGGGGCTCCGTCCACAGCGAGCTGACCCAGGACCGCTGTCTGGACGTGCCCCGGGGCGACTACCGGGCGGGGGCCGCGCTGGTCCTGTGGAACTGCTCCGGCGCCGCCAACCAGCGCTTCGTGAAGGACGGGGACACCCTCCGGCCCGACGCGGCCCGGGGGATGTGTGTCACCCACGCGTCGGCGCGGGACGCGCTGCGGCTCCAGAGCTGCTCGGGAGCGGCGAACCAGCGCTTCGCCTGACCGGAGCACCGAGCCACTGCGCCACTGAGTACTGAGTGCGGGGCACGGGCCCCGGGGGTCATCGGTCCCCGGGGCCCGTGCGCACGGCCCAGCCCCCGACCTCAGCCCAGCCCCGGGCCCCGCACCGGGATGGAGGTGAAGGTGGGCGCGGGCGCCGGCTCGGTGAAGAAGTCGTTCCCCTTGTCGTCCACCACGATGAACGCCGGGAAGTCCACCACCTCGATCCGCCAGACCGCCTCCATGCCCAGCTCCTCGTACTCGACGACCTCGACCTTCTTGATGCAGTCCTGCGCCAGCCGGGCCGCCGGGCCGCCGATCGACCCCAGATAGAAGCCGCCGTGCGCCCCGCAGGCGTCGGTGACCTGCTTGCTGCGGTTGCCCTTCGCCAGCATCACCTTGGAGCCGCCCGCCGCCTGGAACTGCTCGACGTACGAGTCCATCCGCCCGGCGGTCGTCGGCCCGAAGGAGCCCGAGGCGTACCCCTCGGGAGTCTTCGCCGGACCCGCGTAGTACACCGGGTGGTCCTTCAGGTACTGCGGCATCTCCTCGCCCGCGTCCAGCCGCTCCTTGATCTTGGCGTGCGCGATGTCCCGCGCCACCACCAGCGGGCCGGTCAGCGAGAGCCGGGTCTTCACCGGGTACTTGGTCAGCTCCGCCAGTACCTCGTCCATCGGCCGGTTCAGGTCGATCCGGACCACATCGCCCGCGCTCTCCCCGGCCTGCTCGGCGAGGTGCTCGTCCGTGGTGTCCGGAAGGAAGCGCGCCGGGTCCTTCTCCAGCTGCTCCAGGAAGACCCCCTCGGCGGTGATCTTCGCCTTGGCCTGGCGGTCGGCGGAGCAGGAGACGGCGATGGCCACCGGCAGCGAGGCGCCGTGGCGCGGCAGCCGCACCACCCGGACGTCATGGCAGAAGTACTTGCCGCCGAACTGTGCGCCGATCCCGATCCGCTGGGTCAGCTCGAAGACCTTCTGCTCCAGCTCGGTGTCGCGGAAGCCGTGACCGGTCGGGGAGCCCTCGGTCGGCAGCTCGTCCAGGTAGTGCGCGGAGGCGTACTTCGCGGCCTTCAGCGCGTACTCGGCGGAGGTGCCGCCGACCACGATGGCCAGGTGGTACGGGGGGCAGGCGGCGGTGCCCAGGGAGCGGATCTTCTCCTCCAGGAAGCGCATCATGGCGGTCTCGTTCAGGACCGCCTTGGTCTCCTGGTAGAGGAAGGACTTGTTGGCCGAGCCGCCGCCCTTGGCCATGAAGAGGAACTTGTAGGCGCCGCCGTCGGTCGCGTACAGCTCGATCTGCGCGGGCAGATTGGAGCCGGTGTTCTTCTCCTCCCACATGGTCAGCGGGGCCATCTGGGAGTAGCGGAGGTTCAGCTCCGTGTACGCGTCGTACACGCCCCGGGAGAGGGCCTCCTCGTCGCCGCCCTCGGTGAGGACGTTCTGGCCGCGTTTGCCCATGACGATCGCGGTGCCGGTGTCCTGGCACATGGGGAGCACGCCGGCCGCCGCGATGTTCGCGTTCTTCAGCAGATCGAGCGCGACGAACTTGTCGTTGCCGGAGGCCTCCGGGTCGTCCACGATCCGGCGCAGCTGGGTGAGGTGGTCGGGGCGCAGGAAGTGCGAGATGTCCTTCATGGCCTCGGCGGCGAGCAGCCGCAGCGCCTCCGGCTCGACCTTGAGGAACGTACGGCCGCCCGCCTCGACGGTGGAGACACCCCGGTCCGTGACCAGACGGTAGGGGGTGGTGTCCTCTCCCAGGGGGAGCAGATCTGAGTACGTAAACTCCGGCATGACGGCCATTCCTCACTCAGCGGACTCGGCGGGCCTGGCGGACCCGGCGTGGCGTCGCGATGAGCGACGCGCGTCCCAGCGTAGAGCGCCCCTGGGGAGTCGCCCGTGTGAGGTAAGGCTCAGTCGGCATCCGGGCAGGTCATGGGGTGGTTTCCGGCGGTACGGGGAGCGCCCCGGCGGTGCTGCGGAGGGAAGCGCGGACGGTGTGATCGGGGTGATCCGGGCTGTTTTCGCCGGGTGTTGCCCCTGGTCGCGATCTATCGCGTTTCGCTACGCTGAGGTCGTGGACCTCGAAAAGCAGCCCCCTCAGCCCGTCGTCCCCGCCGGCGCCGGCGCCGGTGCCGCCCCGGCCACCGACACCCTGCGCGCCTCGGACGCCGACCGGGACCGGTTCGCCGACATCCTCCGGGAGGCCCTGGCGGAGGGCCGACTGGACGCCGAGGAGCATGCCGAGCGCATCGAGGCGGTCTACACCGCCAAGACGATGGGTGAACTTCAGCCACTGGTGCGGGATCTGCCCGCCGCGCGCGAGGCCCCGGAGCGGCCGCTGCCCGCCGGGGTCCCCGGCCCGCGGGGCGCCGCCGAGAATCTGGTGGCGGTCTTCTCCAGCTCCGTCCGCAAGGGCCGCTGGCGGGTCAGCCGCCGCACCAATGCCTTCGCGATCTTCGGCAGTGTCGAGATCGATCTCACCCGGGCCCTCTTCGAGCAGCGTCACACCGTGATCAACGCGACCTCGATCTTCGGCAGTGTCGAGGTCAGGGTGCCGGAGAACATCACCCTGCGGGGGAACGGGAACGGCGTCTTCGGCAGTTTCGAGGTGCGCACCCTGGAATCGGTGGAGCCGGACGCCCCGGTCGTCACGATCCATGGCTACTCCGTTTTCGGCACCGTCGAGGCCCGGCCCCGACGGGGACGGCGGGTCGCCGATCTCCAGGACCGGATGCGGAAGTACTTCCTCGGCTGAGGCGGCGTGCGACGCCCGGTTCGGACGGCTCCGCCCCGGAGCGCTTTTCGGCCGTGGGCGCCCATGCGCGGTTCCGCACCTCAGACCGGTGTGCCACTCAGTGCATAGGAGTGCGTACAGCGGGTAGGGAGTGCTGCGTCGTCTCTCGCTCGCGAAGCCGTCGTCAGGAGTAGACCGTGCTGCAACTGTCGTACCAGTCCTCGCAGGTGACCGCTGTACCCCCACAGCGTGTCCCCGCGAGGGAAGATCAGGACGGGCCCTGGCATACGGAGGCGGTCTGCCGACGTGACGAGGCCGGACTGTTCTTCGCCCCCTCCAAGGAGCCGACGGCCGCGAGGCTCTCCCGGGAGGAGGCGGCCAAGCGGGTCTGCGCCCGGTGCCCCGTACTGGTCCAGTGCCGGGAACACGCCCTGCTCCAGCCCGAGCCCTATGGCGTCTGGGGCGGGCTGACCGCCGCCGAGCGCCGGGTGGTGCTGGCCCGGCGCAGGCGGCATGACATCGAGGTGAAGAAGGCGCAGTCGGCGGCCTGAGCCGGAGGTGCCGGGCCGGCCGGGGTGCTCCCCGGTGCCGGCGCCGGACCGCCGCACCCTCAAGGAAGAAGGGCCCTCGGGGCCCTTCTTCCTTTTTCGGGGTCCGGGCTCACTGGGCGCGGGAGAAGTCCACCTGGCTGTAGGCCCGCAGCTTGGAGAGCTTGTGGGTCGAGTCGATCTGCCGGATGGTGCCGGACTTGGACCGCATCACCAGGGACTGCGTGGTCGCCGTCTCCGAGCGGTAGCGCACCCCGCGCAGCAGCTCGCCATCCGTGATCCCGGTCGCGACGAAGAAGACATTGTCGCCCTTGACCAGGTCGTCCGTGGAGAGCACCCGGTCGAGGTCATGGCCGGCGTCGAGGGCGCGGCGCCGCTCCGCCTCGTCCTTGGGCCACAGCTTGCCCTGGATGGTGCCGCCGAGGCACTTGATCGCACAGGCGGTGATGATGCCCTCGGGCGTACCGCCGATGCCCATCAGCATGTCCACACCGGTGCCCTCGCGGACCGCCATGATCGCGCCCGCGACATCGCCGTCCGAGATGAACTTGATCCGTGCGCCGGTCTCCCGGATCTCCTTGACGACGCCTTCGTGGCGCGGCCGGTCGAGGATCACCACCGTCACATCGGCGGGGGAGGAGTTCTTGGCCTTGGCGACCCGCCGGATGTTGACGGAGACCGGTGCGTCGATGTCCACATAGTCGGCGGCCTCCGGGCCGGTGACCAGCTTGTCCATGTAGAAGACGGCGGACGGGTCGAACATCGCGCCCCGGTCGGCGGCGGCCAGCACCGCGATGGCGTTCGGCATGCCCTTGGCGGCCAGGGTGGTGCCGTCGATCGGGTCCACGGCGATATCGCACTCGGCGCCGGTGCCGTCGCCGATGTGCTCTCCGTTGAAGAGCATCGGGGCCTCGTCCTTCTCCCCTTCCCCGATGACGACGACGCCGTTCATCGAGACGGTGTGGACGAGGGTCCGCATGGCCTTCACGGCCGCTCCGTCGGCGCCGTTCTTGTCACCGCGCCCCACCCAGCGGCCCGCGGCCATGGCGGCGGCCTCGGTGACCCGGACCAGCTCCAGGGCGAGGTTGCGGTCGGGGGCCTCCGGCGAGACCTCCAGTTGGGACGGCATAGCGTGCTCGGTCATCGGAGCGCACCTTTCTGTACGACGCGACGGCCGTGATTGAGGGTGCTTCGACTCTATCCCGCTGTCGACAGAATGAGCAGCGGGGCCCACGTATGAGCGCGGGAGGGGGATGCGACGATGGGGGCGTGGCAGGTATGCGAGGCAAACAGACGATCCGCGACATGATTCTTTCGATGATGGCCATCGGTGCGGTCGTCGGAGTGGTCTATTTCTTCTTTCCGGACGAGGACGACGCCGACCCGATCAAGGCCCTGGACTATCAGGTGGAGCTGGTGACGGCCCAGCGCGCCGCCCCCTATCCGCTGCTGGCGCCCCAGGGGCTGGAGAAGCAGGGGTGGAAGGCCACCTCGGTCTCGTACAAGGGGTACGCGGACGACTCCTGGCACCTGGGCTTCCTCGATCCGGACCAGGAGTATGTGGCGGTCGAGCAGTCCACCGAGAGCAAGGGCAAGTTCGTCCCGCGCGTCACCCACCAGGCCGAGGACACCGGTGAGACGCGCCGGATCGACGGTGAGACCTGGCAGCGCTGGGAGGGGCCCAAGTACGACGCCCTGGTCCGGGAGGACAAGGGCTCCATCACCGTGGTGACGGGGACGGCGCCGATGGAGCAGCTGGCCCGGATGGTCACCGAGCTGCGACCCGCGCCGGAGAGGGTGGCCCCGGGGGCCTGAGGCCCGGGAGGCCCGAGGGTCCGGGAGGCCTGAGGGTCCGGGAATGACCGTGGGTCCGGGAATGACCGTGGGGGCCGCCGCACGGCGGCGCTCGCCTGGCTGCGGGACCGGGCCGAACCGCACGGCGAGGCCCCCCGGGACGGTGAGGAGCAGGACAGCGAGGGGCGCT